>CAYOYB010000026.1:0-1577 GCA_964408085.1 uncultured Muribaculaceae bacterium | reverse complement strand
TATATTAAGACTAACTATTAATTGTCAATAGAATTATTAAAATTTTTTTAATAATTTTGTATAGATAAAAATTTGCATGACTAATAACAGTTTCAAAATTCATTTTTTAAAACTGTTAGATAATGTAAATATGTACTTTGAAAATTTCATTGTTAGCTTAAATTAAAAGGTATATCATCAGTTAAAATCTTGAAGATAATTCTAACTAATTTGTTACAAACATGACCTAATGCTACTCTATGGTTTTTACCTTGAGAACGCTTGTCAAGATAGTAGTTGTGAAAAGTCTCATTATTGTATATAATAAGAAAAGCAACTCTATAGATTGCATAGCGAAGGTAGGTAGAGCCACGTTTAGATATTTTCAATGAGTCGGATTGAAAATTTCCAGATTGTTTAACAACTGGATCTAAACCAGCAAATGCTAGCAATTTAGAAGGGTTGCTAAATTTTTTGATGTTATCAATTTCGCTAATAATCATTGCACCTAAAGTATAACCAACACCAGGTATTGTAAGTATAGGTGAGTTTATGATTTTCATAAGAGTCATAATGCTAATATCAATTTCTTTAATTTGCTTTTGATATAAATATAGTTGTTTAATTAAGCATTGTATTTGTAATTCAATAGCAGGATTATCAAGCCCAACACTTTCTTTAGCTAAATTCTTTAATTGCAAGGCTTTTTCCTGATTGTATCTACCATGAGAATTGTTGTAAAGTGAATTAGTTAAACCATCAATTCTAGCAGAACGAATAGCCTTAGCAGAAGAATATTTTTCAAGTAAAGCATAAGTTACTTTTAGATGTAAGTTACCCTTAAAAAAGCGTGCTAATTCTGGAAAGACAATGTCTAGGCAAGCGGTTAATTGTGTTTTAATTCTAGTTTGCTGTTGTACCATTTCAAGCCTGAACCTAGAAAGACGTCTAAGCTTAATCATATCAATATTTTTAGATGAAACTAGAGAATATTTTTTTAAAATTAAGCATTGAACGATTAACATAGTATCAATCTTGTCTGTCTTAGTTTTTCTAATGTTAGAATCACGAAGAGAATCAGTTTGAATAGGGTTAATTACTGCAATTGAATAATTACGTTCATATAAAAACTGAATAAGATTTTCAGCATAATGACCAGTAGATTCTAATCCAATTAGTGGTTCTTGAAAATTCTCAATTTCTTCAAGTAATTTCATAAAACCTTGACGAGAATTTTCAAAAGGAAAAGGTTTTACGATAACTTTACCATCTGAGCTAACAACAGAAGCAAAGTGTTTTAATTTGGCAATATCAATGCCGATGTAAACCATAGTGTTTACCTCCTGTAATAAAATTTATCAACAACTGTGACAAGATCCAACGAGTTTTATTACTTGTAACCTTGCGTGAAATGAAAGATCAAAGTCTTATCTAACTAATTACCAATTAATAATAAAACTGTGGCAATATTCTTTCTTCAGTAGTAAAACTACAAGGAGAAATAAGAGTCCACAGTGTTAATTAATAAATTATATCACGAAAGTGACATAACATAAAGTTTTGGGTAAACTTTAAACCCTAATATATTATACAAGGAG
>CAYOYB010000025.1:0-1607 GCA_964408085.1 uncultured Muribaculaceae bacterium | reverse complement strand
CTCAAAAATTTTTAAACATTTGCGGGATTAAAAATCCCGCTTTTTATACTTTTTTTATATTGGAAAATATAAATTTATGCATATTTTCTTTCGTAATGAGCTCTTTGAATTTGAGCTTTAAATGCTTCTAACTTCCATGGATGACCCATTGGAGGAATGTATTTTTTTCTTTCCTTTTTTTCTGGTGGTATTTCGTCAAATTCTTTAGAATATTTTTCATGTGTCTCTAATTTTCTTAATTCATAAATTTTTTCACCAATGGTAACAAATAATTCTCCATCAAATGCCTTGATTACTAAGCACTCTGTTTTAGCTCTAAAACACTTTAAATTGCCATTTTCATAAGGTTGATAGTAATTATTATAGTATTTAATTGAATTTCCATTATCAAGTTTTCTGGGTGTTAATATAGCCAATGTATAATTGATTTCGTCTGCTGAAGGCTTACTTTCGTATACAGATGTAAATTTCTTATAATCTAAGGCAAATCGTGCATTGAATTTAGGTACGAAAATTTCTATTAGATATTTATTAGCTTCTTCAATAGTCGTAATATTGTTTAGTCTAAGTTCACTAACCAATCTATCTTGAAATGTACCATTATCACGTTCTATAAGTCCTTTAGCTTGAGATACACTTGTAGTTTCAATATCAACTCCAAAGTGTTTACAAGCGTAGCCAAACTGAGTCAATACATCTTTATCTGAAGTACGCTTATCTTCGTTAAGTAGTTTATAATTAAAAACTGTTCTATTGTCTGTTTTAAATTTCGATGGAATCCCATAATTTTCAAGTATTTGCTTAAAAATAGTATAATAGCCATTAAGAGTTTCTTGCCAGTCAAAGTATGCACCAACAATAGTATTTGTAGCTTTATCTGCTGCAAGATGAAGACAAGCCTTTTTATCTCCGAACCAAAGGTGTATTGAGCCGTCCATTTCAGTTATCTCTCCAAAATATTTTGGTTTTTCTCCTCTTGGATGAGAATCTTCAAGTGCAACTTCATGATTTACAATTACTTCAATTTCTTCTTCTGTTTTATTTTCTAATTTTTTCTCTGCATCAAGTTTTTCTTTTACAATTCTTTTTTTCGTATTTTTCCTAATTTTAGGTGATGTGATGCCTGCTTTCATTAAAGTATGATAAACACAAGTATATGAAACTCTAATATTTTCATCACTTTCTAAATATTCTTGAAAATGTTTAAAGTTAAACCCTTGATATTTATTACGATAAAGTAGTATAATAGATTCAGAGATTGGTTTTTCTATGCTTTTGGCTGGTTTCCTGTCACGGTTCCCATGTATAAAGCCAGATTTACCTTTCTCATTATATTTTTTAATCAAACGATCAACTTGTCTTCTAGTTATTCCTAGCTTTTGAGCTGCTCTATTTTTATTACCTTTGTGATCTACTAATTCTTTTATTATTTCATATTTATATTGTTCATTCATTCTTAATTCAACCTTTCTCATCTATACCTCCAAATATCAACATAATATGTTATCTATACTAATTATACTATATTTTTTGGTATAGGTCTAATTTTTATATTTGAGACATTTTCAAAAGTTATTACTTAAGACATTATCATAAAATAATCATAC
>CAYOYB010000024.1:0-1684 GCA_964408085.1 uncultured Muribaculaceae bacterium | reverse complement strand
TGTCAATAATTTTTGAAAATGTCCCAAAAATTTCTAAACATTAACGGAAAAATATTTCCGCTAAATTGAATATTTTATTATATTCAATCTTGAGTCTTTCCGCTCGCCGCGGAGGCAGGCTCAAGATTTTTTTGTATATTTTTTTATCTTTCTGCCTATAATATTTTTAGGTGAAAGATTTTTTTGTAAGATACATTTGTATCTGGGCTTTAAGCATATACTCGTTCGGTATGTGCTTTTCTCATTTGTTGCTTGAAAGATACTAGTTTCCACGGATGACTCATTGGGGGAATATATTTTTTCTTTTCACTTCTTATTTCTGGTGCAATATCAAATTCTTTTGAATATTTCTCATGTTTTTCTAGCTTTCTTAATTCATATACTTTTTCACCAATTGTTACTAATAGTTCACCATTAAATGCTTGAATTACAAGACATTCCGTCTTTGATTTAAAACATTTTAATTCACTATTTTCATAAGGTTGGTAATATTCGTTTTTGAATTTTATGCTGTTTCCATTATCTATTTTTCTTGGAGTTAAAACTGCTAGAGTATAATTAATTTTTTCTGCTGATGGCGACACATCGTATACAGATTTAAATTTTTTATAATCTAATGCAAATTTTTTATTGAATTTAGGAATAAATATTTTTATTAAATATTCATTTGCGCCTTCAATTGTTGTTATATTATTTAACTTGAATTCATTTATTAGTCTATCTTGAAATGTTTCGTTATCTCTTTCAATTAGTCCTTTTGCTTGTGATACACTTGTCGTATCAATGCTAGTTCCTAATTGTTTACAAGCATATCCAAATTGTGTTAACACATCTTTATCCGACGTTCGTTTATCTTCGTTGAGCCTATTATAATTAAATACAGTTCTATTATCAGTTTTGAATTGATATGGAATTCCATAATCTTCCAGTATCTGTTTAAATACATTATAATATCCTTTTAAAGTTTCTTGCCAGTCAAAGTATCCTCCAACTATATGATTTGTAGCTTTATCTGTAGCAAGATGTAGACAAGATTTCTTATCTCCAAACCACAGATGAGATGAACCATCCATTTCAGTTACTTCTCCAAAATATTTAGGTTTTTCACCTCTTGGGTGAGAATCTTCTAAAGCAACTTCGTTATTAACAATAACTTCAATTTCTTCTTCTGTTTTATTTTGTAATTTCTTTTCTCTCTTTAGTTTTTCTTTGGCTAATCGTCTTTTGGTAGCTCTTCTAGCTTTGGGTGAACGAATACCTTTATTCATTAATGTTGTGTAGACAAAAGTATATGAAACATTAATATTTTCTTCTTCAATAAGATACTCGTAAAAATGTTTAAAGTTAAAACCGTTATATTTTTTCTGATAAAGGAGTATAATATTATCTGAGAAAGATTTATCTAAGGATTTGGCTGGTTTTCTGGAGCGATTTCCATGTACGAAACCGAGATTTACCTTTCTCTTTATATAATTTTATCAATCTATTTATCTGTCTTATAGATAATCCTAGTTTTTCTTTCGCACGAATCTTATTTCCATTATGATCAACTAATTCTTTAATAATCTCATATTTATTTAACTCTTTCATTCTCAACTCTACCTTTCTCATATATCCTCCTAAAAATCTTAATAATAAATTTATTATTTGATTTTTAGAGAACAATTATTTTAAAGTTGGGACA
>CAYOYB010000023.1:0-1740 GCA_964408085.1 uncultured Muribaculaceae bacterium | reverse complement strand
GAAAGCATTCCTGTGGAGAAGAAAAATATAAGGTTTGACATATAAAAAACCTCCAAATATAATTTAGGTGTAACAAATCTAAAATATATTTAAGGAGGTTTTTAACATGTTAAAATCACAAGTAGAACGATTAAAATTTATTCGCAACGTAGATATCATAGTTGGAATAGATATAGCAAAAGAAACCCATTGGGCTAGAATAATATCACCATATGGTTTAGAATTTTGCAAACCGTTCCCAATTAATAATAACATAATTGACTTTAAAATGCTAGAGAACAAGATAAATGATATTAAATCTAAAAATAGTTTAAAAGAAGTAATTATTGGTATGGAACCAACTGGTTCGTATGGTTCAGCACTAATTAAATTTTTAGTTAATGCTGGATTTTATGTAGTAAATGTTATGTCTAATCACGTAAAAAAAGCAAAAGAATTAGATGACAATACGCCTACTAAGAATGACAAAAAAGATGCATTAACAATAGCAAATTTAATAAAAGAAGGAAGATATCATGATATGTATATTCCTAAAGGTACATATGCAGATTTAAGAATATTAACAACGAATAGACAAGAATGGATAAGAAATAAGGTTCATTGTAATAATAAAATTATTTGTATTTTAGATCAGTATTTTCCAGAATTTCAAAGTGTGTTTAAAGATATATCTGGTAAAGGAGCAATGCAAATATTATCAAAATATCCATTACCAGAAGATATTTTATCAGTAGATATTGAAACATTAAGAGATAATACTAAAGTAGCAAATGGAAAAAGGCGAATATCTAAAAAGAAAATAATAGCACTTTATACTTTTGCCCAAAATACAATAGGAATTACAAATGATATTAGCTATATAAAAACTAATATTAAATTTTTATTAGAAGAATATAAAAACATCTTAAATAATTTAGAATATATAGAAAGTCAGATGTCTCAAGCATTAGAAAAATTAGGAGAAACAAAGTATATAACATCAATAAAAGGAATCAGTGATATTTTTGCTGCTGATTTAATAGGAGAATTAGGTAATATATCTAGATTTCAAAACTGGAAACAAATAAGAAAATATGCAGGATATAATTTTAAAGAAGAAAGTTCAGGAAAGAAAAAAGGACAAACTGTAATAACTAAAAGAGGACGACCATTCTTAAGATATACACTTTATCAAATAGCATTAAGTTTAGTAGTTAATAATGATGAATTTAAAGAATTATTTGAATACTTTAAAACAAGAAAAAAGAATCCTTTAAAAGGAACTGAAGCATTAGTAGCTGTTGCAATGAAATTTTTAAGAATACTACATTATTTAGTAACAAATAAACAAGAGTATAATTCCAGCAAGGTGTTAGGTGAATATAGAGAACAACAAATTGCTGCTTAATATAGTGAATAAGGTGGAATAATAATGCTAGGCACCTCCATTAGGGCTTTGACCCTGTTCAAGAAAGCATGAGCATACCACCTTTTCTTCATAAATTGAACGAAGGAATGTTAGAGTAAAACTCTGGTAGAAATGATAGGGTTAGTTATGAAGAACACAATCAACATAACATCACAAACAGGCATACTCCGTATGCTTAATTTTGATATGCAAAATTTTATATAATTAACTTATAAATTTTTATTGGATAAAAAATATTAAATTTAATTTGTTCAATAAAAGCATTGAAACCAAATACTTTTATTGGTCTATGTCAATATAAATTTAAAATATAAAGAAAAAAAGAGCTATTT
>CAYOYB010000022.1:0-1783 GCA_964408085.1 uncultured Muribaculaceae bacterium | reverse complement strand
AGTTTATACAACATCTACCAATTTTTTCTTTATATTTCAATGAATTTTTACATTTTTATCAATCACTCCCTTTTTTGAGTGATTTTTTATATAGAATTTCATTTTTTATCTATCAAAAAATGACATATACATCTATAATGATTTTAGAACAATTCCACTATAAAAACGAGGTATATGTCATGTCTAAAATCTTATCACTTTTTATTAAATTTTTAAATAGAATTAATAAATTTATTTGGAAAATTATCATTTTTCTTTCCAAATTCATTAAAGTTGACGAAACTAATCATCTTGATGATAAACCCCAAGATGCTAAATATCGCTTATTTAATGTTGATGAACCCGTTATTATTGAACCATTTGTTACTATTGAACACAAAGACTATAAACAACTTATTAAAGATAATAACATTAAACCTATTAAACGTAGGAATGGTAAAACTATTTCTATTGATGTTAAGTGCCCTTGTTGTGGTGCTCCTAAAGATTATCTTTATGATAATACTGGTAAGCAAAATCAATTTGAATGCAAAGTTTGTTCTCATATTTTTTCTACTAATCCTAACAAAGATAAAGATGTTGTTCTTAAATGTCCCCATTGTAGACATATTTTAGATCACAGAATCTCTCGTGAAGACTTTGATGTTTATTTTTGTAGAAACGACAAATGTCCTTTTTATCTTAAAAATAAATCTTCTTTAAATGCTCATGATTTAAAACTTTATAAAGAAAATCCCACTAAAATTAAGCTTCGTTACATCTATCGTAAATTCAATATTGACTTTCCTTCTCTTCAAAAGGATTATCGTGAATTTATTAAATCTCCTATCGATTTATCTAGAGCTTATTCTTCAGAGTATATTATTGGCTTATGTCTTACTTATCACGTTAATTATGGTCTTTCTTACAGGCAGACTGCTTCTATTTTGCAAGATGTTCATGAGGTTTATATCTCTTATAAAACTGTTGAAAATTATTGCAAAGCTGCTTCTTCAATTGTTCATCCTGTTTTAGAGTTTTATCCCTATGAATTATCTGATAAGATCGCCGCAGATGAAACCTACATCAAAATTCTTGGTAAAACTGCTTACATTTTCTTTTATTTTGATGCTATTAAGAAAATTGTTACTTCTTATCGTGTTTATGAGAAAAGAGATTCTTTATCTTCTATCAAAGCTGCTTATTCTACCTTAATTAAGTATGATACCTTACCTGAATCTTTAAAAGTCATCTCTGATGGTAATCCTATTTACAACGTAGCTGTTCAATATTGGTGCCAAAATGGTCTTCCTTTCGAGCTTTATCAGGTTATTGGCCTTACAAATCTTGATGATATTTCTAAAGAATATCGTTCTGAAAAACAAATTATTGAACGTTTTAATCGTACTTTAAAGTATTATTATCGTCCTAAAGGTGGTTTTTCTTCTCTTGATAATGCCAATTCTTATATGGTCTTATTTGCTACTTACAATAATTTTCTTAGACCTAATAAAGCTCTAGATTGGAAAACTCCTGTTGAACTTAATGAACTTAATAATATTTCCAATATGCCCAACAAATGGATTGAACTTCTAAATCTTGGTTACAAATATTCTGACACCTATTGTTAAGCAGAATTTTTAAAACATCTGGCTTAACTTGGTTTTATCATGCATTTTTTTATTAATTCTATTGCCAAAGATCATTTTTCCTATCTTTTTTTGTTAGATTTATATCAAGATTTTCATCTTAATATCTTTTTCATCTAGCATGACTAGTTTTCCATAAAACTTTTCACACTATC
>CAYOYB010000021.1:0-2064 GCA_964408085.1 uncultured Muribaculaceae bacterium | reverse complement strand
ATTCCGAAGTTTGACAGTTTACCTTTTTATCAATATTTGTTTTAGCCTTTTAGTATAAGGTTTTTATTTTGTCAAGATTTTATCATTTTGTTGTTGTGTACGTCCGTGCACGTATGATATAATATATTTATAGTAAGGATTTGATATTATGTATTTAAAGAAAACTTTAAACAGACAAGGAAGATATTTCCTTTCATTTGTACAGGGTTACAGAGATGAAAATGGCAAAGTAAAACAAAAAACAATTGAAAATATTGGATTCCTTGATGAATTAGAAAATAAATATGACAATCCAATTGAGTATTTTAAAAAATTAGCTAAAGAAAAAAATAGTGAACAAATTAAAGATTATACAATTAAAAATATTAATACTAAAACTATTGATGAAAATTCTCATCAAAAAAATTTGGGGTATATTATTCTTAAAAAAATTTATAATGAATTGGACATCTCTTCAGTCCTTAATAAAAAACAATCTACTCTAAACATCAAATTTTCTTTAGATGAAATTATGAAATTATTAGTTTTTTCTAGAATATTGTATCCTTCTAGTAAAAATGAAACTTATAATAATAAAGATTTATTTTTTGAAAAATTTGATTTTTCTTTAAAAGATTTATATCGTAGCTTAGATTATTTTGAATCTTTAAAAGATAATATAATTAAATCCATTTGGATTCGAACAAAGGATTCTTATAATAGAGACACTACTATAACTTATTATGATACTACAAACTATTATTTTGAAATATCCTATAATGATGATGATTTGATTGATGAGAAAGGAACTATCTTAGAAAAAGGTCACAGAAAAAAAGGCCCTTCTAAAGAACACAGAAAAACCCCTATTATTGGCATGGGATTATTGATGGACAAAAATGGAATACCTTTATCTTATGATTTATTTCCTGGAAATGAATCTGAAAAATTAATGATGCGCCCAACTTTGAAAAAGACTAAAAATCAATTTGATATTGACAGGACTATTATAGTTGCTGACCGTGGTCAAAACACTTCTGATAATACTGTGTTTATTGCTGGCAAAAATGATGATGAACATACCAATCACGATGGTTATGTATATGGTCAAAGTATTATTGGTGCAGACAAGGAATTTAAGACTTGGGCTTTAGATCAATCTGAATTTACTAATGATTATATTTATGATGACGATGGCAATTTACTCACTTATACAGAGGTGATTAAAGATGATAAAGGAAATATATTAAGATCCGAAGATAAGCCAGTGATTTTTAAACATAAATCTAGGGTTTATGCTAAAAATGTTAAAATAAAAAAAGAAGGTAAAAGAAATGTTAATTATCAAATATATCAAAAACAAATGGTTTATTACTCTAAGAAGTATGCTGATAGACAAAAGCATGAAAGAGAAATCGCAATAAAAAAGGCAAAAGATTTAATTAAAAACCCTGGCAAATATACTCAAGCTACTTCTTATGGATGTACTAAATACATTAATAATATAAAATTTGATGAAGAAACCGGTGAAGTACCTAAAGGTTTAGAATTATCTTTAAAACTAGAGAAAATTAGAGAAGAAGAAAAATATGATGGATATTATTCTATTGTTACAAGCGAAAGAAACTTGACTGATAAAGAAATAAGAGATATTTATAAAGGCTTATGGAAAATTGAAGAATCATTTAAAATCACTAAATCAAACCTAGAAACAAGACCTGTATTTGTATGGACTAAAGAGCATATTGAAGCACATTTTCTTACTTGTTTCATATCATTAGTAATATTAAGATTAATTGAGTATAAAACTAACAGGAAGTACTCTACTAGTTCTATTATCAATTCATTAAAAAATTATAGTTCCAATAATTTAGAGCACGATATATACTTACAAAATTTTACAAATAATATTATAAAAGATTTATCTAATATTTATAATATTGATTTATCTAGAAAGTATTTAACTTTATCTGAAATAAAAAAAATTTTAAATATTTAATTCATATTTCCTGGTGTACAACAATCAAAAAAGCGCGTTAAGCCTTATATTACAAGGTTTAGCGCGTTTTAACTGTCAAACTCAAG
>CAYOYB010000020.1:0-2430 GCA_964408085.1 uncultured Muribaculaceae bacterium | reverse complement strand
CCATATCCATATACAAATAAAAAGCCTCTTAAAAGTAATATTAGACCTGATGAAACAATATATGGGATTCGCAATAATAGTAATAGTGCATTTATAACAAAAAGAATTGCAATTTCTTCAATCGACCAAAAAGAAAATAAAATAAAAACTATTGTTGATGAGGTTATCAAACAGGATTTACTGGATAAACTTAATGAAAAAATGTCATCAAAAGATTGGGTAAATATGCTTGAAAGTTATATTCATCCCAAAAAGAAAACTAAAGTAAAAAAAGTTCTCACAATAGTTTCAGAAGGAACTATTGAAAAAGATTCAAATGGAAGGGAAAGAATTGGAGAATATGTTGATTTTGGCACAAAAGGAACAATGCATCAATTTAAACGTTCTAAAGGCCACAAAGGACAAATTTTGTATTTTGATAAAAAAGATATAGTAAGAGTTATGCCTATTTATTCAAATATCAAAATGTCAGATGTTCGAGATAAGATTATAAATCTTGGTTGCAAACTATATAATGGCGGAGAGATGTTTTATTCAGGCTGTCTTATAAGTGTTCCAAAATCCTTTGAAGCTAATATATATTATCCAACAATAGATGAGAATGGAAAAGAAAAACTAAAGCCACAAAAAGAGATAGTACGTGAGGGCATTTTTAAGGTTAGAACAATAATGAGTGATGGTACAATCAAAATAGAAAATTCATCCGGTAATGAAATTTTAACAAATGCAAAAGTTTTGGTTAATTTAGAGTTCAAAAGATATAAAATTTGATTTTTTATAAATAATTATTAAATGAAGAATATGAGTTATCATATTCTTCATTTGACTACACCAAATTGTTCCTTGTCAACAGATAGAGGATTATTATTTTGTAAATATCCTAATGAAGAAACAAAAATGATTGCCATAGCAGACATAAAAGCTGTAATTATTACGACACATGGTATTATATTTACGAATAATTGTTTAGCAAAACTGTTAGAAAATAATATTGTTATTTTACATTGTAATAATCGTTATCAACCTACAGGTTGGAGTTTGCCGCTAGAGCGAATTGTCCGTCAGAAAGTTTTTTATAATCAGATTACCCAGAATGAAGATTTTATAAATGCTCTTTGGAAAGAAATATTAAAATGTAAAGTTTTAAATCAGGCAAAAAATCTCGATTTAATTGGTAATACAGAACATAATTTATATAAATTAATTAATCGTCCACTTATAAATGAAGCAAATATAGCAAGATATTATTGGCAGAACTATTTTATTGAAATTGGAAATCCAATAAAGCGAGAACATGAGCATGCTGAACATTTTGAAAATAGTTGTTTAAACTATGGTTATGCAGTAATAAATACTTTAATTTATCGTTCATTAATAATACATGGCTTGATTGCAGGACTTGGAATTCATCATTTAGGAAAATATAAAAGTACTCCATTAGTATATGACTTAATGGAGCCTTATAGACCTTTTATAGATTATTATTTTTATCAATTTGTCCAAGAATATGAAGAATCCTACAATACACAAGATTTTAAAATTTGGTCATTGTTTCTTGCAGAGTGTTTAAGAAATTATAGAATCAAAATAAATGATATAAGTTATAAATTAGTAGATAGTGTCGATATTTATATCGAAAAAATTGCAGATGCATATTTAAAATTTGATATAACAAAAATATTTTTGCCGAATATTAATTCACAATATTTGCATATAGATAAACAAAGGAATAGAGAATATGAGGAGTAAATATAGAATGGGCTGGTTAATAGTATGTTTTGACTTACCTGTAATAGAAAAAGAAGATATGAAAAAAGCAAATGCTTTCAGAAAAAATTTATTGAACCTAGGATATTTTATGTTGCAAAATTCGATATATGCTCGTTCTTGTGTAACCTATGAAAAAACTGAATCTCATATAAGAAATTTAAAATTAATTGCTCCATCAACAGGTTCAATATCTGCATTTTATATAACCGATAGACAATGGAGTCTTTCTGTCAATATTGAAAAGACTGACTACAAAAATTCGAAATATAAAAAGAAAACAGGTGAAAACGCAGAAAAACAGATGACATTCTGGTAAGTTTGTAATAAAATATCATATATGAATATTAAATTTTTAAAGAATTTGGAGAATGAGATCTTACGTAGTGTGAACACAAGAGGTTCGATCTATTCTCCTGTCAATTCTGATTGGACTATTAGCTTAAATTATATTACAAAATTAGTATATCATAACTTATTTAATTTGTATATCCTATTATAACATAATTTAAACTAATAGTAAATCAAAACGAATAGTATCTTGATTATTTTGTAATGCTCATTATAACATAATTTAAACTAATAGTAAATCAAAACTTGTTAGATGAAGAACTCGGCGTTACTCGTATTATAACATAATTTAAACTAATAGTAAATCAAAAC
>CAYOYB010000019.1:0-2749 GCA_964408085.1 uncultured Muribaculaceae bacterium | reverse complement strand
TTTTCATTATGAATATTTTTAATTACATAATCTAAATAACCTTTTATTTTTGTATTTTCAAAAGCTACTTTTATATTTAATGATTCAGCATAATCTACAATTTTTTGTAATCTTTTCAAGCCTATTTCATTGTACTTAGGGGCTTCACTTTTACTTGTTAGATGCATGACAACCATAGGAATATTATTGTCTTTACAAATTTTAATATCATTTTTATATCTATCAACTAATTTATCGCCATTATCATCTTCAAGCCATAAATCATTTATATTTTGATACCCTAAATGTGCAAAAATGACATTTAATCCTTTTTCTTTAATATATTTTAATTGTTCTTCTTGTGTAGGATTCCATTCTTTATTGTACCATTGCACAAAAACATTTTTAAATCCTGCATTTTTAATTGCATCTATCGTTTCTATTATGCTGACATCTTTATTGTCATTACTAACTACAACTGCAATTTCTCTCTTATCCATATTTACCTCCTAATATTTTAATACAATATTCTTATTGATAAACGCTCAACTTTCACTATTATATCTAAAATTCAGTTCTTATTTCAAAAATAATTACTTGTTCTTTATATATTCCTACTGGTTTATTGTAAATAGCAAATTCAACAATAACATCCATTAAATCATGATCCACTATATAACTATAAATTAAATCAAATTGAGGAATTTTATTTAATCTCTTATCGAAAATATCAGTAGAATAATTAAAATCTGGATATTGTTCTGCCATTTTACCAGTAACATTTGAATTTGTTGAACCAATAAACCAAACTTCATTATTCTTACCAATCATAATATCCCCAATTAATACCAAATCGGATACATAATTGTATGAACTTACATTTATTGTAAATAAATTAAAATTCTTTATTTCTTCTAACACTTTATCTTTTGGTACTTTAAAATTATTCTTTTTACATCCCACAATCTCTTTACTTCTAATAGCATAATATTCTGCTGGATATTCTGATAAAAATAATTTTATATCTTCTATATCAGTTACTTTAAATAATTTTTCAGGAAAAGAATTTAACTTTTTCTCCTTAATTATTTCAATACTTTCTAACTTATTTCTAACCTTCATATTTCATCACACTCTAATGAATATTATTTAACAAAATTGTAGCAATTTCTTTCCAGTTATTTACCCTAATTATATTTTGTTTTTTTAATTCATCATCAGTTAAATCTTTGTTATGCCAAGCAGTAAATAACAATTTTGTTTTTGCACCTTCAATATTATTTACTTTGTCATCAATTTTAATATCACAATTAACAACTGACTTATCACCAACAAAAATAAAATTTTTTGGTTCAATAAAGTCTAATTTATTATATAGAAAATTGTATTTATTCTTTAAATTATTTCCAGCATATTCTATTATTTCTCTCCAAATATAATCTGTACATATATAAATTTTATAATATTTACTTAATTCTTTTAATATTTCGTAGCAATCTGGTAATAGTGTTACATTTTCATACATATCCATATCTTTGAACTTACTAAAAAAGTCATCTTTTTTATCTTCTAAAATATCCGTATATAATAATTCTTAATATTATTATAATCTGGCTTATATCCTAAATAATCTTCCAATATTTTAGAAAAATTACCATAAGTTAAAACATCATCCATATCAACCATTAGTGTTTTCAATTTAAATCACCTACATTTTTCTAATTTCATGTTTTAAAACTTTACATTGATTATCTAACATAAATTTTCCTTCAAACAATTGATCTTTAAATAAATATGGAGTAAATTTTTGATTTTGGTCAAATTGATTTATCTTTTCTAAATCATCAAATTTTACCCACTCTAAAACTCCTTCTTCAGATGTAGATAATAATTTTCCTTCATAATCTTCAGCTGTATATACAAATATTATTCCCTCAGCTGAATCTTTCCAATATGATATGCCTTGTAATCTAGGATTAATTAACTTCAATCCAGTTTCTTCGTAATATTCTCTAATGATGCAATCTAAAGGTGATTCTCCTTCTTCAAATTTACCACCAGGAGGAGCATATACTTGTCCCCATTTCTTTGAAAATTTAATCATTAAGACTTTATCATCTTTTTTTAAATAACAAGCTGTAGCATTTAAGTGGGCAACTCTATGCTTTTTGATTTCAAATACAACTATTCCACTTTCTCGTACCTCTTCTTCCGTATAATAACCTTTTTGATAAAATGAATCAACTGTGCTTTTAACATCAGTATGTCGATTACTAAAATCTTCATCAAAATGAGAAGATATCGCTTCTTCTAGCGTTTCAAATTTTTCAATATTTTTAACATCCATCAATATAGTTTCTTCTGGATTTGAAAGTTTTTCAAATTCTATAATATCATCACATCTAACTAATTGTCTCTTTTCATCATTTACCCTGTATTCTCTTTTTTTAATTCCTCTTGTCATTCTATCAAAAGCATTATCATTTATTTTCATTCTATGTAACATAACCAATACCTCCATTAAATCTACAAATCATTTGGTAGTTTACTTAATCCTATTCTTTTTGCTAATTATCTTTGAGAAAAGTTATATATATACTTCTTTCATCTTTTATTAGAATTTTTTAAGTAATCTCTTTCTCTTTATCCGTTAATATTATATCATACTTCAATATTTTATTGATAAATATTCTTATAACATTTCTGATACCTAACAAACTCTTTAAAATAAAAAAACAAAAAATGGAGCCATAAGGCTCCTTTCAGGGGG
>CAYOYB010000018.1:0-12932 GCA_964408085.1 uncultured Muribaculaceae bacterium | reverse complement strand
CTCCACTAGGAAATGAACCATCATTTTTTACCATAAAGTTTCCTATATAATTATCCGTTGCCGACACTACACCTAATGTTGAATCCTCAGCCGCTGATAATTTAGCTTTATAAATGATGTTTAATATACCTGGTATCGCAATTAAAGCTATTACGGCTAATATTACTATTACTGCTAGTAATTCGATTAATGTAAATCCTTTATTTTTTTTCATACACTGCTCCTTAAGACTACTATACGTTATGTATTATAACATTACTTTTCTTATATTTTATTTATTTTCTATCTATTTTTTCTAATATATATTTAGTATAAAATACTTATAATATTTTTTGAAGAAAATTAATGTTATAATAAAACAAAAAAAGAAGATATTTCTATCTTCTATCAACAAACCAAATATTACTTAAATCACAACTACTATTTTCTGGAGCTGGATATGGCATTTCAAAACGAATCATCGTTGGAATGTGAAATGCCGTACCAAAACTAATGCTAGTACCTGGTTGCAAATATTTAATTTTTGCTATCCAACCTAAAGACATATTAGGAATTAAATCCTTAATATAATTAATATCACGTGGATGAACCATTCTAAAAATAATAAAATTAGAACATTGTGATACAACTGTTTCAGATAATTCAGAAGGTCGTTGTGATATCATACCAAGTAAAACACCATATTTTCTACCTTCCTTAGAAATTCTCTCAAAAATATTATATCCTAAAATATCACGATCATAATCATCTTGAATATAACGATGGGCCTCCTCTAAGAAAATATGGAATGGTAAAACATTTCTTTTGCTTACATCTTTAGCATAATCAAACAATAATTTAGAATATATTTTAACAATATTTTTTGCTAATCGATCATCAACATAATTAATACTAAAATTGATGATTTGTGCTTTTTTCCCATTTTCGGCTGTTAATAAATTTCTAATATATTGCGTTTTTGTAACATACTCTGGATATTCAAAGAATACACGTTCTTTTCCATTAGCTAAAGAATGCAAACGAATTCTAAGTATATTAGATTCATCATAAACTTTTTCACTTTTCAAGCTTCCCTCTGAAATAAGTGCAAAATCAAAAGCATCTTTTAAATCATCTAATGTATAAGTGAATGAACCATCAGGTAAGGTTAATTCATAGTCTTCTGTTAAGAAGCCTTCAATAAAATTCATAATAAGTTCCATATCTCTAATTTTACCACTAGCATCAATTAATAAACATTGTCTAAATGGCCTTGTATAACCTGGTTGAAAAACAGGTGTTTCTAAATTTAGTTCACTTGTATTATAACGTGATAAAACAGATAAAACTTGATCTCTTATTTGTGTTGAAGCCTTTCCACTTGATAAAATTTCCAATAATGAACGAGCTATAATATCATTTTTATACTTTATAGTTTCTTGATCACCTTTAACAAAAATAGTAACTAATTTTAAAGCTTTTTCAATTATTGGCAATTGATTAGTATTCTCTGCTCCTAAAAGTAAAGCATAATCATCAACCCCTAAAAGCCATAAAGGGATTTTTAAAACATCAGTATCCTCAAAATAAGTATTAGTTGTATAAGTCTTAAAATTTATTTCTTGACTACGATTAGTTAAGGCTTTAAAAACACTATGATATTCACCATAAGCATCAAAAATAAAAATACTTGATTTATAAGCTATAGACTGTTGTTTATCAAATAAATTTTGTAAAATTCTAGATAAACAACTAGATTTACCACTACCAGTAGATCCTAAAATAGCAAAATGATTACTAAAAAAATCATTAATTGAAACTCCAACTTTTAAACCATCATATAGAGCGCTTTCTCCAAGATATAGATGTGTTCTTTCAGAATAGTTGCTCATACCAATAATCAAATTCATTCTTTCTTTAGAAATTAATTTAACATTCGCTGAAAAGGATGGGTTTTTTAAAATTCCTGGTATAAAATTTTCACCATGAAATTCACCTAATAAAGAAATGTAGGCAATTTCATCTTTAACATTAATTATCTCACCAACATATTTTTGTTCTTGATCTTGAATAATTACATACAAATTAACAATATTTTGAAACTTATTTAAATCTACACTTAATTTAACTAATAACTCATTATTATAAAAACCAATTATGTTACCTAACATAAATATCCCTACCTTACTATTATAATTATACATTCTATATATAATAAAATCAAGAATAATCTTATAGTTAAAAATATATATAACTAAAAAATATTTTTAAGATTTCTTAAAAATATTATAAATAAAACCTAACATACTTTTATTTATTTCTTATATAAATTTCAATATCATCATAAGTATAAATATTTATTTTAACATCTTTATTAATAGCTATAAAGCCTAACCCATTAATAACAATATCGCAATTTGCTGTTGTCATTAACTCAGTCTTAGTAAAATCAACAGGTATATCTTTATATAATCTATTAATTTTTAATTGATTAGAAATATAAAATGTCATATCACAAGGTTCTAAACATTCGATTTTAAAAAAATTATCAATAAAAAAATACTGTTTACATTTTATTTGATAAGTTATAGGTTTAATTTCACGTTTTATAAATAATCTTTTTAAAGTACTATTATCTAAATAATTACTAATATTACCCATATCAATAATACCTGGTGTATCAATTAAATTTAAATTATCATTAATTTGTATTTCAATTGTATCTAGGGTTGTTGAAGGTAACATGCTTGTTGTAATGTTTGATTCTAAATCTGTATAATTGTAAATCATCTTATTAACCAAAGTTGACTTACCAGAATTAGTTAATCCGACTAAATAAACATTTTTACTATTTTTATAAAAATTAATTTTTTCTAATAATAAATCAATATTATAATTTTTATTAGCGCTAATAACAATTTTATCAAGGCATGGTATTGAAACTAAATCAAGTAGTTTTTGATCTTTTATTTTGTATGAAAAAATATCACGTTTCGAAATAACAATTAAAGGTTTATTTTTTAACTTAGACATTAACTTTTTAAGTTCATTACCCATACTCATTATATCAACAACAAGTAAAACTAAATCATCAGTTGCATTTATTTTATCAATTATACTATAAAAATCGCCAATTGTTTTATCTACTTTTTGATACTCATTATAATTTTTTATTCTAAAGCAACGTTCACAATATTTACCTTCAATATTTTGTGTAAAGCCTGGTAATTGTTTATTGCTAGTTTGAAGACTAATGCCACATCCTATACATTTACAATTCATAGTATCTACCTTTAGAAAATAAATTTTTATCACGCAATTTTTTCATAATTCGTTTTTCACGAAAACGATTAATTTTAGTAATAAGGAAATCTCTATTACTAATTGGATTAACTAAAACAGTTAAAATTCCAACTTTGTTACCACCTAAAATATCAGTAAGAATTTGATCCCCAATAATTGCTACTTCATTAACATTATAATGATATTCGTTTAAAACTAATAAAAATTTTTCTTTAAAAGGTTTTTTAGCTGATGCACAACAATCAACATTCAATTCTTCTTTGAATGGTTTTAATCTTTTACGATGACTGTTAGAAAATATAATAACTTTAAACCCCTTATTCTTTAAATCATCAAATAATTCTTTCAATTTTTTAGTAGGTTTTCTATCAGTTACGGGAACTAAAGTATTATCTAAATCAAACAAAAGACATTTTATACCTTTATCCAGCAACATTTGATAATCAATTGTATATATACTTTGTTGATACATATCTGGAACATACTTCTCCATATGTCTTCCTCCTACCTATCTATTATTACCATTTTAGCATACAGATAAAATATTATCAATTACTTAATAACAAAATTAAAAATTTTACTGTCTAGATAAGAAGAAAAAAAGTAATTTTACAATTACTTTGCTTCCTCAACAGCACGAATTTCTCTAATAACTGTTACTTTTATAGTACCAGGATATTGTAATTCTGATTCAATTTTGTTTTTTATATCACGTGCTATTTTATAACTATGTAAATCATCAATACTTTCCGGTTTTACAATAACACGAAGTTCTCGTCCTGCTTGAACAGCAAATGATTTATCAACACCTTCAATATCAGTAGCAATACTTTCTAATTCTTCTAATCTTTTAATATAATTTTCTAAAGAATCATTTCGTGCCCCTGGTCTTGAAGCTGATAATGTATCAGCTATTGCAACTAACTCAGAAATAACATAATTTGCTTGTTTATCACCATGATGTGATTCAATTGCATTAATAACAATCTCATTTTCTTTATATTTTTTAGCTAGTTCAGCACCAATTGTTACATGGCTACCTTCAATCTCATGATCAATAGCCTTACCTATATCATGCAATAATCCAGCTCTTTTCGCTAAAGTTTGATTTTCACCAATTTCTGCTGCCAAAATACCTGTTAACTCAGCTACTTCAATTGAATGTTTTAAAACATTTTGACCATAACTAGTTCGAAAATGAAGTTTACCTATTAATTCAACTAATTCAGGCTCCATTTTGGTAATTCCAAGTTCAAAAAGCGCTGATTGACCATATTCTAAAACTTTTTCACGCATCTCTTTAGATGTTTTATCATATAATTCTTCAATTCTCGTTGGATGAATTCGTCCATCCTTAATTAATGTTTCAATCGTAACACGCGCTATTTCTCTTCGGTAAGGATCGAAACTTGATAAAACAATTGCTTCTGGTGTATCATCAATAATTAAATCAACACCTGTTACGGCTTCAATTGTTCGAATATTTCTACCCTCTCTACCAATAATTCTTCCTTTCATTTCATCATTTGGTAAATTAACAACAGTTACTGTTTGATCATTAGCAACATCTCCAGCATATCGCTGCATCGAAGATACTAACATACTTTTAGAAATTTTATCAACTTCAAGTTTAGCTTCTGCCTCACGTTCTTTAATATAAGAAGCTATTTCTAAACTCATCATATCTTCTACTTTTTTCATTACCAAATCCTTAGCTTGAGCTTTTGAAAATCCAGCAATTTTCTCTAGCAATTCTATTTGTTCTTTTTTTATTTCCTCCACTTTTTCCTGTTCTTTTTGGATATCTTTTTGTCTGTTAATTAAATTATTTTCTTTATCTTCTAATAACTGTTCGCGATTTTGTAAGGTTTGGTCACGCCTATCCATATTACCTTCACGAACTAATAAACGTTCTTCTGTGTCTTTTATTTCATCTTTTTTTTCTTTTACAAGTTGTTCAGTTTCTTTTTTTATTTTATAAGCTTCTTCTTTTGCTTCTAAAATTTGTTCTTTTTTTATTTTTTCAGCTTCTTTTTTTGCCTTTTCTAATAACATTTCAGCTTTTTTAGAAGCCAAAGTACCTTTTATATAGTTAAAAATTATAATTATTATAACACCGACAATTATTCCAATTAGCACTAGTAAAATGGAGAAAGCAATATCATTCATATATACCTCCATTTATTCTACAAAACATATAAAATGTTCTAATTTAATTGTAAATGTTATAGCAAAATAAGTCAAGTCGTAATTTTCATACAGAAAATATTTATCCAAAAAAAAGAAGTTTTTACGCTTCTATTTTTTCATCTTTAATATCTTTGCTTGGTTTATCTTCTTTATTAGAATCAATTTCATAATAAGCACGAACTTTTTTCTCAATTTCTTCTTTTAATTTAAGATTAGTTTTAAGTAATTCTTTAACATTTTCCTTACCTTGACCTAATTTTTCGCCATTGTAAGCATACCAAGCCCCAGTTTTTTCAATTATACCAACATCACTAGCTAAATCGACAATCTCGCCTTCGATAGATACACCTTCACCATACATAATATCAACCATACAACTTTTAAATGGAGGTGCCATTTTATTTTTAACAACTTTAATGCTTGTTTTGTTTCCAATAATATCTGTACCTAATTTAATTTGTTCAGATCTTCTAATTTCTAAACGTACTGACGCATAGAATTTCAAAGCTCTTCCTCCTGGTGTTGTTTCAGGATTTCCAAACATTACACCAACTTTTTCACGTAATTGATTGATAAAAATCGCAATCGTATTGGTTTTACTAATAATACCTGAAAGCTTACGTAAAGCTTGACTCATTAAACGAGCTTGTAAGCCAACATGTGAATCTCCCATTTCTCCCTCAATTTCAGCTTGAGGTACTAATGCTGCTACTGAATCAATAACGATTACACTAATTGCGCCACTACGTACTAAAGCTTCACAAATTTCTAAAGCTTGCTCGCCATTATCTGGTTGTGATAATAATAAGTCACCTATATTAACTCCTAATTTGGCGGCATATTGTGGGTCCAAAGAATGTTCGGCATCAATAAATGCTGCACGTCCGCCTTTTTTTTGTGCTTCAGCAATTGCGTGTAATGCGAATGTTGTTTTTCCGCTTGACTCTGGACCATATATCTCAACAATTCTCCCCTTAGGATAACCACCAATACCTAATGCTATATCTAATGATAATGAACCACTTGAAATAGTTGCAATTTCTCTATGCTCATTATCACCTAATTTCATAACAGCTCCTTTTCCAAACTGTTTTTCTATATCTAATAATACTTGATCTAATGTTTTATCATTAGTTGCTTTTGTTGCCATATTTATTTCCTCCTAACCTTACAAATCCATTTTACCTAAATAAATTACTATTGTCAATAGTTTTTACGAAATTTTGTTCGTTTGTGTTTTTCTTTTTTTGTTACTGAAATATAACAGAAAATTAAAAATGACTTAAACAAATAAGTCATTTTTAATTAATTTTGTTCAACAGATTTATCATTTTTAAATAATAAATCTTTATTCATATAATAATATTGTACACCTGAAATCAATGATAAAATTGCTGCAACTATAAGCAAAACATCTGATACTTTAATATTCCATAATTCAAATGGTAAATTATAAAATAATGTAAGTGTGATACCACACATTAAACAAACAGTTTTAATTTTTCCACTTTTAATAGCTGCTATCACTCTACCATTATTACCTGCTACCATCTTAATAGAATTAACAACACTATCACGAATAACAACAATTACAGCTATAATAGGATGAATAAAACCACTAGCTGATAATATTATTAAAACAGAATTAACTAAAACCTTATCAGCAATCGCGTCCATAACTTTACCAAAATCAGTTACTAAATTATACTTTCTAGCAATATGGCCATCTAAGCAATCTGTAATAGACGCTAAAATAAATAATCCACCAGCAATAAAATATTTTATATCAACGACAAGTAATTCATTAATAAATAATTTTGGCAATACAATTCCAACTGCGTCAAATGGAAAAATCAAAATTATAATTATAATAAAAGACATAATAATTCTCAAAATTGTAAGTTTATTAGGTAAATTCATTAAATCATCCTCCACATCACAAAACAACAAATATAATAACTAAGATTATAATCAATAGAACAATTCCAATACCACCAAATATTAAAATACTAGGAAATAATACTTTTTTTCTATTTTCAATAGTATAAGGAGACATAATTCTTTTCTCCTCTTTTTTTGCTGGCTTTTCTTTACTTTTAGCCTGCTTTATATCATCTATTGATATTTTAGAAGTGTAATCAAATAAATATTCATTAAATTCATCAACCATATCTTCATAATTAAGTCCAAGATACTTTGAATAATCTCGAATAAAATATTTTAAATAAAATATATCCTTAAAGGCATCCATATTGCCATCTTCAATATTTTCTATTTGAATTTTTTTAACCTTTAAATCTTCAGCAGCTTCTTCAATAGATATTCCCATACTCTCTCTAGTCTCTTTTAATTTAATACCTATTTCCTTCATTTAACACCAGCTCTTTCATAAATAAAAAAAATAATATTTTATAAGCCATGTTCTGTTCCTATATAGGCGACAAACATTTATCTATTGTATAAAACAATCCCATAGAAAATTCTTATTCTTCTCTATTAGGTTCCCCTACCAAAATTTGGGTTTCTCACTCGCGGGGTTTACCACGTTCCACCTTCTTCATTTCTAAAGAAATTCGTCACTTTGGCACTTTATGTCTAATATAACCATAGTTAAACCTTAGGTTACCTCGACGCCGTTAACAAAAAATTGTTACCTTAGGTTATTTTTTCCCTAAGCACGAACACTACTTCCATCACAGGTAAGTGTGAGCATGGACTTTCCTCTACATTATAAAAATGCAGCGTTTGTCAAAATATTATTTAGTCGTTATCTTCACGACCATATATAACTTTTTCAATATTTGATAATCTTCTTAAAATATCCGCATTAGTTATTTCTTCATTAGCATTTTCTTTAACAACTTCTAATTTAGTTCTTAAATTGCGGACTTCTTGCTTCAATTTAATATTATCATCAATAAGTTCTTTCTTTTCATTTTCCAAGCTATTAATCATATTAGAGAATTCTTCATAATCTTTAATAATAAGATCTAAGAATTTATCAACTTCTTGCGGTCTATAGCCTCTAGTATCAATTTTAAATTCTTTATCCAATATATCTTTAACAGTAAGTAGAACTCCTTCTTGATACATAACAATACACCTCTCTATCTAACATATATTCTCTCAAATATTTTATATTTTGTCAATTCTATTTACAAAGTTATGTCAATGCCAAAAACTTCCTATTTTTGAGATAAATAAAAAAACTACCTGCTCCTATTAGATAAACAAGTAGTCCTCTTAATATAACAAATATTATCAATCATATCATTAAAGATATTTTCAATGTGATATTTTTCATCCATATCATTACCCTCCCTATGATTAGAGTAGCATATAAAATAATAAAATTCCTGCCTTTCGACAAAACTAGAATAAAATTTTAAAAAGTATTAAATTATGACAATTTTTTCACTTTACATATTTTAGCGAATTTTATATGGAAAATTATCTTTTTTTATAGTATAATTTTCTAAGGTGGTTAATATGAACTATCCTAATAATATAAAAAGGGATAACTACAAAATAAATTATGGAAATCGTGGTATGGGTCTAGAACAAGATTTAAATGACACAAACAATTACTACTTACAAAATAAATTGGCTGTCATTCATAAAAAACCTACCCCTATAACAATTGTTTCAGTTGATTATAAATCAAGAAAAGATGCAGTAATTAAAGAAGCATACTTTAAAACACCATCAACAACTGATTATAATGGGATTTATAAAGGTAAATATATAGATTTTGAAGCTAAAGAAACAAAAAACAAACAAGGATTTCCATTAATAAATATTCATGCTCATCAATTAGAGCACTTAAAAATGATTATAAATGCTGGAGGAATCGCCTTTTTGATTATTAGATTTACAGCCTTAAATGAAACTTATTTAATTGGTGCCAAAGAATTTTTAGATTATACTGCAATCGAAAAGAAAAAAACAATTCCAATTAAATTTTTTAAAGAAAATGGGCATATATTAAAAGTGAGATATAATCCAAGGCTTGATTATTTAAGTATAATTGACAAACTCTATTTGGAAGGAGAACATTATGAAAAATAAAATTATGGACTATTTTAATAAAATTAAACAATTATTTATTAAAAACCCTATTTATATAGCAATTACTATTATAAGTATTATTATTTTAATTATAGGTAGTATCGCTATTGGATTTATTAAAACAATATTATTTTTAATTTTAATTGATGGAATTTTAATACTAACTGAATACTTAAATGCAAAAAAGAATAATTCTATTGAAAATAATTCAAATAAAAATAGGAGTAATGAAAGTATGCCAACTAATAAAAAAACTGTTAAAAATCAAACTAATAAAAAAAATACTAAATCTAAAAAAGGAAATAGTAAAGAAACAAAAGCTAAGAAAAAAAATAGAGCTAAAAAGATAATTAAAATTATTCTTATTGTTTGCTTTATTTTAGGAATAGCTGCCTTAATTACTATTTGCCTATTCTTTAAAATGATTATTGATGAAGCACCAGACTTTAATGTTGAAAATTTAATAATGAAAGAATCATCAATCGTCTATGATAGCAATGGTGAAGAAATAGGAAGACTTGGTAGCGAAAATCGTGAAATAATTTCTTATGAAGAATTACCTGAAGTATTGATTGATGCTATAGTAGCAACAGAGGATTCACGTTTCTTTCAACATAATGGATTTGACTTACCAAGATTTTTAAAAGCAAGTCTAGGTCAAGCTGCTGGAAAAGATTCTGGTGGTGCCTCTACCCTAACAATGCAAATTGTAAAGAATGCCTATACTGTAAAAAATGAAAACACTAAAGAAAAAAGTACAGGATTTACAGGTATAAAAAGAAAATTCACTGATATATATATGGCAATCTTTAAACTAGAAAAAAGTTATACAAAACAAGAATTATTAGAATTTTATGTTAATTATAGTTATTTAGGTAGTAACTCAAATGGTGTTGAACAAGCAAGTTTAACATACTTTAATAAATCTGCCAAAGAACTTAACTTATCAGAAGCGGCTTTAATTGCTGGTTTATATCAGTCTCCTGGTTCTTATGACCCACTAAGAGGAGAAGAATATGCTGAACGTGCTGAACAAAGACGTCTAACTGTTTTAAAATTAATGGAAAGACATGGTTACATAACTAGTGAAGAACGTGAAATTGCCGAAAAATTAACGGTTGATAAAATTGTTGTCGGAAAACGTAGCGGTCAAGTATCTGAATTCCAAAGTTTTGAAGATATGGTTTTAAATGAAATTAGTGAAAAAACAGATTTAGATCCAAATACAACCCCATTAGAGATTTATACTACAATGGATAGAGCTAAACAAACACATATTAATAACATAATGAGTGGTCAAAACTTTTGGTGGGAAAATGATAGAATCCAAGCTGGAGTTGCTGTTATTGATGTTAAAACTGGAGCTATTGTAGCAATTGGTAGTGGAAGAAATGTTGATAGTGCTAGAACCTTCAATTTTGCAACATTCGATAAAAATTCATTGCGACAAATAGGTTCAACTGCTAAACCACTTTATGATTATGGTCCAGCTATTGAGTATAATAATGCTTCTACTTATGGACCAGTAACTGACGAGACATATACTTATACTGGTGGTGGAGAAATAAATAACTGGGATAATAATTTTTATGGCTTTATGACATATCGTGAAGCATTAAGAGTTTCGAGAAATATCCCTGCTTTAAAAGTTTTCCAATCACTTAGTAATTCAAAAATTTATGAAATGGCAACAAATTTAGGTTTACATCCTGAACTTGAAAATGGTTATGTACATGAAGCTCATTCAATTGGAGCCTACAATGGAGAAAGTCCTGTATCTCTTGCAGCAGCTTATGCAGCTTTTGCAAATTCTGGATATTATAATGAACCTTATAGCATAACAAAAATTGTAAGACGCGATACTGGTGAAGTCGTATATGAAAATAAAACTAACTCAAGAAAAGCAATGGGTAGTGATACAGCTTACATGGTTACTAGTATGTTACAAGACACAGCCTCTTGGGCTTTAGGACAATACTACTCTGTCTATGGAATTCGTTATGCTGCTAAATCTGGTACTACTAACTATGATGAGCAACAACTACAAGCTAAAGGTCTACCTTATAGTGCAATCAATGATTTATGGATAGCTGGATTTGACTCAAAATATTCAATTGCTGTATGGTATGGATATGAAAAAGTAACAAAAGAAACAGCAGCTGAGGGATATTACAACTATTCAGGTAATACTAATCATTCAAGATTATTCCAAGCAGTAGCTGAAGGAGTATTCTCAGAAGCAAACTTTGATAAACCTTCCAATGTTGTTTCTGTAACAATTGAAAAAGAAACATCACCTGCTATGCTGCCTAGTGAATTTACACCAGATAGCGAAAAAATAACTGAATTATTTAAAGCTGGTACTGAACCAACAGAAACATCCAGTAGATATTCTAAATTAAATAATGTCACTAACTTAAAGGCTGAACAAAATGGACAAAAAATAACTTTAAGTTGGACTAAAATTAAAACACCTAATGCCATAGATGAAGAATATTTAAAGAACTATTTCAATAAAATATATACTAATCCAAATTTTCAAACTGTAAAATTACAAGATAGATTAAATTATAATAGTGCTCATATCGGAACTGTTGGTTATAATATTTATTTAAAAGGTAGTGATGGAAAATTAACACTAATCGATTTTACTAAAGATAATACTTATGTTCATGAGCTAAAAACAACATCAGCAAAAGATGTAACTTATGTTGTTAAAACTTGTTATACAATCTTTAAAGATAATATGAGTGATGGTGCTGAAGTAAAATTAAGTGTTGATGCTAATACTAAAGATATTAAAGCCACTCTAACAACTGAAAATACTGTTTCAATTAAAATTGGAGCAAAATATACAGAACCAGCAACACCTGTTAAAGTAACAGAAAATGGTACTGATGTAACAACTAAAGCGACAATTAAAATTAACACTATAACTAGAAAATCAGATAATACAAAAATTGATTCAGTTAATAATATTACAACTACAAAAGAAGAAACATATGAGATAAATTATATTATTACTTATAATAATGAAAATTATAATTTAACAAAAACAATAAAAATTGTTCCTTAAGATAGTTCAAATTTGAACTATCTTTTTTTAAAACAAAATGACTATCGAAAATTAAGCAATCCCAATTATCTATAGTCACTATTTATTATTTAAAAATTTTTAAAATCATACTAAACAAAATCTAATTTTTATTTTAAAGATTCTATTTCTTCAATAGTTAAATTAGTTAGTTCCATTATTAAGTCAGTTGTCATGTTTTTTGCAAGCATATTTTTAGCAATTTCAATTGCCTTTTCTTTTCGACCTTTACGTTCTGCCCCTAAAATTTGTGTTTGTTTAACTCTCTCTGCTTCTTTTTCAGCATCATATAATCCTA
>CAYOYB010000017.1:0-15535 GCA_964408085.1 uncultured Muribaculaceae bacterium | reverse complement strand
TGGTGGAGGGAGATGGATTTGAACCATCGAACCCGAAGGAACAGATTTACAGTCTGCCGCGTTTGACCACTTCGCTATCCCTCCAACAAAAATGGTGCCGACAGAGGGAGTCGAACCCCCAACCTACTGATTACAAGTCAGTTGCGCTGCCAGTTACGCTATGTCGGCATAAAAATGGTGGGCGATATAGGACTCGAACCTATGACCCCCTGCTTGTAAGGCAGGTGCTCTAACCAACTGAGCTAATCGCCCGATAAACTCACTAGACGTCTTTAATGATACCATCTGTAGAAGAGTTTGTCAATATATTTTATACATTATTTGGCAACATTTTTACTTTTTTCTAAATTTTCTTTTATCCATATTGGTAATTTATAAGCAAGAGTATTAAATCCTGAGACAGTCTCAATAATTTTCCTTTTCCTTTTTATTTTAGTTTTTTTATAGTTAATATTTTTAATGCTTAATTTAAGTTTATTCTGATTTTCATCAACCTCTAAAATCTCAACATATATATTTTCCCCAATTTCCACAAAATCATGTAAGTCTCTAACAAAATTTCGTGATACTTCTGATATATGTATTAAACCACTATAAAACTCATCAAATGATACAAAAATACCATACGATTCAATTCCACTTACAATCCCTTCAACAATTTTTCCTTTTTGATACTTTGGCATTTAAACACCTCTAAACTTAATTATATCATAGATTATCTAAGTTTAAAAGAAGTTTACTTTAGTTTTATTTTATTATATAATAAGTTTGGTGAATGATTATGAATAATCAAGAAGAAAAAATTAAGGAATTAATAGAACAAATAAAACCATTCTTAATAGCTGATGGTGGAAATGTAGAATTTGTTAAGTATGAAGATAATATCGTTTACATTAAAGTTTTAGGTGCGTGTCAAAATTGTGGTATGTTAGATGTTACACTAAGCGATTTAATTGGAGCAACAATTATGGAAGAAGTACCAGAAGTGAAAGAGGTTAGAAATATATAAAAGTCTAACTTTTTTTTAACCATTCAATTTCAGATATTTGATATTTGCTATGTAAATAACTAATAATCTGGGATAAAAAATGTTCATAATCATTATTTTTAGTAATGATAGAAGATAAAACATTCTCATTCACATTGTTATAAATAATATCATTACATAAATCAAAATAATATGATGGATATAACAATCTGCTAAAAAATAATATAGCTTGATTCCCATCTAAAATATTATTATCTATATAGTATATAACATCATTTATGGAAATACTGCTATAAAAGAATTGTTCCTTACAATATTCAGCTATATCCCTTATTTTAGAATCCACAGTAAATTCTAAAGGATTATACAAATCAAATAAGGTATAATAATTTTTAATGCGATGGTGAGATATACAATAATCATGAGAATTTGGGGTTTCTAATAATAATTGAATGCCATTTTCTGCTAAACCAATATAATAACTAGACGTTTCTCTAATTAAAGGAAACTTTTTTTTAAAATTTGAAACTTGATATTCAAAATAATCAATTTTTTCCATCCATAAATTGCGCCAAGATTTTGGATGGCTAATATTTTCAAGATGTAACGCTGATGTAACTAATGAATAATACATCAAGTTATCAAAATTAAGCTTTTCATCAGTATATTGAGCAGTTTTTAATAATACATATTGCTTATTATTTATATTTGTAGCTAATTCTTTTTTATTATTCTCAATAATTTGATGGCAATATATATTATACTGTCTTAATGTCATATATAATTCATAGGCAATGTTTAATTGTTTTAAGTCATTATTATAAGGTACTAAATAATAATCAACTGCTTCAATCGAAAATTTATATAACCTATCATTTTGATAAATGTTAATTGGATATAAATTATAATAGTAATTAATCGCATTCTTCATATATCCACCCAATTAATTTTATGCAACAACAAAAAAAATATCCTATCTATTGTCTAGATAAGATATTTTTAATATCAGATATAATTGTTTTACAATTATTTAATTCAGTTATTAAACGATTATTTTCTGCTGTCAATCTATCTGTATTTTCTTTTTCATGAAAGTATAAATCTTTATAATTATTAGAATCAGAGTTATCAACAGAGTTTTGCACAGGTTGTGGTTCTACATTGGTTTCACTTGTAACATTCTGCACATCTGTTGGTACGTTTTGCACATCATTAGAAATATTTTGTGTATTTTCAGGTACATTCTGTGTATTAGCTCCAAAAATATCAAGATTATTTGTAGTTGGATTTGGTGAAACAGTTGAGTCAACAGGTTGGTTTTGCACAATTGGTTGTTCAAAACTCTGTTCGATAGGTTGTTCAACAGCACTTTCTTGTGGATTATAACCTAAGTTTAACATATCAACAGAAGTTGCTAATAGTTTTAAGGCTCTTCTATCTGCAACTTTAATATTTTGTAAAGTAGAACATGGTAAATCATTAACAACAGCATTACCACTAGCTCTATTTTCTTTAATAATTCTCTGTAAATTTGTTTTTAAATTTGTCCATTCTACATCATCAATAATATTAGTACCTATTAATGTTCCATTTTGTTCAACTGTTTTAGTTACATATATATTCATATGTCCTTGATCATCTATTTCGTTTAATGAAAAAACAAAATATTTATTATTGCTTTCACTAAAATACCTCACAACATCGACTTGCATACTCTCATTATTAGCATTTAAAATTACTATTTTTTCCATAGTATCTAGCCTCCTTTTTATTCTATTACATATTATAACGAAAAAAAACTTTTTTTTCAATATTTTTAAAGTTTTTTTATAAATTTCATTTTAATCTAGATAATAACCATAGATATCTAAATTTTTATTAAATTCTAATTCATCATATCTTACTAAATTTTTAACTCCATTATTATCGCTATAAATTTTAATAAAATTTTTATCAATGAATAAAACTGTATCATCTATATATTTAATATGGTCTATACTACTAGTTTGGAATAGAAAAATTGGATTATTTGGTTGCTCAACATAAGCTTTATATACATTATAACTATTTCCATTTTGCTTATATAGATAATAATAGCCTGATTTTTCTCCACCTATTTGATCTATTCTAGCATACTCAGTATTAAACTTTGTTGAATCAATACTATTATAAATAAATTTTTCTTCGTTTTTGATTGTTTCAAATATATTGCGATTTTCCCATTCGCCAGCATTATAAAATTTTATGCCTGTATCACTATTTCCTATTTCAATTATCTTTTTTGATTTAATATCAATTTCATATTGTTTTTTATTATCAATATCAATTAAATAAACACTATTACCAACTGACCCTTGAATATAACTATTTAAAGAAATTTTATTTTTTCCTTCAATTGTCTCTGTTTCCTTTTTTAATAAATTAATTAAATAAAATTTACTAAATTCATAAGTTTCATTATAGTCAGCAACTAAATAATAATGACTAATTTGTGTATTAATTTTTGGATTATAAATATCATTTTTGAAAACTTTAATTGAAATAATCTTATTAGATGCTTTATCATTGATATTGTATAATCCTTTATAATTTGTTAAACCCAAATATAAATCACTATCTAAATTATTTTTATAAACATAAACATTTCCTGAACTAGTCGTTTCAGTCTCATTATCAAGCCACTTGCTTGCATTATATTCACTAATATTATCAGCAAATGAATCAAGTTGTGTATTAATGCCTTTGATATTATGGTAATATGTTGTGGTTTGATTATTTTTACAAATAATATCCGTTAATATTTTATTTCCTTTATAGATAGGTAATATACAAGTATAATCACCAGATTCAAAGTATTTTATATCACTGATAATATTTTTCATCTTTTTAAAATTTTCATATGTTTTTAAATAGAACACATTATTATCAACAGTTACTTCAAAATAGTAATTATTTCTTTCATTTTTTTGATTAGCATTATATACTTCTTTAATACTTATTTCTTTGTCCCCTACATTTTTTTTATAAGTAATTTCATAACCTTTATCAAAAAAGGCAAAAATTATTTGGATTAAATAATAAAATACAAAAAGCGAAATTAGTATTTGAAATATTCGTTTCATACCATTACCTCCTATTATGATTATATATAATTAATCGACAAAATTCAATATTTTAATATATATTTTATGATGGATGTGAATTTTAATTTATATACAAAAAAACAGGAATTATGAAAATTCCTATTTAAAATCTTTTAATTTTGATTCTGTGATGCATATTTTTTCTTTTCTTCCATAACATAAGCAGTTACGTTAGACTCTATTTCCGATAAAGCACTCTTATCTATATTTGATAATTCTATATATTCCTTAATAGTATCAATATAAACTTTTCCCCAAACAATTCCTGTTTGCACTTTTAAATCGTTAAACATATCTGGTGTTATAGAAGTAAACATATAGCCAAATAATAAGCGTTTTTGACCTAATAAAATACGTTTGTCGGTAATAACAATTATATATGTTGTTATTATATCTAAAGGATTGTTATTTTTTTGAGCTGGAAAAGCATATTTTACTTCCTCATCAGTGTTTAAATGTTTTTCAATAACTTTAGAGTGGGCTTTTAAACGCCAACAAATTGTCATTGGATATTTTGATTTAAATTCTTTAACCATATTATAAATAGATTCTTTCATATAATTCCTCACAATCATAAAAATGGGATTAATTTATTATATCATGTTCAACATTATTAAAGCAATGATAATTTTTAGTAGCATTTAAAAAATGGCAATTATATTATAAATATATTAATTCTCTTCAAATAATTTTGCTTGCATAGCATAAGGACTATCTAAGTATAATTTATATATCTTATATATATCTGTTTCTTCATATTTTACTTCTTTAAAATCATCATTTAGATTTAAAATTTTACCTTTTACGTAAGAAATTAAAATTGGTGAATGGGTTGCAATAATAAATTGTGAACCAATTTTAACTAAATCATCTATTAAACATAATAAACTCATTTGTCTTTGAGGAGATAAAGCTGCTTCCGGTTCATCTAAAATATATAACCCATTTTCTGTAAAACGATTTTTAATTAACTTTATAAATGATTCACCATGTGAACATTCATGTAAATTCCCACCATATGAATTATATAATGCATAATAATCATTTTCTTCAACTAAACGTTGCATTTCTGATGAAAAATTATAAAAGCTTTCAGCTCTTAAAAAAAATTTTGTTTTTGGTTTTCCATATTTTGCGACTTTAATATATTTAGAAAGTATAGAATGAGTATCTTTAGTATGAAAATCGAAATTTTGTGTACCACCTTCAGCATTTAAGCCAACTGATACAGCAAGTGCCTCTATAAAAGTTGATTTACCAACTCCATTTTCACCTACTAAAAATGTTACAGGAGAATCAAAAGTTAATTCATCTAAATTTTTTATAATATCTATATTAAATGGATATTTATCAAAATCCTCAACTTTTTCTCTATCAAAAATTACTTTTTTTATAAATAGATTATTATCCATATATTTTTCCTTCTCTTTAATTTCTACAATTTTAGCATTATTTTGTTAATTCAGATTTTTTCAAGATATCTTTTATAACTGTATCTATTCCTCTATAAAACTTTTCAATATCCTCATCATTTTGTATTTTGTAATCTACTTTTATTGACTCATCACTGACACAAATCCTTTTATTAACAATTTCCAACTTTTCTGCTTTTTCTTTACCACAACGTTTTATTAGTCCAATTCTAGTAAAATCTTCTTTCTTTGTTACCAATATCTTATAATTAAGCTTTTCCCATATTTGAGGTAATTCATATAATAAGGCATAATCAATAATAGCAATTTCTGTTAAATTAGTTTCTTCAATTCTAATTTTTTCGTTTACATAATAATCTAGCTTTTTGCGATAATTTAGTTGTTTTGCTTTTAATTCTTGTGCACTTATATTATGATTTAAAAGTTCCTCAATTATTTCATTTCTATCTTTAATCAATCCTTCATTTCTAACTATTTCGTCAACACCTACACGAATAATATTAGGATATTTTTTCTCTATATATTTAGAAAGCGTTGTTTTTCCAGCCCCACTTTTACCAGTTACACCAATTAATATCATTTTAATTCACTTCATTTCTATTAATTATAACATATATTTTAAACTTAACTAAATGTATAAATTCTTTATAAATAAATGCGTTATATCTATTTACCAAAGCATTGCTTATATTTATTACCACTTCCACAAGTTAAATTAAGTCAAGTATTTGTGTTATTATTTTTACTATAAATATTTCATCTAATGAGAGCATTGTGCTCATTCGTTCACTAAAACCTACTACTATCTGATAGCCGATACACCAAATTTAAATAAATTATAACACTAATACTTAAAGCAATCAACACACACTAGCAATCTATATGAATAAAACCCTTAATATTGCTATATATAAACCATCATTTTAGTTAATTGAATATTCAAATATATCTTTTTTATTTTATTAAATTGTAAGATTTACAAAACTATTTCAAAGGCTTATTTTAAATACCATGAAAGACAAAATAATACATCAAGGATTAAAATATAAGTATTTACAAAAAAAGGCCTCACTATCTAAGGCCTACTTTTTTTCTTTTATCAATGCTTTACCATTCAATATATTTTGTGCTTTCTCTTCATAACCCCATGGTATATCATCACTTTTAATTGAATAAGGAGATAATTTTTGCAACTCCTCTTGACTAACTATTAAAAAATTCTTAATACTAGGGTGGTCATATAAATATCTATTTATACTATTTTCTAACATATTAGAATATGACCTATCCCAATGTTTCATGCCACTTATAGAAGGTGTAATACCAACGATTTTTACACCAGACTTACTTGAATGTTCCATTAGTTCTGCTAATTTTTGAGGAAAAATTTTCCCAACATCATAATATTCATCTTTTAAAGAAGGAGTAGTTATAACAATACCTGCTTGAGTTTCTCGTGCTACTTTTTCTACAAGATAAGGTAGTACAAAACTATCTACATCTAAAAAAATTACTTTATCTAAATTTTCAGGAAAACCAAAAGTTTCATCTAAATCTTCTGTATAAGATACTTGCATTTCATACCCCTGCGGAGCAGCAGGATAGCAGGCCCTTACACAAATATTTTTAACACCCTTTCTTTCTGATAAAGATGATATCAATCCATTGATTGCATCCTCTCTTTTTAAAGTATTCCAACCAGTTGTATAACTTCTTTGTAATGGGAATTCTGACATTTAAACCACCTCTTTAATAATATCAACTATTATATACTTATTAACTAAAATAGTCAATTATTATTTAATAGCTCAATATTATTAAATATAATTATAATACGCAAAACTTACAAATTCATTTTACAAATATACTTTTTATAATTAAATGCATGGATGAGGGCAATCATTACAATTATGTAAATCTCTTTTTTTAACTAGTTTTAGGTTATTACCTTGATTTAATATAACTGGTTTTTCCTCACCTATTTCTAATTTAGCTTCTAGTTCATTACCATTCATCATTTGTAAGTGATTTTTAACAATTTCCCAACCTTGTTTATTCATAATATGAACAGGTATTTTAACACCTACTTGAGCCATGGCTGCAGGTTCAATTAATTCTTTTACATATTTTGAAGCGCAAGACCATATTACATCAGCATTATTCTGCATAATCATAGCAATATCTCTAGAAATACCAGTAGAACATAAACCAAATTTATAAATTTTTATACCTTCTATTTCTAATTTTTTAATTTCTTCAAGTAAGTAATTATCATTAGCAGCAACTGTAACTGCAATATTTTTATAGCCTAACTCAATAGCTCTTCTCACACCTTCTAATTGGTCAATTTCTGCAGTATATGGAAAAACAGGAATTATTTTCTCTTGGAAGGCTGTATTTATTAATTCTTCTGAGGGGCTTGTATAAAACAAACCAGTCATTCTTTTCACAGAGCCTTGAGTATTTGTACTATTTGTAGTGATTATTGTCCCTAAATTGTTTGATACAATTACTGCTGCATCAATTAAGTTATTAGCAAATGCAGATGATAAAGTTTCAGAAGCTCCAAAAACAACATTAGCTTCACAAGAATTTAAAGGTCTAGAGGTATCAAAATAACCTCCTTTTATAACAACTTCATTAATTAATTTACACATATTTTCTGTTTGAACTTTTTCGCTACTAGTAGTTAAGCTATTAATTAGTGTATTAGCTAAATCTCCTCCTACTTCTTTTAGGAGTTTAATCATAAGTGGGCAATATTTAATTGGTATTGGGGTAGCTTTTATAGCTTTTAATTCCCCATTAATTTTTTTTAGTAATATATAACTTCCAAACATTCTAGTAATGTGCACACCTTTTTTATCATAATATTCTCTAATATAATTTAATATATCTTTAGCACACCCCGACGTTTTTTCATCTAACTTTTTATCTAGTAAAACAACTTGTAGATAGCCTCTTTCATTATCTATATAGCTTTCATGATTATCATATTTTTTTATCATGTTATGATTGTTTAAAATCATTTCAATTCCTTCTAGAAATTCATTTTGATCAAACAATTCACTTGATAAATCTACATTAAAGTATTTTAATGTATCAATAACATTTAAATTAAACGCAAGAAAAACTCCTTTAAAATTATAAGTTTGATAATATGAGTGATAATCACTTTCAGATTCAAATTCAGTAAAGTAATAATCTTCTTCATTAATATTAACTTTATTTTTATCATCTTTTATACATACTTCTAATCCTCCAAGATATGAGTCAAATGTATACCACCCAACAACATTCTTTTCTCCATCTCCATATAACTTATTTCCTCTAATACATGTATATTCATGTCTCAATAATTTTCTTTCTTTTAACATAATTTTCACTCCTTTACTTGAATTATATCAGTAATTTTGTTATAAATATAATATATATTATTTATATTTGATATAAGGAGAATTTATATATGAATATTAATTATGAAGCCTATAAAATTTTTTATTTTGTGGCAGTTGAAGAAAGTATATCAAAGGCTGCAAATAAATTACTCATTTCTCAACCTGCTGTTACATGGCAAATAAAATCATTAGAGGACCAATTAAACATAACATTATTCATACGCACTAAAAAAGGAGTCACTCTAACAGAAGAAGGAAAAGTGTTATTTGAGTATGTAAAACAGGGGGTAGAAAGCTTTACTAATGGTGAAAATATGTTAACTAATATTAAAAATCTAGATTATGGTACTATATCAATTGGAGCTAGTGCCACTGTTAGTAAGTATGTTTTAATGCCTTATTTAGAAAAATTCCATAAAAAATATCCCAATATCGAGATAAAAATAGTTAATGCTTTAACAGAAAGTTTAATAAAAGAACTTAGAAATGGTAATTTGGATATGCTTGTGCTTAATTTACCTATGAACGAAACAAAAGATTTAAAAATTCAAAAAATTATAAATGTACAAGATATTTTTGTTGGAAACAAAAGATACTATGAATTAACTAAAGGAAATATTAAATTAAAAGAATTAAATAATTATCCTTTACTTTTTCAAAAGAGACCATCAAATACTAGAACATTCCTAGATAATTATTTAAAAGAAAACAATGTTAACTTAATACCTAAAACTGAAATAGTTAGTTATAATTTAATTATGGATTTTGTAAAAAGTGGATTTGGTATAGGATACGCAACAAAACAATTTGTTAAAGATGATTTAAATAAATCTTTGTTTGAAATAAAAGTTACACCTAAAATTCCAACAAGATATATTGGAATAGCAACACTGAATAAAACAATACCAAATTATAGTGTGAAAAAACTAATTGATTTGATGATAAATAATATAAATATCAGCAATTAAGTTAAATATATAATTTCTTAATTTTGTAATCTTTCCATGATACTTCTCCATTGTTTAATACTTTGTTAAACAAAAAATGCCAACATTTTCTTAAATGTTGACAACAAAGTTTTATATCAAATTTTTATCCTCATTTGCTAGAAAATAAAAATAAGAAATATTTACAGTTTTATTATAAATATTTCTTTTTTACAAGCAAAGTTTGCACTCGTTTACATCAAATTCTATATTTAAAAATTATAGATTTTTACTTCACAATTTTTCAAACCTAAAGTTTGTAGATTACCATCTTTTGGGATTCCATTAAAATAACAATTTATAACTTTTGTTATACCTTCATGTGTAACTAAAAGAATAGTTTGATCTTTGTACTTTTCTTTAATTTCATCTAAGAAACCATAAACTCTGTTAAATAGATTTTCCATATTTTCTGCTGTTTTATAGACTGTTGTATCGTTATAGTTCCAATATAAATCTCTATCTAAACTATCAAAGCCTTTACCAGTAAATTCTCCACAATCTCTTTCTTTAATTCTGTCATCAAACAACACTGGATAATTGTTTATATTTATTATTTCCATTGTATGTTTAGTTCTAGAAAGTGGGGAACAAATTATCAAATCAAATTTAATGTCTTTAAGGTTATCTCTAGTTAGTAATGCTTGCTTGATACCATTATCATTTAAATCAATATCTCTAATGCCATCCATTATTTTATTAATATTACCATCTGTTTGACCATCCCTCGTTATATATAATTTCATTTTATTTCTCCTTTATAGCAATTACTTCTATTTCTATTTTGCAACCTTTTTTTACTAAACTACTTACTTCAACTAATGTACTTACAGGTTTACTATTAGCAAAGTATTTGTTTCTAATTGGGGATACTTTTGAAAAATCATTTATATCTGTTAGAAAAATCTGCGTCTTTACTACATCATCTAAACTAGAATTTGCTTCTTTTAATATTTTTTGAATACAATTGAATACATATTCTGTTTGTCCTTCAATGTCTTCACAAACGACATTACCATATGAATCTTGAGCAATTTGACCTGTAACAAAAATCATTTCTCTGTTATTACCAATATCAATTTGTATACCATGAGAATATGCTCCTATTATTTCTGCTCCGCCTTCAGGCATTAAACTTTTTTTCATCATAACTTTTCTCCTATCTTTTTAATATTTTCTACATTTATAAACTATTTGTACCCCTTTATTTAAAGGTTATTAAGCACTATTTTCCACAACATTGTTTATATTTCTTGCCTATATAGCAAGCTCAGTACATTCTCACAATATTCTTATTTATGATATTTATATCATTATCAATATTTATTAAATGAGGAATTTTTCAACATAGTTTACTATATAATTTTTGACGTAAAAATCTTGGACAAATTGATAATATCAAAAAATTTTATATTAATCAATTTCTAATTTCCCTGTAATAACTTCAAATGTAATAATTGTTGGAATCTTTCTATCTGTATTACTTCTGTATGGATGTGTTAGTCCATATTTATAAAAAAATGTTTGTGTTGAACTACCACCATCTAAATTGTAAGCTAATTTAACATTTAATCTTATCAAAAGATTTCTAGCTTCATCTAAAGTCATACCAGGATCAAGAATTGTTAAAACAAAATAATCTCCTTCATTATTTTCACCAATTATCTGTCGTGGATGTTTATCATAACTTATATATGAGCAAATATAATCAACATCAATTTTTTCGTAATTTACTATTAGTGGAACAAAGCCCATTATAGCATCAATACATCCATCATTTATTATGTCGTCTGCTTTGGTTTTAGGTTCATATATTAATAAATTCCCATTATCATCTATACCTAGAATATATAGCTCTTCTCTTTTTTCTCCACCATCTTTAGGATTTGTATGAATATATGTCTCTTTTTGGTCAACAATTATTTTTCTATTATTTATAAACAAACATTCTGGCTTTCCCGTTTGAGTATTAAATATTCCAGCATTAATTGCAAATAATACTTCTTCTTTACTCATATAATCACACAACGAAGTTGGAGCATCATTATTATATGTAGTCCTTACTCTTGGAAATATTCTTTCATTTGAGTTTATATTCCTTCTGATAGTTGCTAAAACATATTTACAATTACTTTCTTTATCTAGTCTTTCTTCATATTTGACATATTTTTTATATTTATCAAATTCCAATCTTTTATACATTTTAAATCAACCTATTTTCTAAGGCTTGAACAATTTTTATTTATTATTGATTTCATTGTATCATTAAATTCTTCTTCGTTATTGGCAAGTTGTCGCATTCGATTTAAAAACTCTTGTTGCTTTTCATTGTTAATCCAAAACCTTACTTTTCCATCCTCACCAAATTTTAATTGTAATTGTTCAAAAACATTTTTTATACATTCTTCCTCATCATAGTCAGGATAATATTTTTTGGTAAATTCATATGCTCTGAGTAATGATGTTTCTAAATCATTATCTTTATCAGCATCACATACTATTTTACCATAGATACTTCTTGGTTCAATACCTCTAGAAGTAGAGTGATCCTCAACGGCTTCTTTTATAATCTTTATTTCTTCGCCAGCAAAGAATTTTTCTAATTCGTGATTTTGTTCAACGAATAGTCCAGAATATAATGCATGATTTTTCCTTTGAACTTGTATTCCTATGTCATGTAGAGCAGCTGATGCATACACAATATTAAAATTTATGCCAGCAATACTTTTTGCAAGTTCTAATGCTCTTGCAATTACTGCTTCAATGTGATTTAAATCATGTCCCTTATCAAAAGTATCATATATTGGGAAAATTTTTTCTTCAATATATTTAATAAGTTCTTTATTTATCTCTATACTCATAAAAATTCTCCTTTTGATTTTTAACAACTTTATTATTTTATGAATTTAACTTTGATTATTTTTTATCATTGTCGAAAAAATAAATACAAAACAAGGAAAGTTGTTCATTTTTAGAGTTAGTTTTTAACTTTTAAGATTTGTAAATACTCGCAAACTCTTGTAAATATTGTTATTTATCACAGTATTATTTATATTTCGTTTATGTGAACAAATTGTAGACAATGTCTACTTTATTATATTAAACAATTCTTCTAAACTATTTATTTGTATCACCAATTGGTTATCAATTTGTTTCTTATTACGATTTATCCATATAGCCTTTATTCCAAGATTTAGGCAAGGAAATATATCTTTGTCTAAACTATCCCCTACATAACATAATTCATCATATTTTATATTATTTTTCTTGCATACTTCCTCATATAACCTAGTATCTGGTTTAGAAAAAGAATATTCACTAGATGTAGTAACAATTGTCATATAATTAAGTATTTTTGTCTTTTCCAGTTTTTGTTTTTGTTGCTTTAGATCACCATTACTGATTACTCCTAGCTTATATTCACTATTGTATAACTCTTCAATAGTTGGTAAAACGTCATCAAACAAGCACCAACTGTTTTCAAAATCAATTAAATATTCATCATAGGTTTCTGATTCTGAGTGAACTAAACCCACATTATATTTATTAAATAAATCACGAATTCTTCTAATTCTCTGTTCTTCATAAGATATCTCTTTTTTTGTATAAAAAGCATAATGATATTCAGTTAATTCATCCCATGTTTTTAAAAAATCTTGTAAAGTAGTATGATTATTAAAACCATAGCGCATAAATAACTTTTCACCAGCCGAATTTTGTGCTTTTTTTATATCAATTAAAGTTTCGTCTAAATCAAATAATACATATTTTATCATTTAAATCTCCTTATTATTTTTTTATTTAATTATATCAATAACATCTGATATAAATTCATTAGATTGTAGTATAATTTTTTTTGCATTTTTTATTAATTTATCATACTTTTCAATCTGTTTTTCATAAAAACTAATTTTTTCATTTATCCATTTTTGATCTTGCTCTCTACGATTTTCCAAACGTTTTCTATATTCTTCTTTAAGAGAAATATCTGGATATATTAAATACCACTCAAGATCATCCATTTTATCTAATAATAATATAGTAGATGTATGGGATGTAATAAATACATAATCATAAACTTTTGTAAGTGCCTTTGCACATTCAATATAAATTTCATCCCATCCTTCTTTTTTTTTAAACCAGCCAGCATCTAAATCAATAGAATTTTCATGCGTTTTACAATATGTTGTTTTACCACAAGCATAATGTGTACAAATAATTTTCCCCATACATATTACCTTACTTCCTTTAATTTTTACAAAAAGTTCGTAGCCCTTGTAAATACTACTATTGTTCACAACAATTCTTATACTCTTTGCCAGCACTCCACAAGAACTTTTAAGTTTACTCATTTGGTTTCATTTTTGTGCATTTTATCATTTAAATTTGTGTTTGTTTAATGCACTTAATTTCAATCTATTACACTCGTTATTACTAGTAGAATGTCTCTAAATTTGTATTGCGCTTTTTCCTAACTGTGATACAATTACTATATTTTTTAGGCAACTACATCTACATTATTTTATAATGTTTAACAATTCCTTAAACGATCTTATTTTGTAATCTGGCTCTATTAATATTTCTTCTTTTTGTTTCCACTTATTGTTTGTTTTTTGTTCATACCAAATTGTCTTTACTCCTAAAATTTTTACTCCTAATAAATCTTCTATTAATTCATCACTAACAAAAACAATATTATGATATTCATTTTGTGGAATTTCCTCAAAGGCTTTCATATAAACTTTTAAATTAGGCTTCCTTTCTCCCACTGCTTCTGAAATAACTATTTTCTTGAAATATTTTTTAATACCTTCTCTTTCTAAAATATATTCTACATTTTTTATCGAATTATTACTTATAATTCCTATATAATATCCCTTTTCATACAATTTAATAATGGTATCTCTTGTTTCATCATCCAAAATATAAGACTTTAACAATAGCATATTAATTTTTTCTAAGTCTTCTTTTTTTATTTTTAAGATTAAGGACAAATCTTTATACATTATTTCTTCTGTCACTCTTCCTAGCGAAAGTAAAATTTGATAACTCTTCCATTTGCTAAATATATCATCCCATTGCAAATTATACTTTTCTAATATCTTATTTATTTTATCATCAACATTTTTAAATTTGCCAATCAAAGTATATCCCCAATCAAAAAATATATATTTACATTTCATGCTTTTTTCAGCTCCTATCACTAAAGCAATCTGCCCTATAACTTACTATTTATCTATTGCATTATATCATATATTATCTTATATCAGTTAGACACTGGCAAATTTCCTTTCAAATTTTTATAAATAAAGGTTTTAATTACGATTATTTCTTAATTAGATACAAACTTAATACAAACATAATGTATCTAACTTTGTATCTGATTTTTAAATCAAATATTTCGCAATATATCATCTAATCGACAAATTGGAATTTAGCGATTACTTTTATAATCAATATTTGCTAATTTTGCTTTTTTACACAAATCTTTTGTTTGTATTTTATATTTTTTTCCATCTTTTAATGTATAAGTTCCACATTGTCTAAACTCAAAATTAACATTTTTTCTTATACATTGTTCTCTGAT
>CAYOYB010000016.1:0-22956 GCA_964408085.1 uncultured Muribaculaceae bacterium | reverse complement strand
CTCCAGTAGGTCCAGTAGCTCCAGTAGGTCCAGTAGCTCCAGTAGCTCCAGTTGGCCCAGTAGCTCCAGTTGCTCCAGTAGCTCCAGTAGGTCCAGTAGGTCCAGTAGGTCCAGTAGCTCCAGTAGGTCCAGTAGGTCCAGTAGCTCCAGTTGGCCCAGTAGCACCAGTAGGTCCAGTAGGTCCAGTAGCTCCAGTTGGCCCAGTAGCACCAGTAGGTCCAGTAGGTCCAGTAGCTCCAGTTGGTCCAGTTGCTCCAGTTGGCCCAGTTGCTCCAGTTGCTCCAGTTGGCCCAGTTGCTCCAGTTGGACCTGTTACTCCAGTCGATCCACCTGATGGCCCAGTAGGTCCAGTAGGTCCAACAACAGAACAACAATCCGGTTTAAATTTTTGATCATGTTTTATCTTTTTTAATGCTTCTTGGTATGTACAATTATTATTTTGGTTTGGACAGTTATTCATTTTATTCCTCCTTTTCAATTTATTTTATGAATAAGTAAAAAAAATGGCACGTTATGAACACATTTTTAAAATACCAATGTAATATGTTTTAAAAAATGAATTTAGTTAATGCAAATTAAAAAATAGTTTTTTTAATCAATTTATGTTAAAATTGTTTTAATAGAGTATTTTAGTGGAGTTGAGTTTTATGTTTAAAGATAATATAAAAATAATACGAGATTTTTTTAAGTTAGTTAAGGGAAGTAAAAAATGGATTTTTCTTTTATTTTTAGGTTCAATAATGGCACATTTATCGAGTTTGTTGATACCTGTTTTTACTTCAAATATTATTTATTATGTAACAGATATGAATGCTAGTGCAACTTATTTTAATATTTTATGGTTATTGTTAACTTATGTTGTTTATAATCTTTTCTGGTATTTAAATTATGTATCATATTCTAATAATTTTAAATATAGTTATAGAAAATTACGTGAACTAATGATTGAAAAAATATTTACTTATGATGCTGAGTTTACCGACAAAATATCTAAAGGTACAATTTTAAATACTGTTAATGCTGATGTTGGACATTTAGCTGAAATGATTGATAATGTCTGTGAAATCATGGTTGTTTTTGTTAAAGTTATAATAATGATATTTATTTTTTTAAAAACTAATATTTTTATTGGTTTAATAGTTTTAATATTAGAATTTACCTATTTAAAAATTTTTGATTATTGTAATGTTAAAAGCACTAAATATTTAATGGGTCAACAAAAATATAGAGATAAACTTACTGATAATCTTCAGCAAATATTAAATGGACTAAGTGAAATTAAATTATTTAATATTTATGATAAAATGAAACAAAATTTTAATGTAATTGCGACTAGATGGCAAGAACAATATATGGGAAAAAGAAAATATTATAATATTCGTTTAAGTTTACTACCATTTATTATTCATATTGGAAAAGTAAGTTTATATTTCATCTTAGTTTATTTGGTTTTAAATGGTAATTATAAAGTAAATACTTTAGTATTATTAATTACCTATTTTGAAAATATAATGAGTAATACGAAAGATTTAATGGGATATTCTAGACAAATTAGAGAGTGGTCTATTTCCATAACGAGAATTAATAAAATTTTGGATTATTCAAGTAATGAACAACTTGAATTTGGTATGAATGATAATGATTATATAAATGGGTTAGTAGAGTTTAAAAATGTTAATTTTTGTTATAAGTCTAAAAATAAAGGAAATATTGAAAATATTAATTTTATAGCGGAACCAAATAAAATAACAGCGCTAGTTGGTCATAGCGGAAGTGGTAAAACGACTATTATTAATTTAATTCTTAGAAAATATAAAATAGATAGTGGTCAAATTTTAATTGATAATGAAAGTATTTATGAATATTCTAAGAATGTCTATTCAACTAATGTAGTTGGTGTTAACCAATCACCATTTATATTTAATATGAGTATAAGAAAAAATTTGAGTTTAATTGATTCAAATGTAGATAACCAAATTGAAGCTTGTAAAAGGGTTGGCATTCATGATTACATTATGAGTTTACCAAAGGGTTATAATACAATATTAACAGAAAATGCTGCTAATTTTTCTGGTGGTCAAAGACAGTTACTAGCTATTGCTAGAACATTATTATCCAAGGCAGAAATATTAATTTTTGATGAAGTAACAAGTTCTTTAGATACTTTGTTAGTTGAAAAAATAAAAGATATTTTTGAAAATTTAAAATTGGATCATACTATTATAATTATTACTCATAAAAAAGATGTAATGAAAATTGCTGATAAAATTGTTGTACTTAATAAAGGAAAGATTGTTGGACAAGGTACTCATAACGAGCTTATGAAAAATAATGAATATTATATTGATATACAAACGAATAATTACTCAAGTTCACATAAAAAAATAATAGATGATATTAATGTAGGTGAAGATATAAAAGAGGAATTAAAATGAATATGTATGAAATAATTTTAAATAATTCTAAATATTTAGAATTAGTAAACAAAATAGAAAAAATGAAATTTATAACTGATGGAAAATGGGATTGGGAACATGGATTAGGACATTATAAGAGGGTATCTAATTACGTAAAAAAGATTTTAACACAACTTAATGTGGATCAAAGAACAATTGAACTTGGATTAGTTGCTGCTTTATTACATGATATTGGTTTGAGTGAGAGTGGACCAGAAAAGTGTGATCATGCGATAAAAAGTAGTGAAATGTTTAGAGATTTTTTAATTGGTACCAATATTACTAGAGAAGAAGAAAAAATTCTCGAACACGCAATTCGTGATCATTCAAAGGGAAACGACATAAAAAATAAAATTGACCTTGCTTTAGTATTAGCTGATAAATTAGATGTTACTTATCATAGAGTTCAAAATTCGAGTATTAAAGATACTATAAATAAAGAGTTTCAAAAAATAAAGAATGTTGATATCGAAATAAATACTGAAGATTTAATTTTGAAATATACTGTTGATGGAACTTTAGATTTAAATATAATAAGAGAATGGGAAAAGGCAATTACTATTCCTAAAAAGATAGCGAACTATTTAAATAAGAATTATATTTTTATGATTAATAATGAGGTTGTAAAAATTTAAAAAAAATTTCATTTTTAATAGTAATATATTAGTAAAAAATATAAGAAAAGATGGTGATTGTTATGCAAAAATATGTATTAATTCACATACCACATTCTAGTCTCTATATTCCAGAAGATTATAAAAAGTCATCTTTATTAAATATATCTGAATTAGAGCAAGAAAATTTATTTATGTGTGATTACAAAGTTGAGCAATTTATAGATGATAAAAGTCAAGCAATTATCTTTCCATATTCAAGGTTATATTGCGATGTAGAAAGATTTAAAGATGAAAGTGAGTTAATGAACAAATTTGGAATGGGATATATTTATACAAAAACAAGTACTGGAAAATTAATGTTTAATCCTAATGATGAGCAAAGAAGAATAATTACAGATATATATGATAAACATCATAATCTTTTAGATAAAACTGTTACAGAAATTTTAGAAAAATATCAAAAGTGTATTATCATTGATTTACATTCATATTCATCTGAATTAGTTTCTAGATTGTTTAATTGTAAATTTGTTCCAGATATATGCATAGGTATAGAAGAAAATTATTATTCTGAACAATTAACAAATTATTTTATAAAATATTTTGAGAATAATGGATATTCTGTTCAAATAAATTATCCATACAAAGGTTCTTTAGTGCCTAATAAGTATTATGGAATTAAAAATTCAAAAATAGTATCTATTATGATTGAGATTAATAAAAGAATCTATGAAAATGATTTTGATAAGTTCAAACATGTTTTAACAAAATCTTTGGAATTTTAAGAATAAAGATATAAATTATAGTTATAAAATTTTACTGTTTAAATAATATAGTGATTATAAATATATAATAATATTGATTATAGAGGTTGATTATGAATGAAAAAGATAATTTGGAATTAGAGTTAAATTCTATTAAAACATTATTAGAAGAGTATAAGGAGGAATTGTATAAAATAGGTGGCTTAATAGCACAAAAGCAGCAATTATGTAAAATAACAAATGACAAATTAGGAATAGATGAAATATTAAAAGCTATTAATGTTTTGGAAAATGAAAAGAAAGTTTTAGAGGATAAAATTTATAATTTACAAAAGAAAGCATATGATTTACAGGAAATTTTAAGTAAGCGTAATTATAGATTTATTTCTTCAAATGGGAAAATAGATTTATATAAAAGAAATTCAGAATTTGGTGGTACATATGATATATATTTACCTAAATTAACTACTAAAGTAGGTGAAATAAGTTATTTTCCAGAAGGTCATAAGTCTATATTTGGAAATATAGGATGCGCAATCATAGATGATTATAGAGGTAATGGCTATGCATACCAAGCATTATGTATTTTAGCTGATTATTTATCATTAAATAATATTCAGAATATTACATTAACTGTAAAAAAGAATAATATTGCGTCTATTAAAACATTAGATAAATTTAAAAATTATGTTTTAGATACTAAAATAGTTAATTATTATGTTGATAATGTAACTGGTGAAAAAGATATGAGTATACTTGTTTATAATTATAAATTAAGGCGATTAGAAAATAAGAAAATGGATGATTCAAACACACTTGATGAAGATTTTTATGAACATGGCAACAAAAAAATATAATTTTATTTAAACTAATAAGTATTTTGAATGAATAATTTTGTAATAAATATAGAAAATATAAAAAATATTTTAAAACAAAACTGAAAGGACATGGATATAATCATTCACTTTTAGTTATTGATGAAACTAAAAAATTAACAGTAATTTATCATAAAAGAAAAATTTGACAAATCAAATAGTTTATGTTATTATAGTCGTCGATTATTAAAGAGGGGGGAAAATTTTATGATTAAAATGTCTTATTTAAATAAAAGAATAGCTTCATTTGGAGTTGCAACAGCGTTGGCTTTAACAATGAGTTCTTGTTCAAATTCAATAGAAAAAAATTCTGAAAATTCAGAAACTGGATTTAGCACATCGTCAGAATTAGAATATAATTCTGAATTACCAATTGTGGTACCAATTGAAAATGTTGTAATGGAAAATGGCCAAATTGGTTATAAGATGCCACAATCTTATTATCCATACATGGTAGATGAGAATTTACCTATTCCAGGGATGACTACTATACTAGAAGAAACTGCTGAATATCAAATTTTAGGTGGATGTGATACTATAAATACTAATGGTACGACTACTTACTGTGGTTTTGAAGGGGCAGTTGCAGTTTATAAACCTTATTGGCTTTTATTAAGTTTAGATAAAGAACAGTGTGATGATAAAAAATTACAATTAATAAACGACGTTGAAAATTTAGCCGACGAGGTTTATTCTGAGCAAACAAAAGCTATTACAAAAAAATAAAAATTAAAAAATTTGAATAAAAAGGGTAAACGCAGAAATGCGTTTTTTTGTTAAAATTTCTTGATAATTATAAAATTAATAAAAAAATATTATATTATAATAATATTTTTTTATTAGCTAAATTTTAATTAATCATTTTTATGTATCCATTTTCACATTTGTATCCTAATTTTTCATAAAAAATATTGGCTGTAGCATTATTTTTTTCAGCTATTAAACAGATAAATTCGCAATTTAGTTTATTAGCTACTGTTTCAATGTAATGAAATAATTGTTTACCAATACCTTGTTTTCGATATTCCTTTTTAACTCTTACACTCCAAATAGTCATAAAAGGGTTATTCTCTTCAAAAATATCTTGGTGAATGATTACTGTAGCAAAACCTACAATTTTATCATTTAGTTTAGCTACTATCATGTTATAGTCAGGATTATCTTTAATTTTATTAAATGTTTTATACATTTTTATTCTATTAGTAGACATTGGTCTTTCAGAATCATATAAATTGGCAACTTCTTCTAAATCTTCTTTTCTTAATTTTTCAAAAACTATATCCATTTTATCATCTTTTCTATTTTATAAATAAATTTCTAAATAATTCTTTCATAAAAGAATTTAAATCATCTAAAGAATTATTAATTTCTTTTCTAAAATGTTTTATGATTAAATTCATACATCCATCAGTATAAAAAGTTATTTTTAAAATAAGATTATCATTATTAGTACTTTTTAATAATTCTGATATATGTTTATTTATGGCTTTACTCAACTTATTAGAAAATAACATAGGGTCATTACTAGATAGTAACATGGAATAAATTTTTTCATTTTCATGTAGATAATTGAATATAATATCTAGGTAATAATCAAAATCATTCAGTGTTTGAATGGCATCAATATTTGTCATAAGTAAAGCGAGTGTTTCATTTTGAATTTCTTGAGCAATATCATAAATACTATCAAAATGAGTATAAAATGCAGAACGAGTTATTTCAGCTCTTTTTACAAGTTCTGTTACAGTAATATTATTTAATTCTTTTTTTTCTTGCATTAATTCAGCAAACGCTTCTTTAATAACTTTGTTTGTTTTTCTACTTGATGAATTCAAATTTTTTACTTTCATAGCTACACCTCTAGTAATATTATAACATTATTTTGATATTGTTCAAATCTAAACAGTGTAAAAATAAACAGTAATTTGTATTGTGTCAAAATTTTGACAAATAATGACAATTTGTTCTATTATTTACAGATGAAACCATCTATAATACTGTTTTGTTATGAAAAGGAAGGATTAGTATGAAAAAGATTACAGATTTTATTGTTAATAAAAGATATTTTATTTTGATTACTTTTATTATATTATCTATTTTTTCACTATATTTAGGTACTAAAGTTAATATTAATCATGATATAGCTGAGTACTTACCAGATACAAGTGAAACGAGAATTGGTATGGATATAATGGAGAGTAATTTTGAGAAAATAAAATCAAGCTCTTTAAATATTATGTTTAAGGATTTATCTGATGATGAAAAATCCAAAATAAAAGATGAGTTAGAAGCTATCGATGGCGTTGATAGTGTTGACTATAACGATACTAATGATTATAATCATGAAGATTTTACTTTATTTATTGTTAACGTTGCCAATCTTAGTAATTCAAGTACAGCCAAAAGTGTTTATGAATCTGTCAACGAATCATTTAAAAATTATGAATTTTATCTTAGTGGTTCAATTGAAAGTGATAATAAACCTGTATTACATACTTGGATAGTTATTGTAGCTATAAGTTGCGCAATGGTTATTTTAATCATTATGTGTGACTCTTATATTGAGCCATTCTTATTTTTATTTGTAATAGGTCTTGCTGTATTTATGAATAAGGGAACTAATATCATATTTCCTAGTGTTTCACATATTACTGATTCAATTTCAGCGATATTACAGATGGCTTTATCGATGGATTATTCAATAATGTTAATGAATCGTTATACACAAGAACGTGAAAAAAGCAAAGATAATATAGATGCTATGAAGAAGGCTCTTTCAAATGCTTTTGGTTCAATATCAAGTAGTTCTATCACAACAATTGTTGGACTTTTAGCTTTAGTATTTATGAGTTTTACAATTGGTAAGGACTTAGGCTTTGTTCTTGCTAAAGGTGTATTATTTAGTTTATTAAGTATTTTCTTATGTCTTCCAGCATTAATATTATTATTTGATAAATTAATTTTAAAAACACGTAAAAAATCTTTAAATATAAAATTAGATTGGCTTGGTAATTTAAGTTACAAATTACGTTTTCCAGTATTTATTATATTTGTTGCTTTATTTATAACAAGTTATTTTCTAAAAGATGGATTAGGAATACTTTATACTGATTCAGAAACTGATGAAATAGCTAAATATTTTAAAGAGAATAACCAAATGGCGATTATTTATAATAATGATTATGAAGATACAATAAGTAAATATTGTCGTAATTTAAAAGGTGATGAGGTTACCCAAGTTTTATGTTATGGTAATACAATAAATGAGAAATTAAGTTATCAATCATTACCTAAAAAATTAGATGACTTAGGAAGTTCTACAGAAATAGAAGATTATCTTTTAAAAATTCTTTACTATAATTATTATAATCGTGATACACAACCAAATATGACAGCTAGTGATTTCTTAAAATTTATTGAAGAAAATATATTCACTAATGATAAATTAAGTGAACAATTAGATGATAGTATGAAAGCTAATATTAATAAGCTACATAATTTTACTGATATTGACTTAGTTTACCAATTAAGAAATAGTAGTGAAATAGCTGATATTTTAAGTCTTGATGAAGAAACTATTAAGAGTTTATATATTTTATATAATGCAAGGGACGTGAATATTCAATTAAGATTAGCTGATTTTGTAGATTTCTTAAATAATTATGTTTTAATAAATGAAAAATATGCTAGCTTAATAAATCAAAATTCTGTAATCTTAATAGGAGAGATGACACCATTTTTAAATAAAGATATAATTAATAATTATATGAATGCTAATGCACTTTCTAATATGTTTGGTCTTGATAATGAAAGTGTTAACCAATTATTATTACTTTACTATACAAATACCCAATTTGATAATAGTTTAAGTTTATCAGAATTAATTAATGGCACATATTATTTAAGTCAAAATACCAATTATTTAGATGGTGTTGATGTTAGTAGTTTAACTAGCTTAGTTTCTATTTCTAACAATGAAAATAATTATAATACAATGAAAATGAATAAAGTTTATTTAAGTAATTTCTTTAATTCCATTGATACTACTTTAGTAAATACAGTTTATACTGTAAGTGGGTTACCTGATGATTATTTAATGTCTCCACAAGAATTTATTGATTTTACTTTAACAAATTTAAGTGATTATTTAAGTGATGATGTAAAGAACAAATTAACTATTTTAAAATTAGTTATTGATGATTCAGTAAGTAGTGAAAAACAAAAATATACAATATCAGAAATGTCAATATTATTATCAACTGACGTATCAAATGTAAATAAATTGTATGCTTTAATTAGTTATGTAAACAATTATGAGTTTAAATTAAGTCCTAACAATCTTGTTAACTTAATTTTAAATAATAAAGATAATGAATTAATAGCTGCAAAATTAAATAATGAAACACTTAATAAATTATATTTAGTAAGTTCAATTATGAATAGTGTTAATAGTGATATATATTATTCTTCTTATAATTTAGCTAGTTTTCTTGACTTAGATAAGAATAGTATTGATTTATTATATTCATTATATGAAGTAGCTTATTTAAATAAAAATATTGTTATATCGATGAATGATTTTACAAGCTTTTTATTAGATAATGTTATAACTAATCCAAAGTATTCAACTAATTTCGATGATAATTCTATTAATAAATTAAGAACAATTAGAAATATTATGACTGGTGCTATTAATAATAGTTCTTATACAGCTAGTGAACTTTATAGTTTATTATCAAATTTAACTGATGATTTAAATAAAGATTTAGTTGAACTTATTTATATATATAATGGAAGTATTAATAATTATAATGAAACTTGGAAATTAACAGTTGAAGAATTTGTTAACTATTTAAATAAAGATATTTTAACTGATAGTTGCTTTACGAGTTTTATTGATGAAGATATGAAAGAGAATATAAAAGAATCACAAAAAACAGTTAATGACGCTAAAAAATTGTTAGTTAGTGATAAGTATTCTAGAATGATTATTAATACAACTTATGAATTAGAAGGAGAAGAAACTTTTGATTTTATAAAAAGTATTAAAGATGATTTAGATAGTGAAGATAAAGAAATTTATGTAATTGGTGATTCACTTTTGGCTTATGATATGAGTGGGTCATTTGGTAGTGAACTTAATTTTATTACAATTTTAACAATGATTGCTATATTTGTTGTTGTAGCATTTACATTTAAATCAATTATTGTACCACTTATCTTAGTTTTAATAATACAATGCGCAGTATTCTTAACAATGTGGATATTATCTATATTTGGAGGTAGTGTATACTTTATTGCTTTATTAATTGTTCAAAGTATTTTAATGGGTGCTACAATTGATTATGCTATTTGTTATACTTCTTACTATAAAGAATCAAGAAGAAAGTTAAGTATAGTTGAAGCGATTAAAAATGCTTATAATAAATCAATTCATACGATCTTAACGAGTGCTTCCATTTTAATTATCGTTACATTAATTGTTGGTAATTTTGCGTCAGCAATTGCTGCTAAAATATGTAAAACTTTATCTGAAGGAACAATTTGCTCATTAATATTAATCTTATTTGTTTTACCATCTATATTAGCTGTTTTTGATAAATTTATATGTAAAAAAGAAAAGAATAAATAGCTATGTTTTAAAAGAAATTTTAACGTTATTAAATATTAAAATTTCTTTTTTTTTATTTTATTTTCATTTATTATTTGTTATTCTATATAATAGAGAAGGAGTGATATGTAGATGAAATGCGATAAATGTGGAAATATAATAGGAGAAAATGAGAATGCTTGTAAGAGCTGTGGCAACAAAATAGAAAATAATATAAAAAATAGTGATTTAAATATTGATAATCAAACAATACAATTAAATTCAGTTCAACCAAATAAAAATAAAAGTAATAAATTAGTAATGATTATTTTGATAATTGTTATTTTAAGTATTTTAGGTTTATTAGTCTATTTTGTTATAAGTAATGAAGAAGAAAAAAATAATGATAATAAAGATAATATGACAACTACAACAACAACTACAACGCGACAACAAGTAGTTTCTAATGCGAAAGTTTCTTCAGAAATGCAAAAAGATCATACTGGTGATGAATATGCAAATTATTATTATTTACTTGAACGACTTAATTCCTCATGTGGTGAATATCAAGAAGGCTCTATAAATCTTTTTATTAATGGCTTTAATAATTTAAATGATACAACTATGATTAGTATTGCATTAGATGCCCTTGATTCTTCTAGTCTTTCTTATTTTGATTTATCAAAAATTAAAACTGAATATCCTAATGCATTAGATGGTGGTTATGGTATAAAATATGATGTTGTTTTAGAAAAAGTAAAATCAATATTTGGTAATAATATAAAAATATCAAATAAAAATTATTTTAGAATCCAATCTTGGAAATATATTGGTGATTTAGATGCTTATATTCCAAATGGTATACTTAATCCTAATGCTGGAAGTGGATGTATGCCTACTTCATACAATTTGGTTATTTCATCTGTTATAGAAAATGAAAATAATTTAATAATTAATGTTTATGGAGCACGTAATAAACAAGGATCCAGTGGTTATCTACGAAAAGATGGTAGTACTATAGATATTAGTTATGATGAAATTACTGATTATATGAGACAACATTTAGAAGAGTTTAATTTATTTGAATTAACATTTGTTAAAGAAAATGGCAATTATATAATAACTGCCCTTGTAAATAAATAATAAATTGGGTATTTCAAAAATCTAGATTTTTCTAGATTTTTTGTATTATTAATAATATTTTAAGATTACAATATAATATTTATCATTTGCACAAACTCATTATTTTTGTTATCCTATTAGTGTGTGGTGGTATTGATGTCTAAATTAAAAGATGAATTTAAGGAAACAAGAAATAATTTAAAAATGTCTTGGAGATTTATTAAGAACAAGAAAAAGAGTTTAATTATAATGTCTATATTATCGATTATATTATCAGCTATTAGTGTCGTTATTCCAGTATTATCAGCTACTTTACTTTTAAAATTAACTAATGGTTTGTTTGAAGAATTACTAGGTGTAGCTTTATTTATATTTATAGTAGAAGTTTGTCGTAACATTGTTTCAGTTTTTTTACAAAAAATTACGCAAATATATATGATTCAAGCAGTGACAGAAGCTCAATTAGAAATGTTTTCAGAAACTTTAAAAATTACAACTAGCGAAATTGATAAAAATAGTAGTGGTACTTTTATTGATCGTATAAAGAATGATACTAATGATATTATTAATATATTTTCTGATCTTGTTAATTATTTTGTTGATTTGATTTCTAATGTTGGTATATTAGTTGCTGTTTTGGTAATTAGTCCATATATGTTTATTTATTTTGTTATTACCTCTCTTATACTTGGTTATATTGAACGAAAAAGGCGAAATATGTATTATGAACAAGGTAAAAGATATCGAAAAATTAGAGAAAAAAGTACTGGGCTTGCTGCTGAATTTATTCGAGGAATTAGAGATGTAAAATTGTTAAATGGTAAGAATGGTATTTTAAAACAAATAAAAAAAGAAATTGATATTGTTAATAAAGAGAAAATCTCTATGGAAAGAACTAGCTGGAAATTTAGATTTATTTGTGGAAATATTCGTGATTTTTTTGATGTAACATTTATTATATTAGGTATTATTTTAGTATCTAATAATTATATTTCTATTGCTAATCTTTTAGTTTTACATATGTATCGTGGTAGAATCGAAAATTTACTTGATTTTTATAATCGTTTTGTAGATTTGATTAAGCGCTATAATTTAAGCGCTACTAGAGTATTTGAAGTATTAGGTGATTATTTTAAAAAAGAAGAAACAAATGGTATGCATTTGGATAATTTAAAAGGTAAAATCGAATTTCGCGATGTGAGTTTTGCTTATTCTGATAATGCAGTATTAAAAAATATTAATTTTCTTATTACACCAGGTGAAAAAATAGGTTTCGTAGGAGCTAGTGGAAGTGGAAAGAGCACAATTTTTAATTTAATAACTAAGCTTTATTCTTTAGAACAAGGCAATATTTATATAGATGATATAAGTATCAAAGAAATTAATTGTAATTCTTTAAGGAGTCATTTAGCTTTAATTCCACAAAATCCATATATATTTAATTTTTCTATTATGGATAATTTAAAAATTGCTAATCCTAATGCTACAATGGAAGAAATTGTAGATGCTTGTAAGAAAGCTAATATTTATGAGCGAATTATGGAGTTTGAAAAGGGATTTGATACCGAAGTTGGTGAAGGAGGCGTTATTTTATCTGGTGGAGAAAAACAAAGAGTGGCAATTGCTAGAAGTTTAATTAAAGGTAGTAATGTTTTATTATTTGATGAAGCGACAAGTGCTTTAGATAATATTACACAAGATAAAATTCAAACTTCCATTTATGGGCTTGGAGAAAATAAAACTGTTTTGATTATTGCTCATAGGTTATCTACTGTTGTACATTGTGATAGAATTGTTGTTATTGATAAGGGTGAGATAATTGATATTGGTTCACATCAAGAACTATTAGAAAGATGTCCTAAATATCAAAATCTATTTAATTATGAACGTGTAGAAAATTATTAAAAGATTAGTATATTTATTTTTATAAATTATAAAAAATTCTAAATTTTTAGAATTTTTTTGTATTAAAATAATATATAATTTTTAATTATTTTTTTAAATATTCTTAAATGTCTTTATAACCTTTATTTATGGGGTTTTAAGACATTTTTAATTGTGGAAGATATTCACATAAATTGTTATTACTTTTTATATTTTCGCTTTCAAAAGTAGTACAAGAGTAGTAAATTTGTTGTTGTTGTTTTCTTATTTTCTCCATTTCAGCTTGAGCCGACATATAGGTAGGGTGTGTATAATAGCTTAGTGTAATAAGGATATTTGCATGACCCATTATATATTGTAGTGTATGAGGGTTCATACCCATATTAGCCCAGTTAGTACAAAATGTATGACGTAGTGTATGAGGTGTCATAACATTTGGTAGAGTTATGCTATTGCTTTTCTTATTATACTTCTTCTTTATACCACGAAATACACTGTCATAATCACAACATACTTTAGGATAACCATTACTTTTTATAAATATAAAGCCACTATATCCGTCAATAGTTATTGACTTATCATATTTCTTGCTTCTTTCTATTACACGTTTAAATACTATATAAGCCTTTTCGCTCATAGGTATTTTTCGTTTTCCTTTTTCAGTTTTAGGCTCTTCAATATAGTAGCCTCGCTTCTTGTTTCTTAATAGTTGGTGGTCTACATTGATTAGTCGGTTTTCAAAATCAATGTCTTTTTCAGTTAGTCCACAAAATTCAGAAATACGTAGTCCAGTTTCTAAAAGTAGAATAACGTCATCATAATATTTATAATAAACATTATCACTTTGAATAAATAATAACAAACTATCCTCTTGTTCTTGTGTGAGTGGTACTTTTGGCTTTGTATCGTCTTTTAGTACCTCGCTAATTTGAAAGTCAAAAGGGTTAGTTCTTATACAATTATTTCTTATAGCTGTATAAAAAGTAGCTTTTAAAGACCTTTTATCATTACTTATGGTTTTGTAAGCTATTCCTTTTTCTTTCATGCGAATAACAAAATCTATTGCGTCGGATATATTTACCTTTTCAATAGCACAATGACCGAGCTTATCTTCTTCTAGTAGCTTCATAAGTCTATTACGTCCGATTTCGGTATTATCCTTAACATTTCCACGTTGTCGTGTATGTTTTGAATATAGTTGACAAACTGTCATTTTTTTACCTATTGTGTCTATTCCGTCGTCAATATCTCTTTGTAAAACTTTTTCTTTTTCTCGTAAAGATAAATCTTCACGTTTTCCCGTTGGTGTTTTATCCGTTGGTACTAATTTCCAAGAATATATAAATTGTTGTTTTCCAAAAGTATCAATATATTTAAAAGCATATCTTCCGTCTTTTCTTTGGCTCTCTCCGTTATTTAAAATACGATTTTTTTTATCACGTCTTTTTGTCATATTTTATAAGCTCCTTTCAATTAAGAAAGAGCCTTGATATGCATATTCATTATAACACATTTTTAGGCTCATTTTCACTTAAATTGTGTTTTGCTTATCAATTAGGCTTTCAAAGGCTTTTCGCTTAATTTGGATACGATTACCGTTTATTAAAACCCAATTTGACGTGATATTTTCTTCTGCAAGTTTACGGAGCTTATTTTCGCCTATACGGAAGTATTTAGAAGCTTCTTCAATAGTAAGGGTGTATTTTTCCCAAATAGGTACATCAATACTGCTTATATTGTAATTTTTACTTAACTCTTGATTACTTGTTTGTATATCTTTGTTTTCTTCTTTATTCAAAAGACATCATCTCCTTAAATTTAAGGCGACACCGTCCCTTTCCCTAATGAATAAATACTTTATTTTTTATTTTTATCTTGTTTATCATAGTGCCTATAATTGACAATATTTAAAGTTGTGTTTTCATAATTAGATATACGTAAAGTTTTTTCATATGTTAAAATAGAATTATCTCCTAGTTTTCTTTGTGCTTCTGCTTCCGTCATTTTTATTATAGTAGGACGGACTATATCACGGCTTGTACGATAGATACGAACTCCTTTAGGGTAGTATTTTAATCTTTGACCTTTAATAATAGCTTTAGCTCCCTTTTTACCAGTTAATTTTTTCATATCTTCTTCGTCAAGACAAACATCAGTCAAGTATGAGACCAAATAGTTGCTTATGCTTTTTATACCTTTTAAAGAACTAATTTTTGTATATCCTAGCTTCCATATTTCATTTTGTAAAGTATCATTTTGAACATAGGGAGCTTTTTTGCAATTTTTAAAGATATACAAGCAATGTAAATGCCAACAGTAGCCGTGTTTTGGTCCCTGTGCTTCTAAAACCACAATATAAGAATATTCGCTCGATAGCTTATGCTTTTTTAAGTATCTTTTGTATCTATAATTAAATTTTTTAAAATTATCATATACAACTTTTGTATCTCGGACTACTTCACGGAACGTAAAAGTAATGAATTGTACTTTTTTAGGCTCGGTGCAATTAATATCTACAAGTTCTTTAATCTTTGACATTGTTCTTTTTAATGAGTTAATAGTATCTTTTCTAGTTTTTGCTTTATGATTAAATTTTTTTACTTCTCCGTCTTTTATATTGTAGTAATGGTCTTTATCAATTTTACGGATATATCCACCAGTATTTTTAACTGTGTATTTAATTTCTACTTTTTGATTAGCTTCTTTGTAAATAACTTGGCTTTCTTCATTTATACGTATAGGGTTATTTTTTAATACTTCTATCTTCATAAAAATAATTAATATAACTTTCTTTTGTATTTCATACAGTCAAGTAAATAGCCACCTACGGTGGCTCGTGGATCGTACTGGCTTCCACTTCGTGTCGCCGTACGGCCACGATAACCTAACATATATAACACTTAAATATTTTATTTTAAATCAATATCCCTAGTATCGTTTAAATGTAGCCGATAGTTTTTACTTTCTTCTTTTTTTAATTCTTGAAAGACATCTTTTTCATAAAATATATATCCTTGAAATCTTTTACCCTCATTAGTAATAAATTGACCTCTTGATTTTTTTTGTATAGTAGAAGCTTCTTCACTATCTATAACAATATTACTTAATATCTTATTAGCACGACCACATACTCTAAAATCGCAATTATGCCTAATTTTTTCGCTTAATACTTGAGAGCTTGGTACTTGTGTACTAATTATTAAGTGGATACCAATAGCTCTAAATAATTCCGTAATCTTTTCAAAATCTTCTCTAATAATACTTAATTGTTCCTCTATCTTTTTATTTCTTGCTTTAGAAAAAACTTGACTAGCTTCGTCTAAACCTATAACAATTCTTTGTAGTTTTTCTTCTTGAATTTCATTATTATCTATTTTAGAATTAAATTCTTCTATATCTTTACAACAATAATCATTTAGTAATTTTTTTCTTCGTTCAGCTTCAACCATAATATTATTTTCTAATACATCATATAAAGTATTAATATCAGCTATTAATTTACAATTTTTTAAGTTTTGCCACCCTTTACTAAAGTCCAATAGACCTTTCATATCTATTATAATGACCGTAGCTTGTTTCAAATAACTTTGCATTAAAACACATTTGAATAATGTTGTTTTTCCACCACCACTAGTAGAAGCAATAATTATATGAGGAGTACTATTAAGGTTAATTACTTCTTGATTACCAATACTATCTTCTCCTAATACTAATTCAAAATCATTTTTAGATAAATACTCATTTTTCCAAAATAACATTTTATTACTTTTATGTCGTTTACAATAGATTATTAATTTGTCGTCTTTATAATCTTCTGCATTTATAACAAATCTCTTCCATTTGCGAGACAACCTTTGCAATTTATCTCCGTCTTGAAAATCTTTTGCCAAAACTCCATTACTATAACAAATTATTTTCACTAAACTAGGGTTTTTAAAGGATACTGTTTTTCTTATAGGAATTATAGTATTTCCATTTCTTTTTCCATTATCTGTTATACCTAAATCTTTGCAGTCTTTTGCTTTCCTTTTAAGTTCATAAGGTTTTAATACGACTATTGCAAATAAACAAAAAGGTATAGAGCTTAATATAAGACTTGGCGAAATATCTTTTACGATAGGTATATTGTTTAGTTCAAATATATTTTTAATAATATCAACACCATAGTTACAATCTGCAATAGGTTTTATATTAGATAATTTTGGGTTAAGATATGGTATTGAAAATGTACTTATTCCCAGTACCACGTCTTTTATAGGGTTTAATAATTGACTACTAGCTATAAGTAAATCTTGTTGCCATGTTGTAACTTTTATTTTATCATTATTAGTTATAATTAAATTATTTTGCATTTTTAATCTCCTATTCTCCCTAATGATAGGGAAGAGAGAACTTAATCTCTCTTAAAATATTAATTAGAAACTTCTTCTTTTAAATATAGAATATTTTCATAATAAAATTTGCTATATTTTTCTTGAACTTCGCAAGGCGCATCACACCTCATGGCTAAATCATAAAATTTCTCAATTGAAGTATTCCATTTCATATGCTTACATTGTTTCAATTCAAGATACAATGTTAGACACATACCCCAATAAGCTTCATGATACCTAGAGAAATCTTGTATTTTTTCTCCAATATTTATGCTTTCAGTATATGCTTTTAAGGCTTTAAGAAATTCATTATTTTTTCTTAAACTTTCTGCTTCTTTTAAAAGCCTATCTCTTATCAATTTTAAATTTTCTATTTCATTAGAATTATAATTCATAAAATCTCTCCTTTATTTTTCAATTTTATTTTCTCCCATAAGGGAGAGGGGCGATTAAGCCCTCTAGTCTTTAATAACTTTAATATCGTCAACAGTTACAGTAAAACCTAATTGATTATTCATTACATAAGGTTTTGCAACTGCATTAACTAAAGTAACTGGTATGATGTCATTTTCTGGTGGAGTAGCAACAAATGGTGTACTACTTTTTATTGAAAATCTTTTCATACGCTTATCCAAACAAGTAATAATCGTTGTAAAATATGTCTCATTTGTCTTTTTGTTGTCTTTATACACTGCTTTTTCTTCAACATCTAAAACACCAAAATTATTACCAAAAGTAGCTTTAAAATCTACTACGATATCATTTACTTTAAAATCCATATTTTTCCTCCATTATATTACGTTTAACTTACCCTAGAGAGAACGTTCAATTACTTGAATATAGGTTAATATAAGTTAAACGACCTTTTTTAACGTGGTATTTCTCTCTTTGCTTATTACATGAGAATTGTATTTTAAGTTTATAGATGTTATAATCTTTCTAACAACTCTCTTGTATTTGCAAACTATTTATCGCGACAATTTCCGTTTGCAATAACAAGATAACATAAAAATTTTATATTGTATAACGTACTAAATTTAAAATACTTTTTTAAATTTTATACTTATATTTTGGGGGTGTTTTATGAACAAATTTGAATATATAGTTGAGATTGAGAAAGATAATAATAAAATATTGGGTAGTATAACAAAATTAAAAAGTGGCAATATTTTTAAAAAAAATAATACAATTCATGAAATAATAAATTTATTTTCTTCAAAAAAATTAGAACAATTACTAAATATTGCTATTAAAGATAAATCAATATTTAACCCTTTAACAGTTTTGTGTGATTTAAGAAGTTTAAGTTCTAAAGATAAAGATTTAAAAGAAGATAAAAATGTAATCAATACTTCAATAAAAAGTGAAAATGCTTTTGGAATACGTTTTAAAATGGATAAGTCTGAAGATGGAGCTTACTTTTTGCTTGTAAATTATATTAACAATATGATTAAAAATAATAACATAGTTTCTATTAAAGAGATAGAAAAAATAAGATTATATTTTAACTTAAGATTAGATTATACAATAGCATATAAAAAATTAACTTGCTTAAAAGTCAATAAAAAGAATAATATTAAATATAGATATGTTCCCTTAAATTATTATTGTAGATTTGATGAATTAGATTTAAAGAATATTGATAAAAAACCTCATAAATATATTTATAATTGCTATACAATAGCTGATGTTATATTTGCTGTTTTACATTTTTTAGTTTTACATGGATATAATGATATTAAAAAATGTGAAAATTGTGAAAAATATTTTTTTAGTACAAAAGTATCAAGAGAAAAATATTGTGAAAGAGAAAAGAGTAATTGTAAACAAGTAATTAAAAAATTAACAAAAGATATACAAGACCTTAATAAAGCAATATATGATAAATTATTTCATGATTTTACTGATTATGATGTTGAAGAAGAAGAAAGCGAAAATACTGTATGGCTAGATTTTAAAAAAGAACGTGAAAATTATGAACCAAAAGGAAAAAAAGTAAATATAAAAACACTTATGAAATATAAGAATTTTCTTGAAGATTATAAAAAGCAACTTTAAAAAATTGATATAAAAAAATTATGGACTTTAATTGATCCATAATTTTTATTTTGATGTATTATCAATGCTCTTTTGCATTTCAATTATACAATTTGCTTCTTCGCCCATTTTTTTATAAGTATCACAAATTTTTTGTTCGTATTCTTCAATTTTTTTGTTATGTTCTTCTAATTTTTTCTTTTGAAAGAAGAAAGGTTTAGTATCTTCTAAAAAATTTATTTGACTTTGATAAAACTTTATTTGATTATCTAACATTTTTAAATAAAGGTTAGATTCGTCTATTTCGTGCAATAAGCATAAATCTATTACCTTATTAACTAATTCTTTATCGTTCTTTGCCATTTTTTCAACACCTCTTTATTTCAAAAATAAAAGTAGTATCTAATTTTTAAAACATTTATAAATACTACTTCTATATTATTATTTAATTTTGTTCTTTAATATCTTGTATTCTTTTAGCATGAATAACTTTTCTTTTAGATGTTCCACCCGTTCCCGAGCAAGTAGAAAGTGTAAGTATATTATCATTTGTAGATACTTCAACATCAAACTTTTTATAACTTCTTTTTATAATGGTATCAATAAATTTATTAAAATCATTATCACTATTAAATGAGGTAGTTATATAATATTCTTCCTTTTCAATTATATAATAACTAAATATTTGATAAGTTAGAAGTTCATTGTCTTTGTTATATATTTGAATATAGTTATTTTCTTTTGTATCAAAAAAATCATTGTTAAATATATCTTTCAATGAGCCAAACATGGTGTCGTCTAACATAGCATGACCGAATAATACAACATTTCTATCATTAAAAGATGTGTTTCGATAGTCCATGAATATTGCTCCTGCTTGATTATATGATTTATCAAAAGACCTTTTTAAATAATATGAATTATCTTTTGTTTGTACGATAGGGTTATTTACCTGATCATTATTAAATCTTATCCAACCAATAGTATCATTATTGATAGATAGTAATTTTTCAAAGTCAATTTTAAATACTTCTTTTTGACTATCTTCTTCAATTTCTATATTGATAACATCTTGTATCAATTCTTTTGTTGAATTTTTATTTTTATATAAATCTACTATAAATAACACAATTTTAGTAGTAGAGAATAGGAACACTATTATAAATAAAATCAGTATAATATTTTTAACTTTAATTTTTCTTTTCATAGTCCTAAAATAGAAAGAAATAGCAACTAGGCTATTTCCTTTTTCTTTTTACTAATTAGTATATAAGTAATTCCTACTAAAGAGCCAAGAGCCAATATAGAGTATAATACAATATCAATTGAAGAAGTTTGAGCATTGTTTGGTGCTTTATTTACATTTTCAGTAGTAGTGTTATTATTACTTAATGCTATCATAAATGGAGAAAACTCACTAACTGTTATTTCTGCTTTTCCGTCTGCTACTGTTGTTGTAAATGTTTCATAAGTGTTGTCTTTCTTTTTATGTAATATTATTACTTCTTTGCCATTGTTATTACTTCCAAGATTAAATGATACTTTCATATTGTCGTAAGTTGTTCCATAAGCAGTTAAATCGTAAGCACCTAAAATATTTGTATAACCTTTATTTTCAAATTCTTTTACCATTTCTTTGTAAATTTCTTCAGTATCATATATTTTATCCATAATAACTGGTGTTGCATTATTTAAAATAGTACCAAAAGCACTAACTAATTTAACCTCTTTTGTAGCATACAATACATCATTTTTATAAAAGAATAGATTATAACCAAATATTCCTATTACACCATTTCTATCTCCACCTCTAGCAGAATATGGTGCACTCTTAATAGTAATTGAACTATCATTTACTATCTTGCTAAAATCATAATTCATTGCATCGGCTGTACTTTCAGCATTTACATCATACATTTTAAAAACTGTGTCGCTATCGTTGTATTTTATGAATTTTATATTATTTACTATATTTTTAACATAAGTTTCATCAGTGGTATTGAATTGTGAACTATTAGAATAATTAATATTAACAGTTATAGTTTCCGTATATGGTCCTACTCCAACAATTACTTTATGAATATCATACTCATTATCATTTTTCGTATCATAATAAACATATACTTCTTTGCCATGAGTAGTGTCCCAACCTTCTGAATTTAACTTGGTTTCTAGTTTTTCCTTTATTTCTAAGTAAACAGGGTCATTGTCTAGTCCTAAATTTTCAAAATCTAGTTCACTTTCTTTTCTTGAAATAGAAATATTATCGCCAATAAGTGCGAAAATCGTATTTAAATCAGTAGATGTTATATCTTTTAATGTTTCTTGTACTTGTGTTTCTTCTTGTGGTGTTGTTAGTGCTTGTTCTTCTGCATTAACTGTCATAGTAAAGAACATACTAAATACTGCTAATGCCGATAATAAAATTTTACTTGTTTTTTTCATTTTTCCTCTTTCCTTTCTAACATATAAAAATTTTATTGAATATATAATAATTATTCGTAAAGAATATTATTACCATAAAAAATAAGGAACACTTAAAACTGCCTTGTGTTCCGATAATGTTATTATTGGCTTAACTGCATACTGCGACCAATAATATTACAACATCGGTCATAGACACTTCAACCGACAATATAATTCTAGCATAAGTTTTTAACTATTGCAATATATTTGTGTTCAATTTTTGAACATATTATTACTAGCATAAAAAGATTACAATATATATAAAGAAAAGAGGTGCGACAATATGAAAAGATTTCAACCTACAAAAAGCGAGAAAATAGTTATAACAATAAGAATTGAAGATTATAGAATAGAAGAACTGGATAAAATAGCAAGTAAAATTAATATAAGTAGAAATGAACTCATAAGTCAGTGCCTAGACTTTGCTATAAAAAACATAGATTTTAAAGATGTTCAAACAAATAATAAACCAAAAGAAAACGATTAGTAATTGCTAGTCGTTTTATATTTAACTCATAATATATCAATAACATATCAAAGCTCTTATTTGTAAAGTAGTAAATTAGTAGTAAATTAAACTTGAAATATTACGAGTATGCCTTTAAATAAGGCGATTTTTTAAATTATATATATTTTTGGTATTAAAAGAAGGAGTTTATATACTTTTTATAAATAATTATATACAGGAGGTGAGAAAATGCTTGATGAAAAAGAGGAAGTTAAACATCCATTACTATTAGGAGTATATGATTGTATGTTTAAAGCAATAATG
>CAYOYB010000015.1:0-34007 GCA_964408085.1 uncultured Muribaculaceae bacterium | reverse complement strand
GTTTTCACTCAAGTCAACACTTTTTTTACTTTATTTGCATTTTTTTACAAATTTTATGATATGTATGACATTTTTTACTTCTACATTGCTATTATATTCGTTTTTTTATTTATAATTACTATTTTTTTCTTTTTTTAATTCTAAATATTGTTCACAATATTTTTTATTAATTTTTTCATTAAAATAATAAGCTTTATTTTGATACTCTTCTATTAATTCTGCCAAACCATTTTTTATAGCTTTATCTAAATCAGAAGAATAATTCATAAGTTTCTTATGATACTTATATTCCATACGATCTAAAACTCGATATTCTGAATTAGGAAATATTCTTAAATCCAAATCATAATCAATATATTTTATTGTATTTTCTTCAATAATAAACGGAGTAGCAATATTGCAATAATAATATATACCATCTTTCTTTAATTGACAGATTATATTAAACCATTTATCTTTAAAAAAATACATTATAGCTGGTTCTTTCGTTCTCCAAGTATTACCTTCTGCTTCAGTAACCAAAGTTTTCATATTGCCAAATACTAAATATTCTTTTTTTTCATCTAACAATACAGCTTCATCCCAAGAACGGTGAATTTTTCCATTATGTTTGTAACATTGGATTTGCAGTTTATCTCCCATACACATTTTATGCATTTTCATCACCTCTAGTAAATTATAACTTTTTTTTTAAAATAAATAAAGAGAATTAATTTAATAATTCTCTTTATTTACACAAATACTCTAAAGCTTCTTTTAATTGAGCATCATTTTCTTCATTTGGATTAATAGCATATTCTTCTGATTGTTCAACTTTAATTGTTGGTTCAATACCAATACCTTCAATTGAATTTCCTTTTGCTGTTAACCATTCTCTAGTTGTAAATTTATATCGTTCTCCATTATTTAATGTAATAACTTGTTGAGCTGTTCCTTTACCAAATGTATTTACACCTATAATTGTAGCACCATACATTTCTTTTAATGCACCTGTCATTAATTCTGAGGCCGAAGCACTATTTTTATTTACCAGAACAACAATTTGATAATTTCTTTTAGTATCACTTTTGGAATAATATTTAGTTATTTTATCTTTTTCTTTCATTTGATAAATAACTTCATTTTTAGGTATAAATAAGGAAACGATACTATCAACACTTTCTAAATCGCCACCTGTATTATCTCTTAAATCGATAATTAACGATTCAATATCATCTTTTTCTAATTCTTTTAGGTTTTCATTAAATTGCTTATATGAATTTGTTGCGAAATTACTTAATTTTAAATAACCTATTTTTTTATTATCTTTATCATAGATTTTCTTTTCTACACTATCAACAACTATAGTTCCTCGTTTTAATTTAGTATGATATTCTTCATTTTCTCTTTTATAAACTACTTCGAACTCTTTATCCTCAAAGGTACTTACCAATTCCTTAATTTCTTCTATTTTTTTATCTAAGACATTGTTATCATCAATCTTTACCAATATATCGTTTGCCTTTAGACCAACACTATCAGCAGGAGAATTTGGAAAAACATAAGTTACTATTGGTTCATTGTTATCATTATAACCAATTTGAATACCAATTCCATCATATTCTCCCTTAATTATAACATTAAAATTGTCGATATTATCAGCACTTATATAATCTGCATAAGGATCATCTAGATAATCTATCATTCCTTTTATGGCAACGCCTACTAAATCTCTAGCATCCACGTTTTTGTAATAATTTGTTAAAATATATTCATAATTAGAAAGCAATTCTTCTTCATAACGGCTTAAAGACTTTGTGGTACTATTCTGTTTAACAGAAAATCCCATTACAAAGCTAACAATAGCTGTAATAACGATTATTCCAATTACCTCTTTTAAACCAAATATTTCATTTTTTGATTTATCAGTTAGTTCTTGTTCTTCATCTAAATTTGGCCTTTTTTTGGTTTCTTTTTGCATACTTTATCCTTTCATCATTATTTGTTAATGTTTATAATAGCTTCCATTACTGCTGAATTACCATCATAGGTTTCAACTATTTTACCATTACTTATTTTTAATAATGAGGTTGTACTAACTTTTAAATCTTGAATATTTTCAACCATAAGATTACTGTTATCAGTTATATAGCTTCTATTTAATCCATTATCAATTAAAGAATAATAAAATTTAGATTTAGCACTAGATTTTGATAAATAATTTTTATATCTAGAATCATAGTCTGATTTATTAACTATTAAAACATAATAATCACTTTCACTTTGGTTTAAGATATTTCCTATTAAAATTTCATCATATTGGATAGTTGTAATAGTATTTGGTTTTTCTACATTTGTTGTTTTTTTATCTTTTTGTAGATAATATGTAAAAATATAGAATACTCCAAAGACAACTAAAATTACTAAAATAATTTTAAATAAATTTCCCATTTCCATTTCTGAAGCATTATTTTTACTATTTTTATTATTTTTGTTAATTTTATTATTTTTTTTCATTATATCACCTAGATATCATTATAAACGTTTTTATTTTTAAAATCAATTATAAATTATTTGTATAATGATTTTGATTTTGTTAAGTCTATCTTATGGAAGTATTATAATGTATATTTAATAATTTCAAACAAAAAAAATACATAAAATGTATTTTTTAGAAATTTATTATTTTGAAACAGGCATTACACTAACTGACTGAACAACACTTACTAATTCATCTTGAGATAATGAATCTGATACAATATAATACTCTATATTATTACTAACCCAACTAGCTGAATTATCAGATAATGCTCCAATAGTATCAGTTAATATAAGTGGTTCACCATAAACTGGGATAGTACTCATTTCATCTTCATAGCTAATGGTTTCTTGAACAAAGATAAATGGTTTCTCACCTGAGAAGGTTAGAATAATACGTTCTCCATCTTCTTTATTAACAACATTTTGACCTGTTAAATAAGTATTAGCTGGTATATACATTGGGTAAATTATATCTTGTATCTTACTTGTCGTTTTTGTTTCTTCTATTTTAGCTGTTGAAACAGTCATGTTTTGTTTTAATTCAAAATAATCGTCGTCAAATTTAGCATCCATATCAACATTATTAAAATTCATTTTCATTTTTACTTCATCTGATTCTGTCAAAACTTCTACTTTAGTTATATTAATATCTTTATCTATATATATTTTTTGTTTTTTCAAATCTTTATTGTTTGAATAATTAACATTAGTTATATATATATATTCATTATCAGTTGATTCAAATAACTTTTCGTCGTCATTTTTAATATCTTTTAATAATGTTTGAAATAAATAGCTTTGCGAATTATTGTAAGGCCAATCACTTTGAAATTTAAAACTCTTATTTAATGATGGAGTAAGAACATAAACGCCATCTTTATTTTTCAAAATTATTTGTTCATGATTATTGGTCTTATTTTTTAGACTAACTCTAAAAAAATCTCCATCTTTATAAGCTACATCAACATCATAATCATATACATATTCAGAATTAGTAATTTCCAATTCACCAACTATATGATAACCTTTACTGCTCTCTATTTTTTTAGTTAGTTCTTTTAAAATATCTTTTTCTGTCTTTTTTCCACAACCACAAAATAGAAAGATACTAAACATACACAAGCTTACTAAAAGTATTTTTTTCATTTTTTCACCTCATAATTAATTTCATTTAATTATATGGAATAAATATTCTAATTATGAATGAATAAATTTCTTTTTTTGGTAAATTATATTAGTAGTTTATAGAAAGGAGATTTTATGGAAACATTACAGAAAATTGCTCTTATCTTTACTGTTATAGGAGCAATCAATTGGGGATTAATTGGTTTTTTTGATTTCAATTTAGTATCTACACTTTTTGGAGATACAAGTATGCTAACACGTATAATCTATATGATTGTTGGTATTGCAGGTATTATTAATATATATACTTTGTTTAGTCATATAGAATCAAAATAAAAAAGCCTAAGCTTTTTTATTTTTTTGTTATTCTAATATTAACTTTCATTGTTTTAGCAACATATTCAACTTTAACGTCATCACCTGTTACAAAAACCTCTACTTCATGAACACCTTCGCCATATCCTGCTAAATCTAAATAAGCAGTTACATCATCATTATTAATATTTTTAATAACTGATTCAACACCTTTTATAGTTACAGCTACGGTTGTATCGTTAGCGCTTATTCCTTGAACTGTATAACCATCGGCTAAATTACGATATTTAATATCAACACCAGTTAATTCTTTCGATGTAGAATTATCTAAGCCAACATTAACAGTAACATTATTAACGCTCATATGTCTAATACCAACTGGTTTTTCAAGTTCTAATTTATATTGTTTATTTCCTTTTAAGTCATTAACATCTATTTCAACTGGAATATAAGTTAAAGAATTTAATGTCTCTTCATCACCATAAACAGTTACATTTGTTTCACTAGTATCAATTGAACTAATTGCTTTACCAAATGATACTGTACCTACTGGTATAACCTTTATAGGTAATTCTTTACTTGGAGACTTAATTGTAATATCAGCATTAATTTTATCTGGTACAATTTCAACATCAACAACATTTCCATTTTCATCATAAGCTTTTAGTGGAATATCGTTAATAGTTGTTACACCAACCTCTTTTTTTACTAAATTGTTAATATCAATTAGAGCTTTAACTGTAGCAACCTTTTTAAGTTGATATTCAGCACCCTTAATAACAACTTTATCAGTACTAATAGACACATTATCAATTACTAGTCTGCTATCCAAACTATCTTGATTTAATAAGTCATAAGTAAGCGTTCTAGTTTCAGAAATTTTTGGATATATGATAACTGTTGCTGTCGATGGATTTACATTATAATCAATTGATGCAAGTGCTTGATTATATTTTATATTTACCCTATGTGTTCCTGGTTTTAAGCCAGTTAAATCAATAACAACATCATGTGAAGGAGATTGTTTAGCAAAATACAAATCTGCTTTACGTCCTATTAATGTTATATCAACAGTTTCAGGTAAACCTTCTACTACATATGCTTCTTCATTCATTATAACTTGAACTGGTTGACTCTTTAATACTTCTGCTGTACTTTCTGAAAAAAGCAACATTTTTTGGTCAACTACAACAAATACAATAATCGCAATAATCAATGATATAAAAAGCAAAGTGCTAGTTTTTGATAACCAATTTTCAAACTTACGACTAGATTTATCAAATTTCTCAGTTATTTTTAAAATTAATTTGGTAATAGGTATAATAATCTTTCTATCTAGGAAAGAACCAATTTTATGAAAAAAGTTACCATTTCCATTAGTTGTTTTCTTCATTGCTTGTTTCCTCCTCATCATCAGGTATAATTACCTTTTTAGGTCTCAATTCTTCTAAAAGGAGAATTTTTAATTCATCCATTGTTAAATTATAATGTAATTCTGAATTAACAGCCATTGAAACTCGTCCTGTTTCCTCTGAAACAATTAAAGATATACAGTCAGTTTCCTCGGCTACACCTAAAGCTGCTCTATGACGTGTTCCTAAGCGTTTACTAATTCGTAAATTGTCACTAGTTGGAAAAACAGCTCCAGCACTAGTTATTTTATCTCCTTGGATAATCACACCTCCATCATGAAGTGGATTGTTTGGAAAAAAGATGGCAATTAACAAATCACTAGAAATATCTGCATATATTTTTTTTGATTTAGAAATATATTCATTAAGACTTTGATCTCTTTCAATAACCATTAAAGCTCCAATACGATTTTTTCTAAGTTGATCCATAGCGCTCGTAATTTCATAAACAACTTTTTCTCGTTCATCAACAGTTAGAACTTTATGACGACCTAAAAGTTGGCTACGACCTAATTGCTCTAAAACATTACGAATTTCTGGTTGGAAAATAACGATTAAAGCTAATGGTCCCCAAGTGATTACATAATCCAATAAATAACCAATTGTTGTTAAATTTAGGATATCACTAATTATTTTTAAAACCAAAATGACTAAAACACCTTTAAATAAAAGAACCATTTTGACATTTCTTCTTAAGTTTTTCAGTATATAATATAGTACTAACCAAACAATTAGCACATCTAATAATTTTTTTAGTAAATCTAATATTCCATCAATTGTCATGTCATACCTCCAATATTATGTATATATTATATCACGAATAAAGCTAAACACCAATATTTTTTTGTAAACACACTGTAGTAAAGAAAGAAAACCTATATATTGAACAATAAAAAAACTAAAAAATAATTTTTAGTTTTTAAAAATTCCAAATATCATCTTCTTCTGAAACATCTTTATCATCGCCAACTTCGTTTAAGCTAGGTAAAGGTAAATCAGTAACAACATCGATATCTTTGTTTTTCTTTTTTGAAGAATCTTTTTTTATTTCATCGACACTTTTAACATTAACTGTTTTTTTCTTCTTAGGCTTTTTTAAATCTTCTACAATATCCTCGTCTAAATTTTGATTATCAGAATCTTCTAATTTAAGATTTTTTATTTGTTCATTAATTTCATCTAGTTTTAAATTTGTAGTAGCTTCTATTTCAAAATCACTTGTGTCTTCAGTAGTTAATTCACTTTCACCAATATCAAATTGTTCTACTTTTGACAATTCTTTAGTTGTCTCAGCTTCCTTATTTTCTGATTCTTCAATTGCTACTGTAGGATTATCAAAATCAGAAGTCGCATCATTAATGACAAAAGTATTATCCACTAAATCATTAATCTCTTCAACAACTGGATCTGGTTTTTCATCTGTTTCAACCTCAGAATTAGTATTATCTGATGTTTCTGCTTCTTCAATTTTTATATCCTCAATATTTATACTACTCTCTTCATTTTGAGTAGTTGTATTAACATCTTGAATAATTAATTCATCAGGTTCCTCATTGTTTTGTTTATCGCGCTCAATAATATTAAAATCATCGGTTTCTTCTACTTCTTCAATTTTTATATCTTCGATTGATAACTCTTCTTTAGTATCATCACCAAATGGTGCATATAAATCTTCTGATATACCAAGTTCTTGATTAGTAACAGCTGGATTTTGATTAACATCACCAATAATTAAACCACCATCATTAAAATTTGGAGCGATTGCATCTAAGGCATCTAACTTGTCTACATCAGATGAATTATTAGTCAAGTTTTCAATTTTTTCATTATTTGTTTCTAAATCCATTTCTTCATTTTTTTTATTATGTGATGAAACTTTGGCCCCAAATCCTGTAATTTTAGCAATATAACCAATAATTGTCATTATCAAAAAAACAGTTACAATAATAATTATAATAAAATTATCCATTATAAAAGTATTTAGTTCTTCCACAAAAAACACCCTTTCTTATTCTTTAATAATTATAATAGCACGATTTAAATTGTTTAACAAGTCTAACTTTCTAAATAATTTTCGCCTTTAAATGGTTCATTCCTAAGTAAATCTCGATAATTTTGTTGCCTTAAAACTTCATAAACCATAATAGCGACAGAATTAGACAAATTTAATGCTCTAATATTGGCATTCATAGGAATACGCATACAATGGTCTAAATGATTTTTTAAAATTTCTTTAGGAATACCTGTACTTTCTTTTCCAAAAATTAAATAAATGTTTTCGTTTTTATCTGAATAGTCAAATGAATCATGAGGCTTATGCCCATATCGTGTTAAGAAATAGTAAGTTCCCTTATTTTTATTTAAAAAATCATCAAAATTCTCATAAACAGTATAATCACAATGTTCAATATAATTGACACCTGAACGCTTTATGTATTTATCATCTAAAGAAAAACCTAAAGGCTTAATTAAATGAAGTTTTGTCCCAGTGCCTGCACAAGTTCGCATAATATTACCAGTATTTCCAGGTATTTCTGGTTCAAATAATACAACGTTTATCATGCTTGTGCGATTACTCCTCTATCATAGAAAAACTTGTTAACATCATCTATATTCATAGTTGTCTTTTTATTATATAAAACCGCATTAATTATACCATTTTCCATTATTAGAATATTAGGAAATTTAGATAGTTTAACATTTTTTAAATTTTCTGAAAAATAATTATCAGTTAAAGTTTTAAAAAATTCATTATCAACTTGATTTAAATCGATAAAAACAGTTTGTTCTTGTAAATTATGTTCAATCAACATCTTTTTTAATTCAATCTCAAAGCTTTCTAAACTTTCATCTTTACTACTAGCTAAGTAGATAATAACATTATTATTTTCCATAGTATAATTAGCGAATTCTTCTTCATTAACACTAACTAAAAATCCAGACATAATAGTACTTTTTTTATTTAAATCTTGATTTAAATTATACCATTTTCTAAATACTAAAGTTAATACTATTGTAAATATAACCAATATAAAAAAGATTATATAATTACGTCTAGGTATTTGCTTATCAATATTTTTGTCTTTCATGAAATATCAGCCTTCCATTCTTATTTAATTTTATCATACAAATATTAGGAAATCAATTAAAATTAATGATTAATATGGTATAATAATTTAGGTGGTTATATGGATTTTCAAAGTTTAGAAAACAACTCTATTTTAATTATACCTAATCAATTAAAAGAAAAAATACTATTAGGTTTAAATGAAAATAAACGTTTATTTAATATTAAAATAATGAGCTTAGATGAATTCAAAAGAAAGTACTATTTTGATTTTACAACTGAAAGTATATATTTTTTAATGAATAAGTATAATTTTTCTTATGATTTTTGCTTAGATATTATAAATAACTTATATTATATTAATTCTGAAAACTATGATAATCCAAAATTAGATTTTTTAGTTCAAATAAAAAAAGAATTAATAACTTCTAATTTATTAAAATTTGACCCATTTTTTAAAATTAATATTAGTAAACGAAAAATATATGTATATGGTTATGATTATATAGATAACTTTTCTAAAAAAATGTTTGAAGGATTAAATGTTGAAATAATTAAAATACAACAAAATGACTATAATCATGACATTTATGAATTTGAAAATATTGATGAAGAAGTAAATTTTTTAGCTAACCAAATTTGTGAACTTATTATAAATGGAACACCAATAAATAAAATAAAAATCATTAATCCTAGTAGTGAATATTTAACTATTATTAAAAGAACTTTTAAAATGTTTAAAATTCCATTTAATTTAAAAAATGATTGTTTAATTTCAACTGATGTTGTAGCTAAATTTTTAGATTTTTTAGATGATGATATAGAAAAAACACTAAATGATTTAAGTAAAGTTTTAAATACTAATGATGAGTTAACATTTACAGAATATAATCAAATTATTCAAATTTGTAATAAATATAATTGGTGTAATAATTTTAAAGATATTAAAAATCTTTTAATTGAAGAATTTAAACGAGAAAAAATTGAACTAAAGAATTTTGAGCAAAAGGTTGATTTTGTATCATTAGAAAACAATCTTTTTGAAGATGATGAATTTGTCTTTTTAATTGGTTTTAATCAAAATAACTATCCAACTGTATATAAAGATGATGCTTATATAGATGATTCCTTAAAAAAACCAGTTAATTTAGAAACAACTTATGAAAAAAATGATTTGGCATATCAATCACTAATTAAAAAAATCACAAATATTAAAAATTTAACTATTTCTTATAAATTAAAAACGCCATTTAATACCTATTATAAATCACAGGTAATTGACGAGCAAGGTTACAATATTATAAAGCTTAATTCTAGCGATACACACTATTCTAGTTTAAATGACAAATTAATTTTAGCTAACAGTTTAGATACTTATTTAAAGTATGGTGAAAAAAATAATAACTTAGGCATTCTACTAAATACCTATCCTAATATCGATTATAAAACTTATAACAACCAATATACTAAAATTGATGGTTCATCGTTTAAATCTTATTTAAATGATAAATTAATATTATCATATTCTAGTGTCGATAATTTTTATCGTTGTGGTTTTAGATATTATGCAGAGAATATTTTGAAATTAAATATTTCTGATAATGATTTCACCTTATTTATTGGTAATTTATTTCATTACATACTATCTATAATGTATAATCCTAATTTTGATTTTGAAAATAGTTTTAATAAATATGTAATAGACAATTATAATAATGCTAGTTTTAAAGAAAAATTTTTTATTCAAAAATTAAAAAAAGAGTTAATATTTATTATTGATACTATTAAAGCTCAAGATGAATATACAACTTTAAATCAATACTTGTTTGAAGAAATGGTAAAAATTGATTTATCCATTGATAATTATGAAGTTTTGTTTAAAGGCATTATTGATAAAATTATGTATAAATATACTAATGGTGAAAACTTGATTGCAATTATCGATTATAAAACAGGAAATCCTAATCTAAATCTAAATAATATTGTTTATGGATTAGATATGCAATTATGTATTTATGCCTATTTAAGTTCAAAAATAAAAAAATTTGATAACCCTAAATTAGTTGGGATTTATCTACAAAAAATTTTAAATAAAGAAATTAATATTGAGCCAAATAAAGATTATATTACTTTAAAAAAAGAAAATTTAAAATTGCAAGGCTATAGTACTGATAATGAAAATATTTTAAGACAATTTGATGCTACTTATCAAGATAGTAACCTTATAAAAGGATTAAAAATGAGTAGTAAAGGTTTTTATCATTATAGTAAAATTTTTAATCAAGAAATGTTAGAACAATTATTAAAAATTATTGATAAAAACATTTATACAGCTCGTGACAAAATTTTAAATAGAGAATTTTTTATCAACCCTAAAAGAATAGGTATAAAAAATTTGGTAGGCTGTGAATTTTGTAAATACAAAGAATTATGTTTTATGACAGAAAATGATATTGTTAATTTAAAAGAATATAAAAATTTAGAATTTTTGGGAGGTGAAGAAAATGGATTGGACTGATGAACAATTAGAAGCAATTAATAAAGATAACACCTCTATTATCGTTAGTGCTGGAGCTGGGTCTGGTAAAACAGCTGTTTTGACAGAACGTGTTATTAGAAAGATTAAAGATGGAATTAATATAAATGAACTATTAATTTTGACATTTACAAATAAAGCTGCTAATGAAATGCGTGAACGTATTAGAAAATCTCTTAAAAGTTATCCTGAACTAAAGAAGCAACTTAATTTAATTAATGAAGCATACATTACAACATTTGATAGTTTTGCGCTTTCAATTTTAAAAAAATATCATTATATATTAAATTTAGCAAAAAATATAGAAATTGCTGACTCTAGTTTAATTTTTTTAAAAAAGAAACAAATAATTGAAGATGTATTTGAAGAATTATATAAACAAGAAAATCCTTTATTTTTAAAATTAATTAATGACTTTTGTATTAAAGATGACAATGAATTAAAAGAAAACATATTAGATATTTATAATGCTACTTGTTTATTAATTGATAAAAAAGAATATTTAAAAAATTATTTAAATAATTTTTTCACAGAAGAAAATATAAATAATTATATTAAAGCTTTTCAAAATTTAATAACTTCTAAACAAGAAAAAATTAATGATTATTTAACTAATATTTCAAATTTTGATTATGAATATTATGAAAAAATTAGTAATACATTAGAAGATTTATTAAACACTAATGCTTATGATGAAATAAAAAATAATCTACAAATAAGACTTCCTAATTTACCAAAAGACTGTGATGATGAGCTAAAACTTTTAAAAGAGAATATTAGTACAACATTAAAAGAAATTCAAAATTTATGTGAATATAGTAGTATTTTAGAAATTAAAGATTCTATTATTTTAACTAAAGACTATGTAGATATTATTATCGATATTATTTTAAAAATAGATCAAAGATTACTAGAATATAAAAAGAATAATAATATTTATGAATTCAATGATATATCAATGATGTTAATTGAGCTTTTAAAAAGTAATCATAATATTTGTTTAGAAATTAAAAAACATTATAAAGAAATAATGATTGATGAATATCAAGATACAAACGATATTCAAGAAGAAATAATTTCCTTAATTAGTAACAATAATGTTTATATGGTAGGAGATATTAAACAATCGATTTATCGCTTTAGAAATGCTAATCCAAATCTTTTTAAAAATAAATATGAAGTATATTCTTTAGGTGATAAGGGAGCAAAAATAGATTTAAATAAGAATTTTCGTTCTCGACATCAAGTTTTAGATAATATAAATTTACTTTTTTCTAAATTAATGTCATCACAATTAGGTGGAGCTGATTATAATTGTGGTCATCAAATGATTTATGGAAAAAAAGATTATGATAAAATGGATGTTAATAAAAATTATAATATGGATATTCTGAATTATAATTATGATAAAGATTTAGGTTTTACGAAAGAAGAATTAGAGATTTTTGTTATCGCAAATGACATTTTAGATAAAATCAAAAATAAGTATCAAGCAGTCGATAAAAAAAGTTCTACGTTAAGAGATTGTACTTTCAAAGATTTTGCCATTCTAATTGATCGTTCTACTAACTTCGATTTATTTCGAAAAATATTTGAATTTATGAAAATTCCTTTAACAATTTATAAAGATGAAAATTTAAATAATGGAAGTGAAATTGTTGTTATAAAGAATATTATAAAATTAATTCTTAAAATTAAAGATAATAATTTCGATAAAGAATTTAAATATTTATTTACTAGTATTGCTCGTAGCTTTGTAGCTGAATTAGATGATGATACTATCTTTAAAATGTTTAATGATAACAATTTTTTCAATAATGATATTTATTTAATGTGTAATGATTTAAGTAAAAATGTGGATACGCATACTAATTGTATGTTAATTAATAGAATAATCGATGATTTTAAAATATTTGATAAAATTATTAAATTAGGTGATGTAAAAAATAGAATTATTAGATTAGACTATTTATGTGATTTAGCAACCAAATTAGATGGTTTAGGATATACTATAGAAGATTTTAGTGCTTATTTAGAAGAATTAATTGAAAGTGATTATAATATACGTTTTTCACTATCAAAAGAAAGTCCTAATAGTGTTAAAATAATGACTATTCATGCATCAAAAGGTCTAGAATTCAATGTTTGCTATTTCCCATTACTTTATAAAGATTTTAATTTAAGAGATTTAACAGAAAAATTTTTATTTGATAAAGATTATGGTATCATTACACCATACTTTAAGGAAGGTATAGGTAAAACAATTTTTAAGCATCTTTTAAAAAACAAATATATTGAAGAAGAAATATCAGAGAGAATTAGACTTTTTTATGTAGCGCTTACTAGAGCAAAAGAACAGATGATTTTAATTGCTGATTTAGATGATAGTAATAATGAACTTAACAATGATAAAATTAAATTTCGCTCATTTTTAGATATGTTAAACTTTTTAGGTAGTGATTTAAATCCTTATAAAAAAGATATTGATTTTAAAAACATTTTACTATCACATGATTATAATTTAAATAAAAAAATTACAGATTTAAATAAATTTATAACAGATAATAAAAAAATTGTTGTAAAAGAATTAGATATTGCTAATGATATAGAAGAAAAAAATACATTTTCTAAAACAAATAAACATTTTATTTCTAAGCAAGAACAAGAAAAGATGGCAATAGGAACCTATTTTCACTATATATTAGAAAATATTGATTTTAAAAATAAAGATATTGAAAAATATAATATAGATAGTTTTTATAAGCAACATGTTATTAAATTTTTAAATTTGGATATTTTTAATAATTTAGATAATGCTACAATTTATAAAGAGTATGAATTTATGGAAATAAATAATGGTATAAAAAGTCATGGTATTATTGACTTAATGATTGAATATGATAGCTATATAGATATAATTGATTATAAATTTAAAAATATTGATGATGAAGCTTATCAAAAGCAACTAATAGGATATAAAAATTATATTGAAAAAAAGACAAATAAAAGAGTTAATATTTATCTTTATTCAATAATGGATAATAACTTAAAAAATGTAGATTAATAGCATATCTACATTTTTTTACATTCAAAGCTAGCAATCTGGTGTTCGTAAACTGAACAAGCATACTGAAAATCAGGAATATTCACTGTTTCACTTATATTATTAATAATTTCAGCAATTTCATCCTTTGATTTATATTGTACCTCATCAGTTGTATCAACGCAAAAAAGTTTAGGATGTTCCTTTAGATATTTATAATCTTCAAGTGAAAGACTTAAATAGTTTTTGTTACTACTAAGTTCCTGTTCAGCAAAGTACCTTAAAACACTCAATTTATTTTCAAATTCATCTAAACTTAAAGTACTGCTAATTGATTCAAAACAAATAAAACCTATTAAAGCTACTAAAGATATTTTATCATCTATTATTAGTTTAGTATCACTCTCATTAAATTCTTTAGGATTAATTATTGATGCCATCCTATTCAATAAATCTTTATTTATTTTTTCTATATATTTCCTTTTAAAATTTTTAGACAAAATTAATCTAAATTCTTTACTAGCTGGATATCTTCTATATTTAAAGCTATTAATGGCATCGTCATCATAATATAATAAGTCATTATTTTTTAGAAATTCATAATAGTCACTGTTATTTAAATATTCATTATAACCAGCAAGTATAGCTCTTTCAAATTTCATTCTATTAACTGATGATATTTGTAACATACCATAACCCCCAAAACTACTAATAGTTTATTATAGCATTCGATAAATTACATGTAAATATATTAAATGTAGTTTTTATTAAATATTTTAATAAGAATTCTTTAAACCACGATAATATATGATATGAAAAAAATACACATTTGTGTATCCTAAAAAATATAATTATGAATTTGCTTTTAATTTGCTCTTTATATATTTTCCACTTTCTGATAAATAATTGTCATCAAATATTCCTGAAGTACCTGTGTTAGTCTGTAAAATTGCTGAACTTTCAGCTTTATCACTAAGTGACCAATTTACCCAACTAAGATTATAACTATCTAAAAAATCAAGCCACCTTTCAGATTCAGAAACAAATACGCCATCATTACCATTAGCTGAACTTGTTCCCCATTCACTAACGAATATAGGAACATTAGCTTCTAGAGCAAGCTTTGCATGATTCATCAATGCCTCATTATGAGTTCCTGCATAAAAATGAAGTGCATACATAATATTTTTTCTATTTAATTGATTAGTGATTACATCATTAAAATCCTTACAAAAATCAGGTGTTCCAACGATAATAATCGCATCTTCATCAAATTGCCTAATTGTAGAAATAATTGTTTCAGCATATGGCTTAATATCATTATTCCAAGTAACATTTTCACCATTTGGCTCATTACATATTTCGTAAATAATATTAGGTTTATCATGATATAAAGATGCAATCTCGCTAAAAAATTGCTTTGCCTCCTCTATATGGATGTTGGGATTATTATCACTTAAAATATGCCAATCAACAATAACATACATATCAAGTTTGATGGCTGCTTCAATAATATTAATCACATTATATTTTATATTATTATTTTGGATATAGCCTGCTTCTTCTGTATACATGGCAATTCTAAACACATTGATATTCCAATTATCACGCAATTCCTTTAAAGTATCATAGTTAACTAAATCGCCAAACCATTGAATACCATGAGAACTTATACCCATTAAACGAAAATCCTCACCATATTGATTTTGCAAATTTATGCCATTAACTTGTAAAGCACCATTATAACTTACTAAAGAATTTTTTTCTACCTTTGTCATATTATCCTTATTATCTTCCTCATAAATATCTTGATTAGTTTTTTCTAGATTGTTTTTCTTATCACAACCACATGTTATTAAAATGAGTGCTATTGATAAAATAAATATTATTTTTTTCATATTAATTTAATTTCTCGATATTATATCCTTTTTTCTCCATTAAAGATATAATTCCTTCATCGCCTATAACATGACCTAAACCAACAACACAAAATACTTTTTTGTCTTCGGAAAAATATTTTTCTAAAGCATCAGCCATACCATAATTACGATCAGTAATTAAAGATTTATTATAATTCTCAACCATTTCAATTTCTTCATCTGATAATCCCTCAGTAGAAGATGCAAGTAATGTTTGCTCTAATTCATCAATGTCACCTTTTTTCCAAGCATTATATATATCTTTCATTTCAGTAACACTGTCGTCATAATTATCGACATATTCTTCAAGCATCATTTTATCTAGCTCAATAGGATTACTTAGTAATAAATCATATTGAAATTCAGCTGTTTCAATTTCAAGAATATTTTTTTCTTCTTTTTTAGCTAAATTTAAGAAATGCATATCAATTCCTGAATTAGAATCCATATCAGCATCATTAATAATAATATTTTCAAACAATGATTCAAAGAAAATTGGTTTATAGTTATCATAAAGAGAACTGTATGAACTCTTTTCTTTTAAAATAGCAACCATTTTATTGTATAAATCTTCACCTATATGGTCTTTTATTGTTGTACCATCAGTATAAAGCAGTTTTTGAGCTAACTCTAATTGAGCATCAAAATCACTTGTTAAAGCAATAGTATCAACTTCTACTGCTAAATACTCACTTTGATTATAAGCTGACATGATAGTATCATTTAAAGGATAGATTCCTTTATTGGCTGCATGAATTGAGCCAAGTAAATAAATACTAACATCAGAATCTTCTTTACTTATTTTATAAAAAAGTGGTGTTGTAGTTTCTACATTTTGTTTATCATCTTTCTCAACATTTTTCTTTTGACAGCCTGCTAAAAATAAAGTTAAAACAAGAACTAATAAAGATAATTTTTTTAATATTTTTTTCATATACCCTCCATCTATTTATTACTACTATTGTAATCTATTTTTCTATGTATTTTAGTAATTCCATTGTAATATGATGATAGCCTAATTCAGTTATATGTAGACCTTCATAAGTATAGGCTAAATTTAATTCACCATTTTCATCTAATAACAAATCATGAACGTTTATATAAGTAAAATCATTATCCTCGCAATATTGGCGTAAATTTTTATTAACTTCATTAATCTGTTCATTAGTCTTATTTATATTTGCTTCCTGAGAGACTTTTGGATTGTCTGATTTATTGATTGGTAAGATAGAAAGAACATTTATAGTAATCTCTGGTCTATCTGAATGAATTTTATCAATTAATTGCGTTAAATGTTCAAAAGTTTCCTCTGATGTATACCCATGATATAAATCATTAGTTCCTAATAGAATAAAAATTGTCGTAGGATTATACTGATAAACACCTTCGTCAACTCTTTCTATAGTTTGTAAGGCTGTTATACCATTAACTCCTGTATTTATAGTATTGTAATCTCTAAAATGATCACCAGTATTATATTGATAGAAAATAGAATCGCCTAAAAATAAATAAGTTTCTTCTTTAGGATCTTTATTAGTTACATCATCATCTTTATTATTATCTTGACTATTTTTAACGAGGCATTCATCTATTTTGCTTTTATTATGTCCCTGATCATTAATAGTCAGTAAAAGTATACCTGTTAATACAATAATAATCAAAAACAAAACAACTATTAGTTCCTTATAAACATTGGATTTTTCTTTAACCAAATTATTTTTATTGGCGTCAAAAATTTTTTCTAAATCATTTTTCTTACTTTCTTCCAAAATTAATTTTTTATTTAAATCATAATTATTAATTGATTCAACAGTGTTATTTTTATTGTTAGTATTATTTAAAGGCTTTACTATATCTTTATTAAAATTTTGTTGTTTTATGCTATTTTTATTTTGGTTTTTATTATTATTTTGACTTTTATTGTTATTTTGCTTTTTTATATTTTTTTGATTTTTATTGTTGCTCTTTACTTCATTTTTTGATTTTTTAGAATTTTTATTTTTTGTTTTTGGAGTTACCTTTTTTTTGTTATAATTACGATTATTATTTTTTTTATGTTTTTTTTCCATAAATACACTTCCTTAGTTATTTTTGTCTTATTCTAAGATAATTTATAAATCCTAAAACAATATTTTTATATTTTCCTAAATCAAGTTGTCTAATTTGTTCAATGCTTGTATCAAACAAATAATCCATTTTTTTGTTAGCATATTCTAAAGCACCAGAATCAATAAAAATTTGCTTTACAGCACTAATATCATTTTCACTTAAATCTTGCTTTCCATAATATTGATTTATTTGTTTTAAATACTTTTTATCATTATTATAGACATAAGAATAAAGGATTGTTTGTTTAAATTCACTAATATCTGAATTGGTAGATTTGCCTATATAAGACGAATCACCATAAATACCAATTATATCATCTTTTATCTGAAATGCAATACCTATAGCTTTAAATATATTCTCAAATTTTGGTAAATTTATTTTATTACCAGATAATATGCATCCTAAACAAAATGGTCCCATAGTTGTATACCAAGCAGTTTTTAATTCATCTATTTCGATAATATCTGATTCATCACATTTTTTACTATTTTCATACTGTAAATCATAAGGCAATTTTACATCAATAATTTCGCCTTTTATTGTGTTAATGACAATTTTATTATAATATTCCATTATTTTACATAAATTAGGATTTTTACTATAATTTTGGATAAGGACTTGATTAGCTAAATAAAGACCTAAATCACCAATACAAAGCCCTAATGATTTTGCAACATTGTTACTTATTTCCTTATTTTTACAAGATGATTCTTTTTTATAAGATGAATGTATCGTGTCTATACCACGTCTTTTATCAGCATTGTCAATAATATCATCATGAATTAAAATTGACGTTTGAAAAAGTTCATAAGCAATAGCTAAAGGAAGATATTTTGTATCATTTTTTGAACTTGTAATTTTATAGCCTAAGCTAATCAATATAGCACGTAAATACTTGCCACCAGTATTAGCCATTGTAAATTTTTGTAAGGCTTCCTGAATTATTTTGTTATCATTATTAGTTAGCAGTGATTTATTATATTTTTCTATTTCTTTTTCAATAATAATTTTTTCTTTTTTATAAAAAGTATAAAATTCAATAAGTTCCCTACATTCTTGAATTTCTTTTTCTGGAGTAGATGCTCCACCAGTTATACCAATATTGGTAGATTCATTAATATCATTATCTTTTAACCATTTAAATAATTTACTTAAATTAGATATTTTTACACTTGGAACCACTTCATCACAAATGTTATACAATACATTTGTGTTATGACTATTTTCTCCACCTATGACAATCATATAATCACACTTTTTAGCAACTTCTAATGAATATTTTTGAGTTAATTTTGGTGCTTTACAAGTTGTATTAAGAAATTCAATATTTTTATCTTTGTATTTCTTCTTTATTTTTTGTGCAATTGATAAAACATCTTTTTCATTAAATGTTGTTTGACAAACAATTAAAATATCATGTTTATTAATTTCTAAAGTGTCTACTTCTGTAATATTAGAAATTATCTTGGCATTATTTTGACACCAACCATTAGATCCTTCTACTTCTGGGTGATATAAATTTTTATCTATCTTTTTACCTATTATGATAATTTCATAATTTTGGTAATATTTTTCACGAATAACATCATGAATTTTTAAAACATTTTTACAAGTGCAATCATAATATTCAATTCCCTGTTTTTTTAAATAGTTATAAGTTTCTTCTCCTTCACCATGGGCACGTATGATAACAATAGTATTTTTATCAACATTATTTAAAGAATCAACACACTCAATGTCTTTGTTTTGTAAATCTTCTATTATACGTTTATTATGTAGAATTTCTTTATATACAACAATCTTTTTAGGATTTTTTTTCTTTTTTTCACGTTCATATAAATTATAAACCATATCGATAGCATTTTTTGAACCAGGACATGTACCACAAACACGAGGAATATATATCATAAATCACCACTTCTAACTCGCTATATTTTATCATTAAATATCTTTTATATCAATGGTTTTAAACTAAATATTATTGTATTTTACACTATTAAACATATATTAATTTGATAAATTAATTTATCAAAAAAAATCTTTAAAATATTTCTATCTTAAAAATTTTTTTAATTCTCTATTTGTAGCACCATTTAATTCTTTATCTAACCTACGATATTCTAGTTCTTTTTCTATTGCTTCTTTATACACTAAATTAGATTCATCTAACAATTTTAACATTTCTATCAGTATATTTTCACTTAGAAGTTTTAAATAATCATCTATTTGATTATTAATTGTATTATTTGTCATTATTATTATTAATTGTTTTCGTGCTAATCTTTTTAAATCAAAGTCTGTTTTTAATTCTTCTTTCATAGTATTTCCCCCTTTAGTACTTCGTTATGATACTACTAATACTTGTTAATGTCAAAGATTATTTATCATCAATTCCGATTTCAAAGCCTCTATATCCAGATAATCATATCTAAACTCTTTTTCTTTTAATTCTTCAGGAATGTACTCACTATATTTTTTATTAATTTCAAAATCATTTAATTTAATGTCGTCAATATTAATTTTATTATTTATTATTTTATCAATAATCTTTTTTAATGTTCCTTCTGTAATAAAATTATCTGTTTTTAATCCCAAAGGTATTCCAAAACATTTTATAATTGTATTATTTATTCCTTCACTTTTTAAAATATATGATAATGTCAATAAAGACTTAGTTCCAAGCCAAGGAAAAATAACTTTATCATCACCACTAGAAAATAATATATTTGTATTTAATTTATTTTTTCTAAAAATTTCTCTATTACTTTTTAATAATCCTTTGGTATTTTTTTGTAAATAAGTATAATCTTCTTCACCATTTAAAATTTCATACATTTTATTTATTATTTTAAAATCAATATTAGTTTCAGCATCTGATTTCCAAGTATTACTAGATTCCCCATTGCTTAGTTTAGTATATATTTTAAACTTTTCATTATCAATGTTTGTTACTTCCCAAGTTCGACCAGCTAATTTTAACTTTTCTCCTACTTTGATACTCTCAGTTATAGTTCCAATTTGTTTTGAATCACCATAGACAATATACTCTAATTTATTTTGAAAAACAGAAAAGAATTTATAATTATTAACCATTTTATCAATACTACTACCAATTATTAGTTCTCCTTTATCAGTAATTTCTAGATGTCCAATTTTTAATAAATGATTTAAAAGTAACTTGTAATCTTCCTTTGTAATATTTTTAAAAATATCAATTGTAAGCATATATTCAGCTAATTTTTTAGGGGTAATACTTTGAATAGAAGTTATATAACTCAAAGTTTGATGATATAAAATTTCGTAAGGATATTTTGGCATTAATATTGGTTCAACCCATTTTTCTTTAATATAAATTTCAATAATCGCAATGCACATAATAATATCAAAGTCAAAATTGTCGTAAAAATTTTCATTTTTTTCTTTTTCGCTTTTATCAAACAAAAATTGCATAATAGCTTTATTACCACGTCTACCAGTTCGACCTAATCTTTGGACAAAACTTGATACACTAAATGGTGTTGAGGTTTGAATAATTCTATCTAGGTTACCTAAATCTATTCCTAATTCTAAAGTTAGAGTAGCACCTGTAACAATCTTTTTATCAGTATTTTTCATCAAATCTTCGGTATTTTCTCTTAATGCAGTATTGACACTACCATGATGTGTATAATAAACATCATCAGTCTTTTTTTCTTTGGCTATTTCTTTGAGTGTTGCTATATTTTCTTCAACACTAGATCTAGAATTAGAAAAGATAATACATTTTTGGTTTAAAGAAGCTTCATATAAAGCATCGTAAAAGCTTGTTTTATTATCAAAACTTTCAATGGCTAAACTAATAGTTCGTTTACCACTAGCAACTACAGGGGTTATACATTCACGATTAGTACCACTATTTAACCAATTTTCTACTTCTTTATAATCACCAAGGGTTGCTGAAAGACCAATTCTCCTTGGTATTTTATTTATGATTCTCGATAATCTAGTAAGACATGATTCTAGCTGAATACCCCTTTCAGTTCCTATAAAATAGTGAACCTCATCAATTATAATGTATCTTAAATCATTAAAAATCGTATAAACATCTTTTTGTTTATTCATAATTAAAGCTTCTAATGATTCTGGCGTTATTTGAATAATACCATTAGGATTCATAATAATTTTGTCTTTTCTATTTTGACTAGAATCACCATGCCATTTAGTAACAGATAAATCTGCTTCTTCTAAAAGATCATTTAGTCGTGTAAATTGATCATTAATTAGAGCTTTTAAAGGACTAATGTATAAAACGCTAACAGATTTAGATGGATTATTATATATATCAGTTAGAACTGGTAAAAAGGCAGCTTCTGTTTTTCCAGATGCTGTCGAGGACGTAAGTAATAAATTAGAATCACTATTAAAAATAACATCGCAACTAGCTACTTGAATTTCTCTTAAATCTGTCCAATTATTTTTATAAATATAATCTTGTATGAAAGGAGCTAACTTAGAAAAGGTATTATTTGTCATAGTTCAAAATCCGCAAATTCTGTATTTATTTCTTCATCAGTAGTTGTCGCCTCAGAGTATTTAAAGTCTTCACCATTAATAATTTCTAATAGTTTTTTATCAGGGTATTGATACAATGTATTTAATAGTTCTATGTAATCTCTAATTACCTCTCTTGGTGTAATATGGCTATCAGCTCCAATTCTTGCATACTCAGCTTTTATAAATTCTACCATATCATTTTCTGTAATAGAAGTTTGGTAATCATATAGATTGCAATGAATAGTGGTTAGTTTTTCAATTAAAATAGTCATTTCTTCTGGTGTTAAAGCTTTAAGTCTAATTATTGGTGCTAAAAAATCCCTGCATGAATTATCTGAGAAGCGACTGTCTTCTAAACGTGATTTTAAAGCTTCATAACTAAAAATTCCTCTTTTAGTGTCTTCAACACACTGTTCTGTACCACCCATAATTATTCCTAAATATTTAGCTTTACCTTGTAAAGTATCATTATATAAAGTCAAAATTTTCTCATAATTATACTGTCTAGCTATTTGATTAGGAATTTTATAAATATTAACTAATTCATCAATTAACATCATCATTCCCTTATACCCAGCCATAACCATAAATTCTGCAAATATTTTTATATATTCATACCAGTCTTCATCAGATATAATTAAATTAATACCTAATTCACTTTTAGCCTCAGTTTTGTTATTATATTCCCCTCTAAGCCACTTTAGAGCCATATTTTTTTGTTCATCATTTGAATCTAAATAGCCTCTAAAATAAATATTAATTACTTTAGCAAATTCAAATCCATGTACTAATCCATCAATACAACTAGTTTTTTCATATATTTTCGCTTCCATTAAGCTAACAAATTTTATATCACTTGGTGTAATATGATATTCTGCTAAAACTTCATTTTGAACACTTGCTATCCAACGTTCTAAAATAAGTGGTAAAGCTCCACCATCAGGTCTCGTTTTAGTAGACATATTTTGAATTAATTCACGATAAGTTGCAAGTCCTTGACCCTTATTTCCAACTAATCTTCTATCTGGTGAAAGATCAGCATCAACAACAACAAAACCCTTTTCCATAACGTGTGATCTAATTGTTTGTAATAAAAAACTTTTACCACTTCCATATTTACCAACAACAAAACGAAATGTTGCCCCACCATCTTCAATTATAGCTACATCATTTAATAAGGCATTGATTTCATTTTCACGCCCTACTGCAATATATCCTAAACCTGTTCTAGGTACAACTCCACCTTTTAAAGCATTCATAAGCATGGTTGCTATTCTTTTAGGTACGATTTCACTCATTTTAATTACCTCCTAATTTTTCTTTTACCTTTTCTATATATTCAGCATAGATTATTGTTTCATCACCATAGTCTTCAATTAAGTTATCACCAATTGAATCAAGAGCTTTACTATTAATATTTTCAATCATGACTTCATATAAAATATTATTTTCTTTTGAAAAGTTAAGTAAATCGTTTCTATTTTCTAAATTAATTATTTTTTTTATAAATTCTAATTCAACACTATTTAAATTAACAATCAAATTTTCAAAAATATCATCAGATTCATTAATAATTTCTTCTTTCTTTTCTTCTATTATTGGTTTTATTTCTTCCTGTTCTTCAACAATTAATTTTTCTTGAACGCGATTAGATGATGCTCTAATACTATCAAATTTGTCTGAATCAATAACAATATTTTGCTTTCTTTTTTCATTAATAATATTATTTATTTTCGTCTTATTTTCAATTAAATATTTTTTGATAGTTATGTTTATTATATCAATAATTTTTCCATTTGTTAAAAATGCATATAATTCTTTATCTTGTTCTAAAATACTCTCTAACATATTATTATTTATTTTTAGGTTTCTAGAAATTTTGAAGCATTCACGTAATGTTATATCAATATTTTTTAAGATATAGCCCATTAATGATTTATAATATGGCGACTTAACAAAAGTTTCCTTATAATAATTATCTTTTATTTTTAAATATTTTTCATTTTCATTTAAAGTAAAACTAAAATCTTCTATGATAGGATTATGATAATAAATTGCCCATTTAAAAGGTTCCCAATCAATTTGTTTAGTACTACCAAATAACACTTCATTAAATGAATAACCAGACATATTAAAAAGTTTATCTAAATTTTTAAAAATAATAGGAATAATCATTTCAATAATAAAACTATATTTATGTTCCATAATTTTACTTTTTAAAATATGATATTCAGATTCCTCATCATAAAACTCTAATTTATTCTCATAATTACCAAGCATTATTTCATTTATAATCTCTTGATTATTTTTTACTTCAACTGGATATTCTTCTTCTATAGTTTTATAATTAATTTTTAAATTATTAATTATATAATAATCTTTTATCCAATTAGGAAAATAAATATCTAATTTTGAATCATATTTTCTATAATAATGCCATATTTCAAGTAATTTATTTAAGCCATCAATATCATTTTTAATACCAATTTTATTGATTAATTCATAAATATATAAATAAACATAACTAATTTGAGTTGGCTTAAATTCATTTTTTCTTATGAATGTTCGCCATGAAAAGTAACTTCTAAGTTGATACACATTTAAAATATTATAAGTTGGCGTATGATATTCACATGGTATATTGATATTATAATTATCACTAAAATCATCCATAAACGATCCTTGTAAATAAAATAATTTAGCTGTTTTGGTAATAGGTGATGTTGTATTCATACTGCCTACCGACATGGTTTTCATTTGTCTTATTTGTCCTAAAACTTTTTTATCTTTAAAAAATTGTTCTGTTTGATTTATTGGTTCTGAGGTATAAGAATTTTTGTAATCATTAGGTTTTAATTCTATATCGTTTAATACTCTAACATTTCTTTTTGTTTCTGTTTTTGTTGTCTTAACATTTTGTTTTCTTTTTTTATAAGATGTTTTTTTTCTAGTTTTTTTCTTTTTATCTTTTAATGAACTAACAATTATAAATAAAATAACACCAACAGTAAATATCTCACCTTTAATAACACCTTTATCTAACATTATAAATAAAACAATTCCCACAACTATTGAAACAAACTTCATATACCTCACCAATCATTCTTAACCTATTATACCAAAATAAGTAAAAAAAAAGAATAATTGGCATCAACTATTTCTTTTTTTACGACTGTTATCTATTTCTTTTTTTATTTCAGCTTTAATATTTTTTATACGTGCCTGTAAATTAGGGAATGCATTGATTAGACGTTTATTTAACAGTGACTTTTTACTTAATACTTCCCTAACATATTTGGTCATTTCTTCAGTGCTATCTTTTTTGATGTTTTTAGCAGTTACCTTTACATTAGAAATTATTTTAAATGAAATTATATTATCTGTCAAAAATATTACCATTAGAGAATAACTAATTATGTTGAATATAATATGAGGCAATGATTCTAAAAAACCAATTAATGGAGGATTAATGATATACACAACAAAACATGCCAAGACACCAAATAGCCACATTATTTCTAAACAAACACGACCATTTATATTATACTTATAATTAGAATAATCCCACCATCTAGTTTTAAATAGTTTCTCCATTATATAACTTGTAAAGTATTCTAATGTAGAGCAAATAACAATAGCCATCACAAATAAAGCTATTGGGTCATCCATATACTTTTTCAATAATATAAGAATGATAATCCCACCTACTCCATATACTGGGCAATATGGTCCAATTAAAAAACCTCGATTCACAAAACGTTTTTCTTCGATTATAAGTCCAATTACTTCAATAGCCCATCCTATGAATGAATAAACTATGAATAACATGAAATACATCTTAAAATCCATAATCCACCTACTTTATTTCATTATAATACTTTTAATGTATTAGCACAATATACACTAATTATTAATATTTGTAAGTTCAATTATTTTTTTTAATACATCTCCATATTTATTAATCGCTGTTTCACCAGCATTAACTAAAAAATCATTAAAAGAAATTTGTTTTTCTTGTTCAGTAATATTATTATTTTCTTTTTGAATAACTGTAGCATTTATTGTCCCATTTCCATTCTTTAATAGATTTAATGTTTTCTTAGCATCAATTTTTACTAATCCTGATACCTCATTTTCATCAAATGAAAAATTACTATTTTTTCCATCAAAGATGCAAACATAAACATTGGAGAATGCTCGATCTCTAAATAAGGTACCATCATTTTTCTTCTTATCCATAATAAATTTATAAATATTTACAAAAATTGCTTTATCATAATCAATATTAATGCCGATTTCTTCTTCTACTTCTCTACCAAATGCTTCTTTGATAGTTTCACCGGCTTTGACATGACCTGATGCTGTTGTATATAATTTTTGTTCATCTTTTCTTATTTGGAAATAAATATTACCATCTTTATCATATAACCAACAATGGACAGTATTATGCCACAAAGCATCTCTATGGACAATATTTCTATCCTCTTTTCCCAAATAATTTCCTTTTTCATCATAAATATCTAGATATTCCATTTTATATAACTCCTTCTTTATAAATTATTCAATAATTACACGATACTTATATTTTAGCATAATTAAGCCAATAAACAAACTAACTGTTTTAATTCCAACACTAAATTTAATTTTGATTATAAAAAAAGAATAAAATTAAAATCTTATCCTTTTAAAATTTACTTATTATCGATAAATGTTTTAAAGTTAAAATAATTGGATTTCTTAAACTTAAGTTCTGGATAAATATTATCATTACCAATATTCTCTAAATCAACTGGTATTTTTGAAGAATCGATATCTTCATTTAAATTTATAATATTTTCAAAATCATCTATTATATATTTACCATATTTTTCCTTAAATTCAATTTCATTATGAATTGCAACATATACTTTATGATTTAGGTAACTTGCATCTTTGGTTAAATATTCAAAATTTAGTAATTTTTTTAGTGAATCAAAATTATCTAAAACAAATGTAAATGGAATATTTATAGTTTGAATCATTTGATTAATAAAGATATTGGCAATAGTATTTATAGAATCTTGACCAATTACAAAAATAGCTGTTTTTTCTTTTATCTTTGTTAAATCAATTTCATTTGTATTTAATAAATTTAATAATTGTTCACGAATTAGATAAGTATTTAATTTTTGTTTAGCAACTGATATAATACTTCCTTGTGTATCAAATGGAGCAAATACTATTGGTGATAACAAAGAATAAATTGTGCTAGTAATATCAATATCCTCTAAATATTTTTTTAGATAAGTTGTATTATCTAATTTTAATTCGCCTTGATTCATTAGTACTTGTATACTACCAATATTGATTTCTTCCTTATTTGCTTCATTAAATAATATTAAAACTAATCCAGTAAAATAATTAGTAGCCATATTTTCCCAAAAAGGATCAATATTTTGATTATCTGATTTAAAAATTTCAAGCGCTAAATCACTTATCATACTTATTGATTCATCTATCTGATTTTCTTTATATAGTAAATATGGTAATAAAAGTGGATTATAGCCATTTGATTTTGTAGCATCTACTAAGTTTAAAGTTATAACGTTATAATTATTTTCTTTTAATTTTTTAGAAAATGTTCGATAATATTCATCTCGATTATTGTAAATAAGTAAATTTTCATTATTTTCTATTGAACTATTTATTTCTTTAAATAAAATATTTCTCGTTTTTCCTGTATTCTTTTTTCCTATAATTAAGTTTGTCTCTTTCATCTTTCTTTCCTCCTAATATAATGATTTAATTCTACACTTTTTCTCTGGTATTTTTTCAACTATTTTTCCATCAACTATGTTACTACGTAAATAATCAAGTTCTTTGATACTACTATCTATATTTTTTAATGTTTGTTCTAATTCATGCTTCTTTTTTAACATGATTTCATCATTAAAATTATTCCAATTTTGTTTTATTTCATCTAATGAGAAACCTACTGATTTCAATCTATTTATAAGTTTTAAATCCTTTATTTGTTCATCACTATAGTATCTATAACCTGTAAATAAATCTATTTCAATTGGTTTAAATAAGTCTATCTCATCATAGTAACGTAGTGTTCTAATAGATACTCCGCTTTTTTTAGAAAATGCGCCAATTTGTAGTAACATTTTTCCTCCTTTCATGATAATTCTAATACTCCAGTTAACTAGAGAGTCAATATAGTCGAATTATATTTTTAATTTCAATATTTTAAATACTCAAAGTTTCTAGATAAACAAAAATCGCTGAACATCAACGATTTAGTTTTATATTCAATCACAATGGATTATAATATTTTACTTTAAATTTCTAAATCCTAATTAAAAACATTCATATTATTAACTATAATAATACTTAAAATAATCTATAAAAACTATTTTTTATTTTTATTTAATTTTAACTGTTCTTTAAGTTGAATAATTCTAATCTCTAAAATTGATTTTCTAGAAATATTTAACATTGTAAAAATAAGACTAACAGCAGCTATAAAAAAGAATATTTCTATATGGGATGTAGAACCATGCTTAATCTGATAAGCCATTATCAAGAAAACCATAATTGTTGATGCTACACTAATAAAGTAATCAGAATTTGCTGTTTTAAGTTCTTTATAATATTTATTTATTTTTCGAATGATAAACTTTCTTTGCCCCTGGTTCATAACAAAACCTCCATATATATAATATCATATTAAATATAAATTGTCGATTTATTAGATGGGAAAATAAAAACCGTTGAAAATCAACGATTAAATTCTATATGATACCATAAGATAAAATGTACTTCAACCTTTAATAATTATTAGGTGTTTGACTATTCTCTAGAGTTACAATAAATTTATTTAATCGTGGTAAATCCTGAATATAAAATCTATTAAATTCCCATTTCATACGTCTTAAATAATTTAATTTCTTTTTAAGAGTATCATTTCCATTATTTGCTCTCTTAAAGCTTCTTATGAATGATGTAAGTGCTGATGTTCTTTTAATTATAATTGGCTTATCAATTAATAGTTTTATATCAGATTTACAAAATAAATCACTACCTTCATAAATAAAATTCTTATCTTTATTTTTTTCTATATAATCAACTACCATTTTATCAAACTTTTTTCTATAGTCATCTTTTTGTTTATGAGTTAAATTATCTTTTCTCCATTCATTATTTTTAAAATATTCTTCTGTTTCAGGATATAAATCTTGAAACAAGCTTACAAAAAACTTGCATTCTTTATTATCATAACAATCACTCCATGCAAGATAATCTTGAATAATTACTGTAGCATTATATTGTTTCCCCAGTTTACTAGCTAGTGTGGATTTACCAGAGCCAACTAAACCTGTAATAAATAATATATTGGTTTTATATTTATATGATTTCAAATTATATTCAATATCTTTTTTTGATTTTAACCATTTTACATTATTTTTTTTAATCATTTTCTAGCTCTCCTATTGTAATTCTTAAAAATTTTAGTATAATTATCAAGCAAATGAATAGATATAATATTATTTTTTATATAATTAGTTTCAATTTATACATATTCTATTAAGTTTATAAAATTTAATTTCTATAAATATTCTATCACAATTTCAAGCATATTAAAACTCGAACCCTATAATTTTTAAAAGTTCGAGTTTAGTATCAATATGGTGGAGAATAGGAGGATCGAACTCCTGACCTCCACGGTGCAAACGTGGCGCTCTCCCAGCTGAGCTAATTCCCCATATTAGATGGTCGGGAAAACAGGATTTGAACCTGCAACCCCTTGGTCCCAAACCAAGTGCACTACCAAGTTGTGCTATTTCCCGAAGTGGTGCGCCCGATAGGAGTCGAACCCATAGCCTTTTGATCCGTAGTCAAACGATCTATCCAATTGATCTACGAGCGCACTTAGTTATTTGCAATTTATAGATGGTGGCTCCAGGTGGAATTGAACCACCGACACCAAGATTTTCAGTCTTGTGCTCTGCCGACTGAGCTATAGAGCCAAAATAAATGGCGGTTCCGACGAGAATTGAACTCGCGATCTTCTGCGTGACAGGCAGACGTGATAACCGCTACACTACGGAACCATTTTGGTTGCGGAAGAAGGATTTGAACCTACGACCTTTGGGTTATGAGCCCAACGAGCTACCAGACTGCTCCATCCCGCGATATTAAAATTTTATGGCGGAGAAAGAGGGATTCGAACCCCCGCGCCGTCGCCGACCTCCTGGTTTTCAAGACCAGTCCCTTCAACCAGACTTGGGTATTTCTCCACAATAAGATGGTGCCTAAGGCCGGACTTGAACCGGCACGGGATTTGACTCCCGCAGGATTTTAAGTCCTGTGCGTCTACCAATTTCGCCACTCAGGCACAAAATATCATTTTAATTGTCCATTTCTTTATAAAATAAAGGCAACAATCAAATTGACTACTTAATTATATAATAAAAATTAGGTTTTTGCAACAATTTTTTTATTTTTTTTCACTTTTTTATTAAATAATAAGAATTTGAACTAAATTTAAGCATTATATGTTATAATTTATATCATAGGAAGTGTTGTTATGAAAAAGTTTTTTTTAATTGGAATATTGATTATTCCTATATTATTTTTATTCAATTTAAAGAGTGTTTATGCTGAAAATCTAGAATTTGATTCAAAATATGTAATTATATACAATATGGATACTGGTGAAATGTTATATGAGCATAATTCTAATCAAGTAACTTCTATTGCAAGTTTAACAAAAATTATGACTTGTATTGTTGCGATTGAAAATATTGAAAATCTTGATAACAGAGTAACATTAAGTAGAAATGTTTTTACTGGTTTAGTTGAAGCTCAAGCTTCAGTAGCAGGATTTAAATATGGTGATAATGTATCATATAGGGATTTATTAATGGGAGCTATGCTACCTTCTGGAGCTGATGCAACAAGAGCATTAGCATTAAATATCTCTGGAAGTGAAGAAGAATTTGTAAAATTGATGAATAAGAAGGCGCAAGAATTGAATTTATCTAATACACATTTTGCTAATACAACAGGCTTAGAAGAAGCTGGACATTATTCGACAGTTCAAGATATAGCCACATTATTAATTTATGCTTTAGAAAATGAAACTTTTAAAGAAATTTATACTACTAGAGAATATACCACAACTAATAATTTAAAATTTAGTAGTACATTAAAAAAAATATCAAATGGATATACAATTGATGTTTCACATATTAAAGGATCAAAAACAGGTTATACTGACGAGGCAGGACTTTGTATGTCTAGTATTTCTAATTATAGTGATGTTAATTATTTATTAGTAACAGCTGGTGCAGATTATCATGGAAATACACCTAGACAATTATTAGACGCAATAAAAATATATAGTTATTTTGATGAGAACTATAGTTATAAGAATTTAATTAATACTGAGGATTATATAACAACTATTGATGTTAACTATGCTAAAGAAAATGAGTATATCATAAAGTCCCCAATCACTATTACTAAATTTTTAGATAATTCGTTCGAGCATAACAATATTGTATATAAATATAATGGAATTGATACAATTTCTTATAAAAATAAAATTGGCGAAAAATTAGGTACAGTTGATATCATTTATAATGATCAAGTAATGGATACAATTGATATATTTTTAACTACAACAATCAATTTTAACTTATTAAGTTTTTTAAAACAAACAAAATTAATCTATCCTATAATTATAGTAATTCTATTTATTATTCTATTAATATTTAAAAAAATGTCTAAAAAGAAGAAAAGAAAAATAGCTAAAACAAGAGTTTAAAGCTATTTTTTTCCTATGTTTAAATATTCTTTTTTCCAAAGTTCAATTTTTTCTATTGAATATTCTGTGGGTATATTTTTGCAAAGTTTACTTATTTTTTGACTGTTTATTAGGGAATTACCAATTAAAAACAATATTTTAGGGTGAAGAATTCCATTTTTACCTTGCTTAAATATATCTTTTCGTTCTAACTTCAATTCTTTACCATTAGTCATATCTGATAAGATTTTGTCATTTATAATATTGTTTTTAAAGATTGTATCCATATATTCACTATCCATATTTATAATAGTACTTTTTAATATATCTTTATAGGCTAAGTCATAGCCTATTTTTTTATAGAAATTAACTTGATATTCCCATAAATCTGCAAATTCATAATTGGTATCCTTATTTTTGATTAACACATCTGTTAATATTTTTGCTGATTTGGCACATATAGCTATGCCAGAACCCATTAAAGGTACCGTCATAAAAGCACTATTTCCAATAGCAGCATAGCCATTACAAACAATTTGCGATAATGGTCTACGAATAGGTATTCTTTCAAATTGTCCACCTCTAATTTTAGTTGCACCAATTTTATTAATTTTTCTAAGCCACTTTAAGTCATCATCAACTATAGTTTGATTAATAGGATAAAATCTTCCTATTAATACATCAACATAATCATCTTCAGTTGCTACCCAACAAATTCCTTTATTTTTTCTTGGTAAAAGATAAACTTTATATTTTTCTTTAGTCTTTGTATTTTTTATTTTATTATAAAATGCTCTATAAACATAAAATTGCTCTGAATCCTTTATTTTTTTCTCAATACCAAATGTTTTAGGTAAACTACTTCTAACAGGGCTATTCATTCCACAGGCATCAATAATTAAATCGGCATAAATGTCTTGTTTATCTGTTTTAATTCCAATTACTCTTTCAGAAGTGCAAATTGCCTTTTTTACTGGTGTATTATACATAATTTTTACACCATTTTTTAAAGCAAAACCTATTAGAATATCATATATCTGTTTTCGTTCCATTTTAACTTCTTTTTCGCTTATTGGAACGATTGGTTTTTTAAAATAATTTAGACTTGGAGTATAAAAAATCATATCTTCTTTATAGTCAAAATTAATCTTAGAAGATATGGGAACATTTGCCTCTATAAAAGAATTAATATCAAATATATCTGTCCAATCATATCCAAGACTTTCTTTATCATTTTTTTCAATTACTGTTACATCAAAGCCAATTTTAGCTAAATTAGCTGCCACAATTAAGCCACCATGACCAGCTCCAGCTACTAATATCTTTTTCATCACTTGATCACCTGTAAATAATTTAATATATAAATAAAAGCTTCTACAATCGTAAAAGCTTAATTTCTTCATGGTGTCCCGTGGCGAACTCGAATCGCCGACCCTTTGATTAAAAGTCAAATGCTCTACCTGCTGAGCTAACGGGACATAAAAATAAGATGGCTGCCTCGGCTAGATTCGAACTAGCGCAATGCCACAGTCAAAGTGTGGTGCCTTACCGCTTGGCTACGAGGCAATAACACAAACAGATGGTGGAGGGAGATGGATTTGAACCATCGAACCCGAAGGAACAGATTTACAGTCT
>CAYOYB010000014.1:0-34088 GCA_964408085.1 uncultured Muribaculaceae bacterium | reverse complement strand
TGAAAATATGGATTTAGATATAATTGTAAGAATTACAAAACTATCTAAAGAAGAAATAGAATCTTTAAAGTAATAACTTTGAAGGTTTTTTTCTAAACTATATGATAAACATGTTAATTTATTTTATATTAAGGACATAAAACTATTGCGTAACAATAACTAATATGTTAAAATACATTAGCATGCTTAGAAGGGGAAGATTCAATGGAACTATTACAAGTGTTTGATATTAATAAAAATGCACTTAATGAAAGTGTGGAGAGATCCAAGAAAATCGAATTACCAACTGGAAAATACTTTATGATAATTTTACTTTTTATTCAGAATAAGGAGGGAAAATTTTTAATTCAAAAAACATCAAAAGACAGAAAAAATGAATATGCCATTACAGGAGGACATGTTACATATGGTGATAGTAGCATAAAAACAGTAATAAAGGAAGCAAAAGAAGAGTTAGATGTACAAATAGACCAAAATGATATTATTTTTATCGATACAATAACATATAAATATTGCCATTGTGATATATATTATTGCAACAAAGATTTAGAATTGGATAATTTACATTTACAAAATGATGAGGTTGAGAGTGTTAATTAGCTTTCGGAAAAAGAAATAGATGAACTGATTTTAAAAAACGAATTTAGAAAGGGTAATATTGAACCATTTCGCAAAGTATTAAGTACGATTAAATAATATTTTATTAAAAGAGATCTTAGTTTTAGCACATTTTTTAATAAAATGAGTACCACATTATTAATAAGTATTATAAAATTTAAAATTTTATAAATTAAAAATTGCGAAAAAATTTGCAATTTTTTTGTTTTATAGATTTTTCTTTGCAAATTTGTTACAATGTTTATAGGTGAGAAATATGCTAAAGATATATAAAACTAATGCAAGTGGTGAGATTGATAAATTAAAAAAAATTGAACCTAATAGTTGGATTAATTTATTAAATCCTTCTAGTGAAGAAATACAAGAGGTTACAAATAAAACAAAAATTCCTGAATCGTTAATTCTTAAAGTTTTAGATTATGAGGAATTACCTAGAATTGAAAACGAAGATAAAGCAACTCTAATTGTTGTTGATGTTCCATATATTGAAGATAAAAAAAGCAAAAATAAATATTCAACCATTCCTGTTGGCATTATTACTAAAGGGAACTATTTTTTAACTATATGTTTAAAAGAAACAGAAATATTTAATGATTTTAAACATAATAAGGTAAAAGAAGTTGATACTGCTAAAAAAACAAGGTTTATTATTCAATTGTTACTTAAAATAGCAACTTTTTATATAAAATATTTAAATTTAATTAATCGCGAAATTGAAAATAAAGAAAAATCTTTAATAAAATCAACTTCTAATAAAGAATTACTTAATTTAATGAATATTCAAAAAAGTTTAGTTTATTTTGTTACTAGTTTAAAAGCTAATGATATTATTTTAGAAAAGTTATCTAAAGGAAATGTTATTAATATGTATGAAGAGGATTTAGAACTATTAGATGACGCAATGATTGAAAATAAGCAAGGAATTGAAACTGCCAATATTTATCGTGAAATTTTAGCTAGTATGTCTGATACATATGCTAGTGTTATTAATAATAATCTTAATGCTATTATGAAATTTTTAGCAGGAATTACGATTGTTCTTTCTATTCCAACCATGATTTCATCTTTTATGGGAATGAATGTTCCATTAGGTGAATTATCTGATAATCCTTTAGCATTTATTATTATTTTGGTTGTTTCTATTTTTATATCAATAATTGTTGCTTTAATTTTAAAAAAGAAGGATATGTTATAATGATTTATTTATTTTATGGAACAGAAGAATTTTTAATTAATCGTGAAATAAAAAATATAGCTAAAGATAATAATATAGAAGATATTGATATTAGTTATTATAATTTGGAAAATGATTTACTTGATAATGTCTTGGAAGATGCTGATATGAACTCACTATTTAGTACTAGAAAAATTATGATAGTTGATAATGCTTATATATTTACTGGAACAGTTAGAAAAAAAGGACCAAATCATAATATCGAACTTTTAATAAAGTATTTAACTAATCCTAATCCTGATACAATTCTAATATTTACAAATAATGATGAATCGATTGATGATCGAAAAAAAATTGTTAAAAATATTAAAAACAGTGGAACTGTTAGAGAATTTAATAAATTAAAATCTAATGATAGTTTTATAAAGCAAGAATTAAACGATTATAAAATGTCACCAGCAACTATTAAAGCATTTAGTGATTATGTTGGTTCTAATTTGGCAATCATATCTTCAGAAATTGAAAAATTAAAATTATATAAAGGTGAGGATAAAAACATTACTACTGATGATGTTTATATGGTTTGCAGTGAACTTATTGATGTTGATTTAAATGAATTAACAAATAGCATTGTTTGCAAAAATATGAAGAAAGCTTTAAAAATATATGAGGAATTAGTTAAACAAGGAGAAGAACCAATTCAAATTATTATAAGACTTGCTAATCAATTTAGAATTATTTATCAAGTTAAAGAATTATCAAAAAAAGGTTATTCTAATAAAGATATTACTAATATTTTAGGTATTCATCCTTATCGAATTCAAAAAGCTTTGGAAAGTTCTTATCAATTTTCTAGTCAAAAGTTATTGAAATATTTAAAAAAACTTTCTGATATAGATGAAGGAATAAAAATGGGTACTATTGATAAAAATATGGCTTTAGAATTATTTATATTAGAAGTTTAAAGGTAATCAATTTAATTATTGGTTATTTTTTATTGCATTTTTAAAGATTTAATGTTAGTATTATGTAAAAAGGTGATTTTATGAAAATAAAGATGAGTTTATTAAGTTTAGAACAATGTGTTGGATTAAACAGACTAAATATTTTTCAAGATTTAAACAATCTTAAAGCTACTTACACTGATTATGCATTAAATTATACTGTAAATAATTGTAATATTAAATTAAGTGAAAATTCTAATTTTTATTATATTAAAGATGTAATCAATAAAAAATATGCTTCAGCTATTAATATACTAGATGATGGTAGGATTAAAATGAAAATTTTAAAGCCAAATTGTATAGGAATTGGTGCTCGTTTAACTTTAAATTATGATGATGTTAAAGAAGATGCTTCAAATATAAAATATATTTCAGAAGATATTTTTGAATTTGATTTTGGCGAGTATATACAAAGTGAATTATTATATGAAGGAAATTTTAGCGAGTTTGAAGATTTTTTTATGTTTAATTATCTTGATATACCAGTTTATTTAACAGATAATATGTTAGGGCATAAATTTGTTATTATCAAAAATAAAAAATTTTTAATTGAACCAATTAGATGGATGAAACATGAGAAGGACAATGTAGCGATATCAAACAAAATACTATTTTCTAGTGTTCCATTTGATACAAAAGCAAATAGTGAAATAACATATTTTGATAGTAATATGAAAAGATATATCGATGAAGTTTTTTCTTTAGAATTTATGCAATGCTTAAATAATTTGAAAACAGATGATGATATTAATAATTTTAATAAAGATGACCAAACTGAAAATGATGGCGAAAAAGATAGTTGTAAGGTATTTAAATTATACTAAAATAAAAAAACAGGAACTCCTGTTTTTATTTTATTATATAGTCTAATAGTGAACTAGGATTTTCTTCATTAATAATGATATTATGAATCAAATTTATAAGTTCATTATTAATATTTTTTAGTTGCAATAATTTATTAATAGAAAGCAAAGCATCAAAACCTTCAACTGTATTGTTTTTTAAATAAATATTTATTTCATTTTTATCAGTACTTTTTCCTATTAAATAACCAAATGTAAAATTACGACTTTTTTTACTACTACAAGTTAAAATAATATCTCCAATTCCACTTGAATAAAAGATAGTGTCTTGGTTACCACCAAATTCAATAATTAGTTTTTTTGCTTCATTTATTACTTTTGTTAAAAACGATGCTTTAGTTGATTCTGATGCATTCATTCCTTCTAATATACCACAGGCAATCGCAAATATATTTTTTAAAGTTCCTGAAAGTTCAACACCAATTATATCATCAGTAGTTTCAATTTTTATATAGTCTGATGGAAAAATATTTTTTACTTCATTTAAATTATCGCCAGCTAATGTTAATAGTATTGTTTCTTTTTTGATAGTATCTATAGCAAAACTAGGTCCAGATAAAATAGATATATTTTTTGTTTTTAATGTATCTTTAACAATATCATAAGCAAATTTATTTGTATCATCGTTTATTCCTTTAGAGGCAATACAAATATTTATATTCTCACTTATTTTGTCATTTAATAACTTAATTGTATCTTCAATATAATTAGTAGGAATAGCAATAATTATTAAGTCAATATTTTTTATTGCATCGTCAATATTATTAGTAAAGGTAATTTTTTTAGATAATGTTATATTAGGAAACAGTTTATCATTTTTATATGTTAGTCTTAAATCATCAATCTCTTTTTTTATAATAGAATAAACTATTACATCGTTTTTATCACTTAAAATATTTGCTAAAGCTAGGCCATAAGCACCAGCTCCAAGTATTGAAATTTTCATTTATTTAATTCCTCCAATTTAGTCATTATTTCTTTTAATTTTCGTTCATTTATATTATTACCAGGTTGATAATATTTTTTACCAACTAATTTATCTGGTAAATATTGTTGTTTTACAAAATGATTAGGATAGTTATGAGGATATAAATAATCTTTAGAATTTGTTTTTATATGATTAGGAACATTGCCAGTATTTCCAAGTCTGATATCGTTTAGAGCAGCATCTATTGCTAGGTATGCACTATTGGATTTAGGAGATAAAGCTAGTTCAATAACAATATTAGCTAATATAATTTGGGCTTCTGGTAAACCAAGTCTTTCACAAGCATTAATAGCAGCATCTACTTTTGTCCCCATAGACGAATTAGCTAAACCAATATCCTCATAAGCAATAACTGTCATTCTGCGATAAATAATATCTAAGTCTTCTGCTTCAATTAATCTAGCTAAGTAGTGCAATGCTGCATTAACATCACTACCACGAATTGATTTTTGAAAAGCACTAATTGCGTCATAATACCCATCATCATTTTTATCATGAAAAAAAACAGGTTTGCTATTTATATTTTTAATTATATCAGTATTTATTTTAAAATCATTAGTAGAATAATAGGCTACCTCTAATAAATTATAAGCATATCTTAAATCGCCACTAGCTAATCTACTTATTAAATCTAAACTTTCATCATCTATTTGAATATTTTCTAAAATGTTTTGTTCAACGACTTTTTTTAATCCTTGCTTTATATCTTTTGTTTCTAATTCTTTTAGTTCGAAAATTTGACAACGACTACGAATAGCAGGATTAATTTTATGATATGGATTTGAGGTTGTCATACCAATTAAGGTTATTAAACCACTTTCCAAATAGGGTAGTAGTAAATCCTGCTTATCTTTATTAAGACGATGGATTTCATCCATAATGACAACCATATTGCCATACATTTTTGCTTCTTCAACAACAACATCAAAATCTTTTTTATTATTTATAGTTGCATTTAATAAGCGATAACGTAAATTTAATTCTTCTGTTATGGCTGTAGCAATAGTTGTTTTACCAATACCCGGTTTACCATATAAAATCATTGAAAATAATTTTTTATTATTTACTAAATTTCTTATTATTTTATTTTCGCCAATTAAGTGTTGCTGACCTACAATATCATCTAATTTTTTAGGTCGCATTTTAATTGCTAATGGTTCTGACATGTTAATCACCTAGAATAATTTTACCAAAAATAATATAAAAAGAAAAGTTAATCATAAAATTAATAATTTTAATTATTTATAATAGGAAGTATAAGTTAATTTATCTTATTAAAATTGACATTCCAATATTTTGGTGTGTTTATTTTAAAGCATATAAGTAGAATTTTAAATTTACTTTACCACAATTTACTATTTTGCAAATATATGGTTTGATAGTATTTTTATAGATATACATAAAAGATAGTATAAAAAACTGGTAAAACTCTAGAAAAAGATGTATAATAACTTAAATGGGAGGTTTTGTTATGGCAAATTTAATGGATATTAAGGGTTATTGGAATATGTCCAATAATTATGATTTCAATGAAAGAGATATGTGGGAAGGAACACTTTTATTGCAAGATGATGGATGGTTTGAAGGAATTGTAGTTGATCCTAGTAGTTCTTATACAGGAGAGAGATTTATTTTTGGTGTATATCATCCTGAAAAAGTTATAGAGTTATTCAAACTTGCTCCTATAAGTGTTAGCTCTCCTTTTGTATTTCATGGAATAAGGGATGTTAAGGGTTATGATGGGCAATTTGAAACGATTAATTTTTTTGATACAACACCTTGTGGCAATTCTCATATAATAACTCAGTATCCCGAAGTAGACAGAGGATATGTTGATGCTGAAATAATAAGATTAGAGTTGAGAATTCAAAAATATAAAGCTAGTGTAATAGCTGAGTGCGAGTTACTTCGAATGTTTTATAACATCGCAATTGCAATTAGAGAAAATATGACTCAATCAGTTCTTAGAAATTATAAAGAACAAGCTTTTACTTCAAAACAAAAAACTAAGAAGCTTGCAAATAGTCAAATTGGTCTTTTTGGCATTAAATATTAATAGACAAAAAAGAATTATTCGAATGAATAAATTGTAATTCAATAATTCTTTTTATTTGATTAGTTGTAATAAAAGGATTTATAAAAAGATAATTAAAAAGTTACACATTTTACTAAAAGAAAGGGAATTTTTATGTTAGAACAAATTTTTAGTAATTATAATTTTAAACAACTACACAATTTTTTAGAAAAATTAAATTCTGAAATAATTGAAGAAACAATAGCGATAGAAAGAAAAAAATATTCTATCAATAATTGGATTAATGTAAATGCCAAATTAAAAAATGATTTGAATTTAAAAATTGTGACCTTAGATAATTTAGAAGAAATTTGGATTACAGTCTATTTCGAAACAGATAGTATAAATTTAGAACAAATTAGTTTTATAATGCTTAAAGATACTAATGACTTTGAGAACAACATTGTTTGGCATGACTACTTCATTAAATATAATGATATAGCAATAACTGTTAATTCAAATTACAGTTTTCATAACGATAATTATGTGTCGGGTGTAGAACAAATTAGGAAAGTATATTTTAAAGATATTGTTGAATATGCTGGTAAAGATAATTTAGCGAATTTAACTGTTTGTATTGATAATTCTAAAGATACTAAAGTATTATATATGGAAAATAAAGAAGATATTGCTGAAGAACCTGATATTGAGGCAGTAGTTTTAAAAGATCAAGCACAAGTTATTAAAACTTTAGTTAAAAAATAATTATTACATATTATTTGTATAACTTAATTATATAAATTTATTTTGACTTTTTTTATTATCTAGTTTATAATTATAATGGTGGAAGATATATGAAGGCACTAAATTATAACATTGATTTTAAACAAGAAGGAAAAGATTTCATAAATTATCTACTAATAGACAAAAAATATAGTGAGGATACAATTTTTTCATATAAAAATGATTTAGAAAAATTCTTTAATTTCTTTAAAAATATTTCTATAAAAAATATTAATAAAGATGATTTACGTAATTATTTAAAATATTTAAATGATTCTGATTTGAGCGAAAAAAGTATTTCTCATAGTATTTCGACATTGCGTTCTTTTTACAAATTTTTAGTAGCAGAAGAATATTTAGATAATAATCTAGTTATGTTTATTGATTTACCAAAATTACCTAAAAATTTACCAAATGTTTTATCAGTTGAAGAAGTAGATCAATTGCTAAATATAGATGTTTTTGATAAATATTCAGCTCGCAATAAGGCTATGCTTGAATTAATGTATTCTAGTGGTCTTAGAATAAGCGAATTAATAAATTTAAAGGTTGTTGATATTTCTTTAGATGAGGCCCTTGTTAGAGTTTTTGGAAAAGGTTCTAAAGAAAGAATAGTACCAATTGGTGATTGTGCACTGAACGCATTAAAAACGTATATATTTGTATATAGAAAAGATTTATTAAAAAAACAAAGTTCGGATTATTTGTTTTTATCTAGTCTTGGTGATAAGATGTCTAGACAAGCTTTCTTTAAAATAATAAAGGCTATTGCTATAGACAAAAATATTAAAACAGAAATTTCACCACATACTTTGAGACATTCTTTTGCAACACATATGTTAAATTATGGAGCTGATTTAAGAAGTATTCAAGAATTATTGGGACATTCTGATATTGCGACAACTCAAATATATACACATATTTCTAAAAATAAAATAAGTGATGATTATCAGAATAGTCATCCACATTCTAAATAAAAAGAATAGAAAGAGGAGTTAAGTATGAAATATAAAAGAGTTTTTTTAGTGGTTTTAGATTCAGTTGGTGTAGGCTCAGCCAAAGACTCTGATAAATATGGTGATGGTCCAGCTAATACTCTTGGTCATATTATTGAAAAAACTAATGTTAAATTGCCAAATTTAGAAAAAATGGGACTTTATAATATTTTAGATATTAGCGATGAAAAAACACTTGGTTATTATACTAAAGCTTTACCTATTAGTAATGGTAAAGATTCTCTAACTGGACACTTAGAATTAATGGGGTTAAAAACAGATATAGCACCTAAAACATTTACAGAAAATGGATTTCCTAAGGAATTAATTAAAGCAATAGAATATGAGACTGATCGTCATGTTATTGGTAATTGTAGCGAAAATGGTACTGAAATAATTGAACGACTTGGTGTTGAACATATGAAAACTGGTAATTTAATTATATATACATCAGCAGATTCAGTTTTGCATATTGCGGCTCATGAATCAATTATTCCTGTTAAAGAGCTATATCGTATTTGTGAAATTGTTCGTAAGTTAACTTTGAATGAAGAATGGCGAATAGGACGTGTTATTGCCAACCCTTTTAAAGGTAAACCTGGAGCTTTTGAAAGAACTAGTAATAGACATGACTATGCGATAAATCCAACAGAAAAAACTGTTTTAGATAATTTAAAAGATAAAGGCTATGATGTATTATCAATTGGCAAAATAAGTGATTTATTTAATAATAGAGGAATTACAGCTACTACTAGAACCACAGATAATTTAGACGCAATAAAAAAATTAGTTAAGTTGATGAAATTAAATTTTAAAGGATTAAGTTTTACAAATTTAAATGATTTTGATAGTAAATATGGTCATTGTAGAGATGTAGAAGGTTATGCTAAGTCTTTAAGCGAATTTGATAAATATTTGCCTAACGTTGTTAATTCTTTAAAACCAGATGATTTATTAATAATTACAGCTGATCATGGTAATGATCCAACTTACATTGGAACTGACCATACTAGAGAAAATGTTCCTGTATTAATTTTTTCTAGAAATTTTAAAGGAAGAGGCGAACTACCATACTTGCAAACGTTTGCTGATATTGGTGCAACTATTGCTGATAATTTTGGTGTTGAAATGCCAAAAATTGGTAAGAGCTTTTTAGAAAAATTAAAATAGAATTAGTAAAAAACTGATTCTTTTTCTTTTGATTTTTGGTATAATAAGTATATATAGAGGAGCAGTAATATGATTTTAATAATTGCCGAGAAGCCATCATTAGCACGTAATATTGTAGCTGGCATTGGAACTATGAAAAAAATGGATGGATATTTTGAAAACCAAGATTATATTGTAACTTGGGCTTTTGGGCATTTATTTACGTTGTATGATATTGAAGATTATTCTGAACAAAAAATAGATAATATAAAGTGGAATTTAGATAATATTCCCTGTTTTCCTGAAAAATTCAAATTTTCTTTAAAAAAAGATAAAGATAAACAAATTGATAAAGGAATTTTAAAACAATTTAATATTATTAAAAATTTATGTAATCGACAAGATGTCGAAAAAATTGTCAATGCGGGCGACTCTGATCGTGAAGGAGAAATAATTGTTCGTTTATGTATTGAAAATGCTTTAGAAACAGAAAAAGAATTATTAAGATTGTGGTTACCTGACCAAACACCTGAAACAGTTAGCCAAGGCTTAAAAGAAATGAAAAATGAGCTTGAATATGATAATCTTGCTAATGAAGGTTTGGCTAGAACTTATATTGATTGGTTATATGGTGTCAATTTAACACGTTATGCAACATTAAAAACAGGGACTTTACTTAGAGTAGGAAGGGTAATTGTTCCAATTGTAAAAGCTATATATGATCGTGATAAAAGTATTAAAGATTTTGTTCCTGATATTTATTATGGTATTACTTCAGAAGCTGAAACCAATGGTGAAATTATTGAATTAAATTCTAAAGAAAAATTTGATAAAAATGAATTAGATAAAGCAAAAAAATTATGTGATAAATATAATCAAGAAAAAGCTATTGTTATAGATAAAAATGTAAAAAAAGATGTTTTAGCGCCTGGTAAATTATATTCTTTAACTAAATTGCAAAACTATTTAGGGAAAAAGTATAAAATGCCTATGGATAAATCTTTATCTATTGTTCAAAAATTGTATGAGGAAGGTTATTTAACTTATCCAAGAACAAACTCAGAATATTTAGCAACTAATGAAAAAGATAAAATTAAAAAAATATTGGAAAATTTTTCAAAGTTAAATTATCCTGTTAAATTTAAAGATCAGAAAACTATTTTTGATGATAGTAAAATTGAATCACATTCAGCCCTTACACCAACGTATAAAATTCCTGATAAATCACGATTATCTGCTGATGAAAATTTAGTTTATTCAGCAGTTATTAATCGATTTATTGCTGTATTTTGTAGTGAAGAATGTAAGATAGAAAAGACAGAAATTAAAATTAAAGTTGGTGATTTAGAAGAATTTATTTTAAAAGGTAATGTTATTATGGAGAAAGGTTGGACAAAATATGATGAGTATACTAAAAATGATAAAATATTACCAAATTTAAATATTGATGATGAAGTTAATATCAATTTTGAACCTAAAGAAAAGAAAAAAACACCACCTAAACATTATACAATTGAAACATTAAATAATTATTTAAAGAATCCTTTTAAAGATGATAAAGCAAAAATTGATGATGAAAATGAAGATGATAGTGAAGATTATAAAGCAATTTTTGAAGGTTTAGAATTAGGTACAGAAGCAACAAGAACAGGTATAATTGAGAATGCTATTAATAGTAAATATATCGAACTAAAAAAAGATGTTTACTATATATTACCTGGTGGCGAATATTTAATAGAATCATTACTACAGATGAATATTAATATGGATAAATATAAAACTAGTACTTTAGGTCAAGGTTTAAAAAAAGTTTTTCGTGGTGAATTAACAATTGATGATGTTGTTGAACTTACTAAAAAGGAAATAAAAGATGTTTTTGATAAACGAAATAATAGTGGAATAAACACTGATACAGGCTTTTTTAATGATGTTATAGGTATTTGCCCACTATGTGGTAAAAATGTTGTTAAAACGCGCTATAATTATGGCTGTACAGGTTATAAAGATGGATGCAATTTCAAAATTAATTTTGTTATTTGTAAAAGGGTTATTTCAAAAAATATGGCTATTGATTTATTAAAAAATAAAAAAACATTTAAAATAAATGGTTTTAAATCAAAAAATGATAAAACATTTTCTGGTTATTTAGTTTTAGATAATGATGGAAAAATAAATTTTAGCTTTGATAATTGATTTATAAAATTGGAGGAATATTGTATGTTAAAAAATATTAATGAATCAAACTCTAATGCTATTAAAACAATACCAAGTATTTTACAAGTATTAGTAATTTTTTTATCATTTGTTGTTATTATTTTTCAGTTTGCTAGCTATACATATGATATGCAATGGTTTAATTATTGGGGTATAGATAAATCTTTTTATATGCAAAATTCTATGATTATAGTTAATAATCTTGTATATAGTATTTGCGTTTTTTTAATATTAGTCTTTTTTGCTATAGAAGTATATAAAAATCTTAATGATAAACGTTGCAAAGTTTCTAATTGGTTAAAAATTATATTTGCCTATATATTATCTTGTATAATATTAAGTCCAACTATTTTTTATAGTGAGAATTTTAATATTAATAATTTAATCTCAAATGTTTTTGGCATTATTGTTTCCTTTGGACTTATGATTTTATACATAAAAAAAACAACTAAGTTTGTTAACAAATTTAAAGAAGCTAACTATGTATTTATGTTATATAAAGAGTTTTTTCAAACTTTATTAATTACTTTTATAGCAATTTTTGTCTCAACAATTATATTAGGTAATATTAATGCTAATTTTACTAGAGATTATAAGATTAGTACTAACTATGATAATGAATATATTACTATTTTATATTCTACTAATGATTATTATGTAGTGGCTAATTGTGAAATAAAGGATAATAATTTGATTATATACAAAGATACTCAGAGAAAAATAGAAAATTATGATGTTATTTATGAATGGAGAAAATTTGATAAAATAATAAAAAAATAAATTATAAATAATATGAATAAAAATAACAGTAAATAATTAATTGGTATTTCATATAATTTATTGGTGATAATATGGACAAAGCCACTATTTATTCTTTTTTATTAACAACAATTGCTGGACTATCAACAATAATAGGTAGTATATTTATTTTTATTAAGAATGATGATAAAAACAAAATAATTTGTGCTTCTTTAAGTTTTGCTGCTGCAGTTATGATGACTGTTTCATTTACAGATTTAATACCAGAATCACTTGAATTATTTAATAATAAATATGTGACATTATTTTCAATTATTTTACTCCTTGTTGGTATTAATATAGGACTTATTTTATCATTTTTGATTGATAAATACTTACCAGAAAATAAATTAGAAAAAAATAGTAAATTATATAGAGTAGGTATATTTTCTATGTTAGCAATTATATTACATAATATTCCAGAAGGTATGGCTACATTTATGGCCAGTAATGCTGATATTAAATTAGGAATATCATTAACTATTGCGATTGCACTACATAATATTCCAGAAGGAATTAGTATATCTGTTCCTATTTATTATGCTACTAACAGTAAAATAAAAGCTATTTTATATACAGCTTTATCAGGTCTATCAGAGCTATTTGGAGCTCTTATAACTTATTTATTTTTAAAGCCTTTTATAAATGATACAATTATGGGCTTATTATTTGCTATTATTGCTGGCATAATGCTTCATATTGCAACTTATGAACTTTTGCCTACTTCTCTTAAATATAATAATAAAAAGTTGACAATTATATTATTTTTTATAGGAATTGTCTTTATGTTGACAAATCACTTTCTTTTTAATTAAAATAGAGTAGGTGAGTGATATGGAAAAAATTTTTAAATATAATCCAAAAGGAGTATGTTCAACTGAAATGTCATTTGTAATTGATAATGATATTATAAAAAAAGTAGAAATAGTAGGTGGGTGTCATGGAAATTCTCAAGGTATTGCTAAATTGTGTGAAAATAGAAATATTAACGATGTTATTAGAAGTTTAAAAGATATAAAGTGTAGAAATAAACAAACATCTTGCCCTGATCAATTAGCAATAGCATTGGAACAATATAAATTGACAAAATAAAAGAAAAGAGACATAAATTTGTCTCTTCTTTTTGGGTTATCTACAATCTGTATTTTCAAAATTATTGCTTTTACTATCAGTAATATTATTGTTAGATTCATTAGTAAATCCAACGTCATTACTTTTAGCATTACTATTAGCATTATCACTAATACGATTATTACTTTTATTAGTAATATTAGCATTTGATTGCATTTTATTTTTCTTCATTTTTGATCACCCAATAATATTATTAGCAATTAATAATGAATTATACATTTAAGCAAATAAAATTAAAATTATAATTATAATAGCTGCTATTATTAATGCTACAAAAGCATATAAAAATTTACCTAAACTTGAGCGAAAAATACTTTTAATATATTCCATAAATACCTCATTTCTGTAATGAAAAATAATAATAAAATTTTATAAAGTTAACATAATATAAATTGTACGAACTTAAATATATTACTAAATATACTTATATTATGGCTTTTTTTACTATATTAATAATAATATTATCATTATTTTTGTCATTCTATCTATTTAAATTTAATTATATTATTTAAGATTAATTTTTTTAATTTCTAATTATATAACATACATTAATATATTTTGTTTCATATATTTATTTCATTATTTTATTTATTATATATCATATTTAATATTGTAACAATGTATTATACAATTAAATTAGAAATACATATTAATTCTATTAAATATGCTGTGATATAAAAATAGGGTAAGCTACTCTATTCTTTTCCCCTATTTTAATTCACTTTTCTAGATTGAATTTCAGCAATTTTTTCAAATACTTCAGCAGCATTTTGACTATTTATTTCACTATAACCTAGTTCTCTTAATGCTTGAACTTTAATTGTATTTAATTCAAGCGTACGACTCATTTTTTCTTCCATTTTATGTTCAATTTGATTTACAAAACGTTTATGGGATTCAGCTAATTTTGTTTTAGATGCACCACCATTGTTGTAAAGTGACATTGCAGAGAACATAATACTTTCAAAAATAAATTGTTCATCTTCATTAAAAACAAATTCATCTGGTTTGATAGCACCAGTTGCTTTGGCCATATAAGCTAATATATATTTTAATTCTTTAGATGTTTCCATAGCTTGTAAATAATAATATAAGTATTTATATGCGTTATAAGCATCAGTATCGTCATCATCATCTAAATTTTCTTTTAATAATTCAATTATATTATGTAAAAGTTCTTTTTGTTTTTTACCAATACCATTATAAAGACTATTGTCAACAAACTCAGTTTTTTGTGAATTATCAAATAAACTATTTAAACGTGTTTCAACACTTAAAATATAATCAGTATCTACTTTAATATTATCTACTTCTTCAGCAGATTTTACTCCTAATAAATTAAGTAATAATACTTTTTTATCTTTTGGCCATTTATTTATATCATCTAGTTCTAAATAATTATATATCATTTGTCGTGATACGCCTAATACTTTAGCTAATTTAACTTTCGATATTCCCAATTCATGTAATATATCATTTAATCTACTCATATCATAACCCTCCTATTATCATTTTACCATTTATATGTCAAATGTCAAGTGTAAAGCTTTAGTATAGTTTTATTTAACTTATAAATACCAAAGTTTTTTACCATTTTTTCTAACTTCCTTGATGATTCCACCACCTAAGCACTCTTCTCCATCATAAAATACACAGGCTTGTCCTGGTGTTACAGACTTAACACCTTGTGGATATTTAACTATAATTTCTTGTTCAGTATATTCTAAATTTACATTATTATCTGTTTGGCGATAGCGAAATTTAGCACTACATTCTGTTGGTTTATGATCACTTATCCAATTTATTTGTTCTATTACAGCTTCAGTACTAATTAGGTAGTCATTTTTTTCATTAAAAGCAACATATAGAATATTTTCATCGATATTTTTACCAACGACGAATAATTTATCTTCATTACCACCTAGATTTAACCCTTTTCTTTGACCAATAGTATAATACATTAATCCAATATGTTCACCAACTACTTCATTAGTTTCAATATTTACAACCTTTCCTGGTATATTAGGTAAATAGTTTTCTAAAAAGTTTTTAAAATTTCTTTCACCAATAAAGCAAATACCAGTTGAATCTTTTTTGTGAGCAGTTACTAAATCATTTTCTTCAGCTATTTTTCTAACTTCTGATTTTTGCATTTCACCAATTGGAAATAGGACGTTTTCTAATTGTTTATTTGATATTTGTGATAAAAAGTATGATTGATCTTTATTATTATCTAATCCTCTATATAATTTGCTATTTTTTACTCTAGCATAATGACCAGTTGCTATATAATCAGCGCCTAATTTCTTAGCTTCTTTTACAAAAGCATCAAATTTAATATACTTATTACACATTATATCAGGATTAGGTGTACGACCTTTTTTTAATTCATCTAAAAAATAAGTAAAAACATAATCCCAATATTCTTTGACAAAATCAATCCTATGCAATGGAATATTTAATTTTTGACATACAGCTAAAGCATCGTTATAATCTTGTTCCTGAGGACATATATTATTGTTTAAAGTTGGGTTACCTAAAATATCATTATTGACCATACTATCCCAATTACGCATAAATAAGCCAATAACGTTATAACCTTGTTCAATTAATTTGATAGCAGCTACACTACTATCTACTCCCCCACTCATTCCTACAACAACTGTTTTCATAATATCATTCCTAACTGAATTTATTATATCATGTTTAATAAAAAAGTTAAATAACAATAAAAAAGTAGAATTTATATTCTACTAATTATTTTTGTTTTACTTTTGAAGCTGAATATTTTTCATTAAAATATTCTTCAGCGGCAGGATCAAAGTACATATATTCATAATCAGATACAAATGTTTGCTCATATATAGAATTGTTATTATCTATCTTATGCCTTACTTCATATCTAGGCTTATATCCAAACGATATTTTATCAATATTTGGTGCTCCTATAAGTCTATATACATCTTCATAAATATATTGGTTAACAATTTGGAGACGTTCTTCTCTTGTTAAAAATTCACTTAAATTAGGTCCTACATCAATAGCATAAGTAACACAATTAGCTTCTTTGTTAAAATAAACATCAACATTATCATCATTTACTACATTTTTTTTATACACTACTTCATTGAAAATATCTGCTATTATCATTGCGATTTTATCTTCATATGTTGGTGCCTTAGCTTCTATCGTAGTAGCATTAAAAACAATTCCCCCTGCTATAAGTGTTGAAATAATCTTTTTAGCATTAATATTTAATTTCATCAAAAATCTCCACCTTTTTTCTTTTGACGACATATATAGTAACATTAATTTGCGTATTCTGTCAACACTTTTAAATTATTTTAAAATTGATATAACAAATTTCATTAAAATTGGGGTTAAAAATACTTCTAAAGCAGCTGTTATAATGATTGCAATAATAGAAATTATTAATATTTTTAAGTATTTACGCATTATAAATTTGAAATCTAAAGTTTGTTTTTTTACGATTGTTTGCAACATTTTTAATGATAAAGATAAGGAATACATGGTTAAAATAATATATACAAAGATATTTATAATCATATGAGGAAATATATAAGAAAGTGCTAATAAACATCCTTTTAATTTATAATTAGCAATTATGCTAGCAATAGAAAAACCAATTACAAATGTTTTAGTAAAAAAAATAAATAATGTTATTGGTAGACCAATAACAGAAATACCAAGTAACCAAATGAAAATAACATATAATAAATTAGATAATAAACAATTTATATAACTATCTTTATAGTTTAAAGTGTTATTTTGAATATTATAGATAAAATCATTTAAAAAATCACTAACTAATTTACTATCTTCAGAATTGAGTGCAATATTTAAAATTGTTCCAATAATTATTCCGATTATACCAATAATACTTAGAAAAATTAACATATTTTTATTAGTTTGGATATTCCTTTTAATCTTGTCCAATATTTTTTTCATATTCTCACCTATAAAATAATATTAAAATTTATTATAAATATTCCAAAAAAATATATTTTATAGTATAATTTTATTTGAGGTGTTATCATGAATGAAAAATTAAAAAAAGTTATGGTAATTTTTATGTTGATAGCTGTAGTAGCAATGTTTGTATCATCACTTATTTTTATATAAGAAAAGAACATAAATTAATGTTCTTTTTATTTTAATTTTGAATTAATAAGTTTTCTAATTGTTTCTATTTCTTCATATTTATCATTTAAGTTATTTTTATAGTTTTTTGATAGTTTATATGTAGTTATTATGGCTGTTATAAATGCAAGAATAGATATAATAATTCCTAATGTATGATAATCTTCAACAATTAAAAATAAACCAAATATTAAAATAATAGTAAAAATAACTGATAAAATTATTAATTGAAATTTATCTTTATGTTCTTGCTCAAGTTCTGTAAGTCTTAGTTTTAGATAATCAATTTGTTCTTCTTTAGTTAAATTCATGTTATTCATATTAGATATAACATTATTATAAACGATTTCACTTTTAGTTTCATCTTTACTATTAATATTAATGTTAATACTATTCTTTTCGTTTTTCATTATATCCCTCTTTCTTGAGGTATTATTATATAGTTTTTATATCTAAAAGTCAATTATAATAACAATTGTTTAATTATATTTTTTTCTACCTTTAAAAAATTGCTTATAAATTTTAATAGAATCACTAAATGGTTTAAATCTCGATAATTTATTATTATTTATATAAATTGTATTTATACTTATTTCAGTAATATTAATTTTCTTTTTTATACAATAAATTAACACATTAGTTTCAAATTCAAATCTATTACCATCTAAATAACAAAGTTTTTCGATGAGGTTATTTGGATAAAGTCTTAATCCAGTTTGCGTATCTGATATTTTCTTTTTGTAAACTAATTTAAACATAAAGGTTGTAATTTTATTGCCTGTTCTACTTTTAAAAGGGACATTTTTTTGATTAAAATTTCTTACTCCTAATATTAAACTATTTGAATCATTAAATTTTGATAATTTTAAAGCATCTTCAATACTATGTTGGTTATCGTCATCTAGAGTAATTATTCCATTGTATTTTTCTTTTAGGTTCCTAGTATAATATCTAAAACCAGTTTTTATAGCAGCCCCTTTTCCTAAATTAATCTGATGTGTTAAAACAATGCAATAGCTGAATTTTTTTATTTTGTCAAAAATTTGTTTATCTTTAGAACCATCATCAACAACAAGTATTTTTTTAAAACCATTTTTATATAAATTTTCAATATATTCTATTAATATAGGTTCAGGATTATATGAAGGAATTAATGCAATAGTATCTATCATTTTTACTCATCACTTTCCAATTCTTCTAGCATAGCGTTAACAATGCCATCAACATAACTATCTAGATTATCACTTAAATTATTAACATCTTTTCTACTAGTTAAATATCCTAGTTCCAGTAAATAACTTTCCATTCCAACATTAGAATTTACATAAAAATTATAAGGTGTTCCATCACGATTATCTTTATAAGCTCCACTCATATAGCCACCTGTTTCACGTATTATAAAATAATAAGTAGTATCATTGGAAATATCGTAAGGATTATATCCATTAGCAATTGCAGTTTCATAACTTTCCTGTAAATCTTGATCTTGTAAAGTTCGCGTATATACGCCATTTTTGACCCTAAAGGCATTATTAGTAGAATAATTAGTATTTGTTTTATTTATAATGGATGCAGCTATATTAGTAGCAAAAGTATAATCAACATTATAAGCTGTATAAATTTCTAAACCATTATCTCCATAATCATTACTATTAAGATGAATTGCTAATAAATATTTAGCTTTACTAGCATTTGCTATATTAACTCGACCATTTTCACCATAATTAGGTAAACGTTCATCACTATTTAAATCACCACGAGTTAGTTTAACTCTTAAACCATGACTTTCTAATCTTTCTTTAATTTTAGAACTAATTAAATAAGTAAAATCAGTTTCACTATAACCATTACCACTTGCTCCTGGATCAATTCCACCATGTCCTGGATCGATAACAATATCATAAACACTATCATCTTTAATTTTTTTAACTTCTAGATGCATAGTTGAGTTTTTATTAGAAAGTAATAATTTTTTTAATTCGTCATTTTTTCTTATAGAATAATATTCAGTTGTTTCATATTTTGTATTATTTTTTAAATTATAATATTCTGTTTTTTCACCTTTAATAGTTTCAATATATATATTATAATTATTAATATTTAAATTATCATATAAATAACCATTATTTAATTTATCAGCTATTTCAAAAGAAATATTTTCATCAGTAATTTTATAATTTAAGGGCACTCTTACTTCTTCTTTAGAATAGAACAATAAATTCATTCTATCAATATCCTCGTCAATTAAATGAATATCAATTGTACCATTTAGATTTAGATGATTACCATATACATAAATTTCATCAATAATTGCGTCTTTATCTGTTTTTATTATATATTCTTTTACTGGTTTAATAAGTTTAAATAATACAAAAATAATAACTAAAATAATAAGTATTAATAATAATATTTTCATTTTGCTTCTTTTTTTCTTTTTCATACTCTACTCCTTTTATTAATATTATAACAAATTTATTGATTTTTAGTTATTATTATACAACTATTATACAACTATTATACAACTTTACATGTTAACCTCTATAAAATCGATATCATTATAATATAAAAAATTAATTTTTTGAAGAATTTTGGGAGCTGAGGCTGAAAATTTTAAAACGCCTCCAGTAATAATTAAATGTATTTTATGATTATTAATAATAATTTTTTTCTGACCACGTGTATTTTTGGGAAAGAATGTTTTTTGGGGACTAACAAAACCTATAGTAGTTGGTAATTTTTTTAAAATTGGAAAAACTAATCCATCATGCATATGGCCAGATAAAATTAAATCGATTGAAGAATTTATATTTATTTTTTGAAGTGTTTCTTTAGTTAAAACTCTTGGAGTATGACACATTAAAATCGTATATTTACTATCTTTAAATGCATTTTGAAAATTTTTATTCAATTCAGAAATTAAAATATTATTACTTTCATAAGCTCTAAAATAATCGCGACTTGGTGTATATCCAATTATTCTAATGTCATCAGTTTCATATATTTCGTTATCTAATAATATTAAATTTGGATTGTTATTTTTTTTTATTATATCATGCCAATGCTTAATAGCTTCACTAGCAATATTGTTTGTTTTATGCTTGCGAAGGTTAAAGTAGTCATGACTACCTAAAGTAATTATAGTTGTTGAAATAAGTGTTAAACGATTTAAGAAAGTTAATAAAAATTCTTCATTTCCCTTTTTATCTAGATATCTAAATTCATCAATTATATCGCCACATACACAAATAAATGATGGTTCTAATTTAGTAGCATTTTTTATAATATCTTCTAAAATATTTTCTTTATAATTATCCCATAAATGTACATCAGCTATTAACAATATTTTTAGTTTTTTATCTATTTTTATACTTTTTAATTTATGTTTGTTAATTTTTAACATTGTATCACCTAATATATTTTATTTTACATTTATTATTTTATCAAAAAAGAGTGAAAACGTCACTCTTAATTTTCTGCTTCTTCTAACATATTTGTGATAAATATACCATATCCTTTGGTTGGGTCGTCAACAACGACGTGTGTTACTGCTCCAATAATATAATCTCCTTGAATAATTGGTGAACCACTCATACCTTGAATAATACCACCTGTTTTTTCTAATAATTCTTTATCAGTTATTTCAAATAAAATATTTTTAGTTTTTTGGTCTTCATTTGAAATTCTTAAAATATTTATTGAATATTCTTTGATAGTTGAATCACTTAAAACAGTTAAAATTTTTGCTTCTCCTTTTTTTATATCGTTTACTTCTGCTACTTTATAAAGTTTTTTATTTGGTAAATTGGCTGTATAATTACCAAAAACTCCTTGTTTAGTATTTTCGAAAATACTACCATCTACTTTATCAGTATAAAATCTGGCATTTTTTTCGCCAGGATTTCCATTTTCACTTCTTTGAATACTAGTAACATCTGTTTCAAATATTTTACCATTTTTTACTTCTAATATTTGACCACTATTTTTTTCAATTATTTCATGACCTAAAGCGCCAAATAGTTTTGTTTCTGGATCAATAAAGCTTAATGTTCCAACTCCTGTAATGCTATCTTTAACATATAGACCTGTTTTAATAACATCATTATTATCTTTATATAATGTTAATTGTGTTGTTTTGGTTTGTTTCCCTCTAATATAACCTACTTCAATAGAATCATTATCTTTGTAGGTATTAATTTTGTCAACCATTTCTTGAATACTATTAATTTCTGTGTTTTCAATCGAAACTATGGTATCACCTATTTGTAATTTTGCAGCTGTTGCTGGGTCATTGTTATTGATTTTATATGTTCCAACGACAATAACACCTTTCGAATTTAGTTCGATACCAATATTTTCTCCACCTGCCATTATATATTCTGAATAAGCTAAAGCATTACTTGGTATAATAAATAATGAAAGAAGTAGCAATATAAATGTTTGTTTAAATTTTTTAAAAAACATTTAAACATCTCCTTTTTATTCGATATAGACCACATTATTATTATGTTTTAAAAATTTTTAAATATGAAAAAAATGACCAAGTTGTTTTAGCCATTTTCTAACAATTAATTATTTGGTTTTTTTGTATAACTTTTTCCTGTTTCATTTAAATTTTGTTTTATACCTAAGATTTCTTGTTGTATATTTCCAATTCTTGAATTAATACCATAAAGTTGAGTCATATAATTTTCTTGATCTTTTAAAAGTTCAGTTTCTAGTTGGGATAGATATTCTAGGCGTGATTTTTTTTGAAGAAATACTAAATCAGCTAAATCATCTTTAATGATACTAATAAATGGTTTAATAATATCTGTAAATGAGCCAAGTTGTTCATCAATTGAACTTGAATCATTAATTATTTGATTATTATGTGTCATAGTTGATACTAAATTTCCATTAGAATGTTGATAAGTAATTTTTCTATGACCATCATCAATTTGTATACAGTATTGTTGACTTCTAACGCAATAATCAACATAAAAATGTCCTGAATCAAACTTAAAATAATTTAAATCACTAGTGTCATAATAAAATGTTTCTTTTGTTGCATTATCTTTTATACTGCACGCACCATATTTAGAATCTTCTCTTTCTAATAATTTATCATATGATTTAATGACTTTTTGGTTTTGAAAACGTAGATGAGTTTCGTTATCACACTCTTTATTTTTTCTGCTATTTTTTAACCAAAATTTAATAGAAACATTAAGACCAGATTTTCTTTTTATATCAAAAATTAAATTTTCAGAAAGACATCCTCTTTTTTCGATTGTAATATCTTTACCAGAAAAATGGTACACATCTTTTTCTTCTAAAATTTCATTATTTACTAAATCTTTTATAATTAATTGTCTATTGTTTAAATCATAATCAAGTTCAAGATTATAACACTTTAAAATTCTACATAAAAATGAATCATTTGCCATGCTACCAAAATCATTTAAAAGTAAATCATCATCCAATTCTTTTTCATTAACTACATAATTATTTTTTAATAGAAAATACATAAAATATCCCCTTTCATTAAACTAGTAACTATTATATCATTGATTTACTGGTTGTCAATATTTAAATAAAAATAACTAAGCTATGTTAGTTATCTTTAATAATCAATTATTGTCTTCGAATTTAAAATCTTCTAAATTGCCATTTTCTAAAACAATTTTATTAATTTGCTCTTCAACATTTTTTAGTTGTTCATCACATTCTTTAACTAATTTCATTGCTTTAGTATATTTTTCAATTGAATCTTCTAATGAGGTATTACCATTTTCAAGTTCATTGATAATACTTTCTAATTCTGCAATTCTATCTTCAAATTTTTGTTTTTTTTCAGCCATTATATATTCTCCACTTCTTCTACTTTTGTTTTAACTAAACCATCAGCTAATTTTATTTGTAAATTTTCTCCCTTAGTTAAATTTTTAATACTACTGATAATTTTATCTTCTTTATATACTACACTATAACCACGTTTTAAAACCTTTAATGGATTGATAAGTTCCAGTTTTTCAATTATATTAGAAATCTTTTCTTTTTTTTGCTTATACAGTACATCAGGATTTTTTAAGATATAATTATTTTTTAAAAAATTTAATTTATCGATATTTTTATCTAATTTAACTTTTAATAAATTATTTAATTTTTCAATCATAGTATCTAATTTTTGTTTTTTATTATCATACATTATTAATGGATTTTTAATTACAAAGGAATTTTTTAATGAATCTAAATATAATTTTTGATAATTAACAATTTTTAAAACACCTTCATTAAGGCGAATATGCAATTGTTCTATATGTTTTTTTAAATCTAGTAAATTTGGGACTGCTAGTTCAGCGCCAGCTGTTGGTGTTAGCGCTCTTAAGTCAGCAACAAAATCGGCAATTGTATAATCGATTTCATGGCCTACAGCGCTTATAACAGGAATACTACAACCAAATATAGCCCTAGCAACTATTTCTTCGTTAAATGGCCACAAATCTTCGATTGAGCCACCACCACGACCAACAATTAATACATCTAAATCATAATTTTCAGCCATTTTTATTTTGTTTACGATATCTGGAGCAGCATTTTCGCCTTGGACAAGGCTTGGAAATAAGATAACTTCACAAATTGGATAACGTCTTTTGATAGTTGATAGAATATCTTGGATTGCTGCCCCTGTTTTAGCTGTTACAACTCCCACTCTTTCTGGAAATTTAGGAATTTGTTTCTTATATTTTGTATCAAATAGTCCTTCTTTAGATAGTTTCTCTTTTAATTGTTCAAAGGCAATATATAAGTTACCTAAGCCATCTTCAAGCATTTCATCAACATATATTTGATAATTTCCTGTAGCTTCATAAATGGTAATTCGACCACGAACTAATACTTTCATTCCATCTGTTGGTGTAAATACATTTTTTTTCGCATTAGCATTAAACATAATAGCGCTTATTTTACTCTTTTCATCTTTAAGTGAAAAATATAAATGACCTGTTGTATGAGATTTAAAGTTGGAAATTTCGCCCTTTAAATAAACACATTTTAAATGTTCATCATTATCAAATTTATGTTTTAAATAAAGTGTAAGCGCTGTTACAGTTAAATATTTGTCATTATTCATATTTCACCTATTTGTTATGCAAAATTTTGTCTAGAACACCATTAATCATTTTTCTAACGTCATCATCACTATAACTTTTAGCAAGTTCAATAGATTCATTTATAGCAACAATATCAGGTGTATCAGTATAAATAAGTTCATAAATACCAATTCTTAAAATGGCTTGATCAGTATTACCTAAACGACTAATTGTCCAATTATTTAAATATTTATTTGCTAACTCGTCAATATCATTTTTGTAGGTTATGACACCATAAACAGTATCTTTTACAAATTCATTTTCAATAGTACTTACTTCTTTAATTACGTCATCTACATTATATTGCATTTTATTATTATCATAAATATTTATTTGATATAAAATTGTCATAATTTGTTTTCTTAATTCACTTCTACTTAATTGTCCCATTTTATCACCTATTTAATTTTATCATAAATAATAAAAATTAGATAGTCTTTACTATCTAAAATTTTTTGATTATTTTTTGTGTTTCAATTTTAGTTTGTTTATCTAAATTTAAAATTTACTTAACTAATAAATCAATGTTTTCTCCTGCTACTAATGTTGTTATTTCAAATAATTGTTGGTTATTTTCTACAATATTTAAAGTACTAGTTCTAATTGAACCAGTTGAACCAAAAATTGAGATTCTTTTTTTATATCTTAATTCCTTTTATAAGTATTAGTAATTCGCGATAATAAATTATTTAATGATTTAAAATACACTTAATCATCCAATATAAAATAAAATTTCGTCATACCTATATCATTAATGTTTTTTCTTTTGTATTGGCTTCTTTTTATCTGGTGAAGAAATAGGCATACTTGGGAAAGAATTATGCACATTTCCTATGGTTGCATTTTTATTATTAGCACATTCATTTTCTTCAAGATACATTTTTGTCATGATTAGAAATTCTTCTTGTGTAATAGAATATTTTTTTTCAATACTACTATTGATTATATTTTTAAATTTATTTAAATCAACTTGCAATCTTTGTAATATTTCATTATTTTCACCTTCATTTTCTAAATTAGTTGTTTCGCTGATAAGTTCATTAATAGAATTAAAATTTGAAGTTAAACAGAATATAAATAAAAATGCATTTGCAATTTTTTTGATACTATCAAATACTTCTTTTTTTTCATTATATAGACTCATTATTTTATCAAATATGGTTTTTTCTGATATAGTTTCGGGTAATCTATTTTCATCAAATACTAAGCTATTAACATTAATTTCAAAAATATTTTTTATTTCATAATTAGACCCTGTTGTTGTATATAAGACAGTATTATCCATATCAGTAGGTATTACTATCATATTATCTAAATATGTGAGATTTGCATTGCTACCATACTCAGTATAAATTCTATATTTTCTATCAACAAAATTTAAATTTTCATCAAGGCATATTTTTTTAAATTCTAATTGTTTTATTTTATTTAATACAGAAAGTATTTTATCTAAATTTTCTCGATGATTTAAAATATATTCATAAAAGAAATCAAAAATTTGTTCATTTTCATAATTATAATGTTCTTGATTATAAATTGGTTCCATAAATAAACTTAACTCACTATTAGTATAATTGTTAATAATATCTAAAACATCTTTATATTTTGAATAAAATTTTTGCAATTTTTTTGGATATTTTGATAAATTAAATTTAGACGAGTTTTGATCATTACTAACAGATTGTTCTTCAATGGAATTAAATAAATCCTCCATCTCTCTTCTAATATCATTTTTATCTTTATCTGCCAAAAATTCTTGTTTATACCAAGGAGTATGTCCACTTATCTCAATAGCGTCTTTTTTTAAATCGCTATAATTATCTATAATATTACATAACGCAATTAAATAATCAACTTCAATTTCCATTTTATTTTTTGTAATCATTAAACCTAAACCCTCCTTAAATGAATATTATACAATATTTTTATTATTTGTAAACTACAAAAATTCATTTCTTTTAATTTTATAATATTAAATATTTAGTTAATAATTATTTGTTCACTGATTGGTTGAATTTGAATAAATGTATTACCATCATTTATTTTAATTTCATCACCATTTAAATCAGTATATGTTGTTTTACTTTCTCTAGATGATTTATGCCATTTAATAGGTATAGCATAACCATTAGTTATATAGTAACCATCACCATCACCCAGATTACTTAAATTTTGATAATATCCATCATTGGAATATACATCTACCCTAACAACAATTATATTTTTCGCTGTATATTGTTCATTTGTAACAGCATCAGTATGAGGATTATTATTAACAAATCTTTTATAAACTTTTAAATTATTGTCATAAATGTAACTAGTATTTTGACTAGCTGAATGATTAACACTAGCGTTATTAGCGACAATATTGTTATCAGCGTTATTTAATTCTATTTCTTTAGTACTATAGTTTAAAAGTGTTTTTTCTTCAGTAGTTAAACGATATCCTTTATTAGTAGCTACACTTAAAATATTTTCCATACTTGTAAAAGCTGTATGTTCATAAGCTACATTTAAACTTGTATCACGCCAAGCACCTGCATCAATTAAAAAGTTAACATTATTTATGCCTAATGAGCTAATATCATTTTTTGCTTGGTCAGAATAACCAAAATGAGTATAGATTGCATCATTTTCTAAAACATAATCTAAGAAATAAGGTCTAGAGCTTCGAACTGAACCAATTCTCGCTGTATTTTTATCTTTAAATAATGCCATCAAACGAGTCATACCACCTTCAACATTTATTTCATATACAATATAAGCATCTTGAAGACCTGCGTGGTTTGGAACAGCTTGAAAATGATTATTTATCATTACAGCGATTGGCCTAGAATTAGAATTTGGATTGATAATTGAAAGTTCTTTATCTGGTACATTTTCTTCAACTTCATTTTGTTTATTTTCATCTGTCTTTTCATTTTGCTTATCTTTTTTACCACAACCAGTTATTAATATAATAAATAGTAAACTAAATAATAAATATTTTTTTATATTATTAATCTTTAACATATTTTTTCCCCATTTCCATCATATAAAGCAACTAAAATATAAATGTGTAAATAAATAAACATGACAATTGCTATAATCCAACCTAAAATTGGAATTATTAAGCATAATAACCAAATATAAGGTGATAAGTAAATTTCTTTGCCTTTAACATCTAATTTGGCAGCTGCCAAACATAAAATTTGAACATGAAATATAAAAATCATAATAATACCAGGTAAAATAAAACATAAGAAACCTAGAAACCAATTTTTACCTTTAGCATACCAACAATTTTTATCGTAGCAATCAAGTAATGCCCCTAGTGAAAATACATCGCTACCACCAGAAAAAAACATTAATAATAGCCAAATCCACCAATTTTCTTTTTTTAATATTTTCATAATTTCCCTCCTATCAGTTTTATTTTACTTTTTCTTTTAGTTTATATAAAATGTTCATAGCTTCAATTGGAGTTATTTCTAAAGGATTGATATTTTTAATTTCTTCCTCTATTTCATTTTTTTGTTCAGTTATTAGATCATCAATTGGTAATGACTCTTGAATTTTTATATCGCGTTTTTTCTCTTTATTCTCATATATTTTTAAAATTTGGTCAGCTCTTTTAATTAGACTATCAGGTAGTGATGCTAATTTAGCAACATGAATACCATAACTTTTATCAACACTACCATTTTCTATTTTATGTAAGAAAGTTAAATTTCCATTTTCTTCATGAGCACTAACATGAATATTTTTTAAATTAACTAAATTGTTTTCTAAATCAGTTAATTCATGATAATGAGTTGAGAATAAAGTTTTACATTTAATTTTATCATGTATATGTTCTATAATAGCTTGAGCTAAGGCCATACCATCAAATGTTGCAGTACCACGACCTAGTTCGTCAAATAAAACTAAACTATTTTCTGTAGCACTACTAATCGCATAATTAGCTTCATTCATTTCAACCATGAATGTTGATTCACCACTAACTAGATCATCACTAGCACCAATTCTTGTATATATTGCATTAAAAATAGGTAATTTTGCTTTACTAGCTGGCACAAAACAACCAATTTGTGTCATTATGACACTAATAGCAAGTTGTCGCATATATGTTGACTTTCCAGCCATATTAGGACCAGTTATTAATAAAATATTTGTATTTTCATCCATGATAATATCATTTGGCACATACTCGTCATTAATAACTTTTTCAATAACAGGATGTCGATCGTTAATAATTCTAATTTCGCGATTTTCACTTATAATTGGTCTTACATAATTATTTTCTTCAGTCACAGTTGCAAATGATTGTAAAACATCAATTTCACTAATTACTTTAGCTATATTTTGTAATTTAGGAATATATTCTTTAATTTTTTCTCTAATACTTGTAAAAATATCATATTCTAAATTTACAATTTTCTCTTCAGCATTTAAAATTAAGTCTTCTTTTTCTTTTAAGATAGGACTAATATATCTTTCACAGTTAGCTAAAGTTTGTCTTCTTTCATAACCATATTCTTCTTTAACTAAATTAGTATTACCTTTAGATACTTCGATATAATATCCAAAAACACGATTATAACCAACACGTAAATTTTTAATACCTGTTTTTTCTCTTTCTTCAGCTTCAAAGCGAGCAACAAAATCTTTTCCACCTTTTCTTAAATCTTTAAGTTCGTCTAATTCACTATTAAAGCCTTCTTTAATTAAATAACCTTCTTTTAAAGTTATTGGTGGATTTTCATAAATGCTATGCTCTAATAAATCATATAATTCAGGTATTTCTTCAATATTTTTATAAAAATTAATTTTGGTTAAAATATCTTTAATTTGTGGTAAAACTTTTAATGAATTTTTTAATTGTAATAAATCTCTAGCATTAGCATTTCCAAATGCTATACGACCACTTAAACGTTCGATATCATAGACTTCAAATAAAAGTTCTTGTAAATCACTTTTTAAAATGAATTCTTTTAATAATGTTTCAACTGTATCTAATCTTCTATTGATTTCATCTTTATTTATTAGTGGATTTTCAATAAAGCTTTTTAACATTCTAGAACCCATAGCTGTTTTTGTTTTATCCAAAAGCCAAATTAAAGAATAATTACGTTGTTTTAATCTTAATGTTTCTGTTAATTCTAAATTTCTTTTAGTATGAATATCCATCTTTAGATAGTTTTTATTTTCTTTAATGATTGCTTCTTGTAAATGTGATAAATTTCGTTTTTGTGTTTCAGTGATATAAGTTAATAAATGTTTTATCGTTTCAATGTAACGCATATCACCAATATTTTCATAAACATAACCATATTCTTTATTATCTAAAATGTTATCACTAATTGTTGTTGTTATTTTAAATTGATTTTTTAATAGCGATATAATAGTTGTATCAACTTTTGGTGTTGCGATAATTTCTTTAATACCAATACTTACAATTTCACTAATTACTTTAGTAACATTATGTTCACTCAAAAAAACATATATTTCACCAGTTGAGATATCAGCATAACTAATACCATATGCATGATCAAAATCGATAATATTTCCAATATAATTATTATCTTTTTCATTTAAGGCTTCATTATCAATTATTGTTCCTTTACTGACAATTTGAATTAAATCTCTTTTTACAATCCCTTTAGCTGCTTTAGGATCTTCTAGTTGTTCACAAATACCTACTCTATACCCTTTATCAACTAATTTTTCAATGTAAATATTAGCAGCATGATGTGGAATACCACACATTGGAATTTTTTCCTCTAAACCAGCATTTTTCCCAGTTAGCGTTAATTCTAATTCTCTTGAAACATTTATAGCGTCTTCAAAAAACATTTCATAAAAATCACCTAGACGAAAAAAAACAATAATATCAGGATTGGCTTTTTTTATTTCAATATATTGTTGCATCATAGGTGTTACTTTATTTATATCAACTTCACTTATTTTCACATTTATCACCACAATATAATTTTATCAAAAAAAAACAAATAAGTCACGAAATGTTATTTGTTTTTATAAAAATAGATATTCTTAATTCATTATACAACTATTGATTCTTTCTTTTAAATTAGATCCATCACAACATATTCTGCTAGCTGTTTCTTGATATTCTTGAATGGTATCAGTACAATCTGATGTTTGAATACAATAAATATAACTTTTATTATTCTTGTATACTTTAATGGAAATCTCACTATCAGTAAAATTTTCATCTGTTTTTGGATTTACAAAATCTTTATCTAAATATGACACATATTGTTCAGCATTGACAGTTCCATTTTCGTTTCTTAATTGAGATAAAGTTATAGTATAATCATTGCCACATTTTTTACTTAAACTATTTAAAGTTTCTGTATTATCAGTTCCCCAATTTTGAGCAGCTTTAATTAATTGATTTAATTGATCATAATATAATTTTTCCTTTTGTTTAGACATTGTATTAGTTATAACAGGAATTGTTATTAAAGCTATTAATCCAAGTAAAGTAACAACTGCTAATAATTCAACTAATGTAAAACCTTTATTCTTCATTTTTATCACTCCTACTCCAATTAAATAATATTTTATTTATTATCTTCAATCCAATTTTGAATTAACTCTTTTGGCATATATCCTAGTTTATTGTCAATTAGTTTTCCATCTTTAAATAACATTAATGCTGGAATACTCATAATCCCATATTTTTTTGAAAGCTCATGTGCTTCATCCACATTTATTTTAACGATTTTCGTTTCTGCACGGTTATTAGCTAAATCTTCTAATTGTCCAGCTAACATACGACATGGCCCACACCAATCAGCATAAAAATCAACCAAAACTAAGCCATCATTAATTAAATTTTCAAAATTTTCTTCACTACCATGTATTATTGCCATAATATCTCCTATCTATATTTATCTAGAACACTTTCAAGATTATCTATTTGTAATTTATCTTTTGAATTTAATGTTTCAATTGAATCAACTGTTATAATATTATATTTTAAGAATAAATCAATAGTTTCCAAATTGAATTTATCGCTATCCTTTTCTGTTTTATATTTTTGCCCTAATTCGTTAAATTCATCAATAATACTAACTGTTTTATTTACAATACCAGATACAATTGGTGTTTTATTTAAAATTGTATCTCTTAATTTGGAATCTTTTAATGTATCTCCTAATTTAAAAACTGGTAAAGCTATAATAAAAAGAATAATAAAAGTAAGTAAATAATAATGAATTCCACCAACAATCATTCCAAGTAATTTACTTGGCAAACTTAAAACAACAGTTGTATTTAAAATCTTTTCAAAAATGGATGTTGCTAATAATAGTATTCTAAATACAACCATAACTATTCCTAAAACTAGTAAAAAAGCGATGAATTCATATAAGATAATATTAAGAGCAGTTACTCCTTTAAAAATTCCTCCAAATTCAAAAAATGGTAAATGTTCATACATTAATTTTGATAGAGGATTTTTAAGTAAAAAAGCAATTACTAACGCTAATGCAAATTTTGCAAAATGCACTAATTCTTTTGTTAGACCACGTTTAAAGCCCAATAATAACCCTGAAATAATAATTAAAATAATAATAATATCAATTATATTCATATCATCAAATCCTTCCATTATAATTATATTATAAATTTAATAAAAAAGAAAGTGTTTTCTTTTTTGCCTAACTCGTGTTACAATAAATTAGAGGTGACTATATGACAATAACTGTAAAGGTAAGCGAAAACACAAGGAAAGAAATGATTGAATTTTTTGAAGAATTTAAACGTCCAAAAACACCTGCTTATGCTGTTTTTCAAGCTGATGATGCAGATACAGTCGTAACACTTTATGAATCAGGAAAAGCTGTTTTTCAAGGAATAAGTGCTGATATTTCTGCCCAAATGTGGATTGAAAGAGAAAGACATTTAAATCCACTAAAAAAGGTTGAAACTACTAATAGTGAACAAAAAGAAAAGAAAGAAAAAATTGAAAACAAAACTGATCCTAAAATTTATTATGCTAATACAATTGGCTCTGATGAAGTTGGAACAGGAGATTATTTTGGACCTATCGTTGTAACAAGCGCTTATGTAACAAAAGAAGATATACCATTTTTAGAAGAATTAGGCGTTAAGGATTCTAAAAAATTAACTGATGAAAAAATATTGACGATTGTTCCTAAAATTATTGAAAAAATTAAATATAATAGTATAGTATTTTCTAATAAAGAATATAATCAAAAATACTCTACTGATATTAATATGAACAAAATAAAAGCAATTTTACATAATAAAGTTTTAACTAATTTAATTAGTCAAGAAAAAAAATTTGATTATGTTGTTGTCGATGAATTTGCTAAACCTTATGTTTATTTTAATTATTTAAAAGATATTCCTAATGTTGTAAGAAATATAACTTTTATGACTAAGGCTGAAGATAAATGTTTATCAGTTGCTTGTGCTTCTATTATAAGTCGTTATATATTTATTAAAGAATTTTCGAAAATTAGTAAAGATTTGGGAATATTGCTTCCTAAAGGAGCTTCAACAAGTGTTGATGAAGTTGGCGTTAAAGTTGTTCTAAAATATGGCTTTGAAAAATTAGAAGAAATTGCTAAATTAAGTTTTAAAAATACAGAAAAAATAAAAGAAAAACTAAAGATTCAAAATTAATCTTTAGTTTTTTTGACTTAAAACCTAAAAATTTAAAACTATTACTTTAAAGATTCTATTTCTTTTTTAGATAGATTTGTAATTTTTGCAATTATATCTAAATCTATATTTTCATTTAACATATTTTTAGCTATTTCAATATTTCTTTGTTTAATGCCTTTTTCAATACCACTACGTTCAGCACCTAACAATTGTGTTTGTTTAACTCGTTCTGCCTCTTTTTCAGCATCATATAAACCTATAATTTGTTCATCACTATTTAAACTTTCTAATTTTTCATATACTTTTTTCATTATTTTATCATTCCCTGCTATTTTAAGTGCAAACTCTTTTGTTTCTGCCATTAAAAGTAGACAACATCTTTCAAATTTGCTTAAGTTCTCTACAGGTTTATTATAACACTTATTA
>CAYOYB010000013.1:0-35466 GCA_964408085.1 uncultured Muribaculaceae bacterium | reverse complement strand
CGGTGCTACTGGACCTACTGGTCCTCAAGGATTAGCCGGTGCTACTGGACCTACTGGTCCTCAAGGATTAGTTGGTGCTACTGGACCTACTGGTCCTCAAGGATTAGTTGGTACTACCGGGCCAACTGGGCCTCAAGGATTAGCCGGTGCTACTGGACCTACTGGAGCAACCGGACCTACTGGAGCAACTGGTCCAACTGGACCATCAGCAGGTCTTGCAGCTTATGGTGGAAAATATAGTGATGCAAGTCAAACACTTAACTTAGGTATTGGAACACAAACTCAAGTACCATTACCTAGTACAATGCCTAATTTAAATACCACATACACACCAACTAATAGTATTACAGTTGCACAAGCTGGGACTTATGAAATAAACTATTATAGTAACATATCTGTTGCTGTAGGAACCACATTAACTCTTGCCATTAGAAATAATGGAACAAATATTCCAAGCACAGTTATTTCAAGAGCATTATCTGTTGGAGTAGGATCTATATATAGTGGAAGCGCTATTGTAACTTTAGCAGCTGGAGCAGTAATTGATATGGCTATCTCTGCACTATTAGCAGTAGGTGTTACTTTAGGATCTGGTGTTAATGCTACATTAAGTGTTAAAAAACTAAATTAAATATATATAAAAAATTACATTTTGGGCTATGAATTAGTATTCATAGTCCTTTTTATATTTTAATTAAATAGTTACAAACCAAATATAATTAATAACAAGATATAAAAATTGCCAACTATTAATTAGTCAGCAAAATATTGATTAAAAATTTAGTTAATTATTATCAGGCAGATATAACATTTTTTCTCTTTTAAAAATTATCATATCTTCTAAAATATTGCTTAATCCTCTATTTCCATCATCAGTCAAATGTATTCCATCAGCCATTAAATAATTTTTAAAAAATTGTATTTCTTTATAGAAATTTATAATAATAACATTTTCATAATTAAAATTTGATAAATCAGTTATAGACTGCTCATTAGTAGCTAAAATATATATTTCATGTTCTTGACATAGCTCTATTAATTCTTGATATTCACCTTTACTTAATTTAACATTATTATCAAAAGCTAAGACTACTTTATAACTTAAAGCATTATCAGTTATAGCATCTTTTATAGTTTCTTTTAATGATTCATAATTAAAATCATTATTTATAATAAATTTAGCGTCAGGGAACTTGGCTTGTATATAATCAAAAGAATTCAATAAAATATCGTTACCAAAAAAACTTATTTTGGTTTTCAACTCTTCCTCATGTTTTTTTATAACATTTTCTTTTTCACTGTTATATTCATCTAGATAAAATTGGTAAACAGAATCATAAATAGCCTTAGTATATGCTTCTTTACCTATCGTTGTTAAATGAATACCATCAGCAACAAAATATTCAGAATGACCACTTGAGATAGAATTCCAATCAATTATTTGTACATTATTATATTGATTAGCTAGTGTTAGTAATTTATCATTAACCTTTACAGAACTATCATTAGTAACATTTACCCAAAAAATTTGGCGACCTTCACATTTTTCTATTATTTCTATCTTACATTCTAAAGAACAATCACCATTAGCGCCTAAATTTAAAATAACTGGTTCACCTAATATATTCTTATTTTGTAAATCTTGTAATATAGTGATTGCTTCCCAAGCAGTACGCGATACTTTCGCATCAAAATAACCATTAGGAAATTCTTTATATAAATTCTCTACTGCACCTAGCATAACAGAATCCCCTATTCCAACAATCGATAAATTACTAACGAAATTCTCTATTTCTTTTTCGCCATTTTCGAATTCACTTAAAGTTGATAACCAATCATTTTCTTCTTGCTTAATTTGCGATTCATATTGGGCTTTTTTTTGTTCTATCATCTTTTGGTTTTGAGCTAATTGACTTTCTAATTGTTTCATTTCTGAGGTATAATCTGCTGCCAAAATATATTGATATAAACCATATAAAGAGAAACATAAAAAACTTGCGCCTATACTATATTTAAATATTTTATTTTTATTATTAATTAAAAAATGTAATATGTAGGATAAAATTAATATTAAAATTATTATTATAAAAATTTTTAAATAACTATTAATATTTATATACTGAAATAAAAATATTACTGGATATTGAATTAAATATATTTCATAACTTATACTAGATAAAGATTTAATAAACTTATCAAAAATAGATAACTCATTTTTTATAACAATTGTACCATAATCAATTAACCTAACTGTAATTAAAGTAGTAGCTAACATACTAACTGAAAAATATTTAGATTCAGCATCTATAAATATAAATAAACAGATTAAAACTAAAATATATAAATAAAAAATTATTTTATTCATATTATTATTTTTAAATTTTTTAGGAACTAATGAGCCATAATAAGAATGAAAAAATCCTAGTGACAATCCAAATAATAAAGAAAAAATTCTCGTAAAAGTATTATAATAAGTTGTCATTATATTATTAGTTAAATTCATTTTATAAAAATATAAAGAAAAAGCAATTGCTAAAATTAAAGTGATAATACATGGAATTATTTTTTTTATTTTATCACCAATCTTACGAAGAATAATATATATAAAAGGAAATACTAAATAAAATTGTAAAAGAATTGATATATACCATAAATGCATAAATGGCGAATCGATATGTCTAGCAAAATAATCTAGATTAGCCTCTAATTGCCAAAAATTATTATATCCAAATAAAACAGATGTCGTTTCTGGTTTTAAATTAAACCATATGATATTTGGAAATAAAGATATGACTGAAATTGTTATAAATACTACCAGTAGTAATGGTACATAAATTTTTCGTAATCTATTAGAATAGTAGGATAATAAAGAAAATTTTTCTTTTCTAAAAGTCGATATACAAGATAAATAGCCACTTAAAACAAAAAACACACAAACAGCTAAATAACCACCTTTTAATATATTTAAATGATATAATAAAATGGCAATACAAGCTAATAATCTAATTAAATTTATATCTTTATAATACTTCTTACTACTATTCATTTTTTTAACCTCGTACTCTACATTATAATTATATATAAAGAATCATAGTATGTAAAGTTAAAAATTAACCAAATTTAATTATTTAAAATTACGTAAATATAGTTTTTATAAGCACCCTTTTTAATTACTCAATCATATTATAATATTGAAGGGTGATGACATGAAAAAATATAAAGTATGTGTTTATGCCATAAGTAAAAACGAAGAAAAATTTGTTGAGCGCTGGGTTAAATCCATGAATGAGGCTGACCAAATTTATGTTTTAGACACTGGTTCTACAGATGATACAATAAAGAAATTAAAAGAAAATGGCGTTATTGTCGAAAATGCCAAAATTAGTCCATGGCGATTTGATGTAGCGCGTAATAAATCATTAGAAATGGTACCAAAAGATGTAGATATTTGTGTTTGTACTGATTTAGATGAAGTTTTTGAAAGTGGTTGGCGAGAAAAATTAGAAAAAGTTTGGGATGATAATGTTACTAGGGCTAGATACAACTATAATTGGAGTTTTGATGAATATGGTAATCCAGCTGTCAACTTTTATATTGAAAAAATACATGAAAGAAATAATTATAAATGGACACATCCTGTTCATGAAATATTAACTTATACAGGTGAAGATTTAGAAAATTTTATTACGCTCACTGATATTACTCTAAATCACTACCCAGATAAAACAAAGTCAAGAAGTAGCTACTTACCTCTTTTGGAATTATCTGTCAAAGAAGATCCAGAAGATGATAGAAATATGCACTATTTAGGTAGAGAGTATATGTATTACGGAAAATGGAATGAGTGTATTGATACTTTAATAAAACACCTAAGTCTTAAATCTGCAACCTGGAAAGACGAAAGATCAGCTTCGATGCGCTTTATTGCTAGGTCATATCAAAATCTAAATCGATTTGATGAAGCAAAAATGTGGCTTGATAAAGCAATTAATGAAACGCCATATTTAAGAGATCCCTATGTAGAAAGGGCTATGCTTGAATATAAATTAGAAAACTGGCCAGAAGTCACAAAATATTGTAATGAAGCTCTTAAAATTGTAAATCATGAAAAATGCTATATTAATGAAACATTTAGTTGGGATTATACTATTTATGATTTACTATCTATTAGTAATTTTTATCAAAATAATTTGAAAGAGGCTTTATTTTTTTCAAATAAAGCGTTAGAAATGGCGCCAGATAATGAACGATTAATAGAAAATAATAAAATTATTGAAGAAGAAAGCAAAAAATATCTCGATTGAGATATTTTTTATTCTATCACTTCTAAAATACTCACAACTAATTGATATTTATCAAATCTTCTTTCAACTTTACCATTCACTTTTATGATATCCCCAACCTCAATATTTTTATACATTTCATAAATAGTTGGAAATAAAACAATATCAAGATTTGTTACTTCATCACTACCTGTTATAAAGCACATTTCTGCATTATTTTTTGTTTTAATTATTTTTAATTTATCTACATAAGCGACAATATCAACAAATTTATCAAAATAATTATTGATGTCACTTAAATTAATTGTATTATATTTAACTTTATATTCTGTAACAGGATGCTTACTTAAATAAAAGCCAAATACTTCAAATTCATTTTTCATCAACTCTTTATTTGAATATTCAGTCGCAATATTTAAAACTGGTTTTAATGATTCATCATTATCTAATAATCCACCAATTTCACCATAATTTATAATTAAATCTAAATTTTCATCAATAGTTCGTTCATTTAAACCAAAATTAACTAGGCATCCAGCATGATTTAAAGTTTGTAAACTTTTTTTATTAATACTTTTCCCATACATTCTCTTTACGAAATCAAATATGTCAATAAATTGTCCTTTTTTTCTTTCATTAAGAATTGTTGTCGTAATAACTCCACCAATATTTCTAATACCAGATAAAGGATATCGCAACGAATTCTGATAAATTAAATATTCATCAGTACTTAAATTTATATCTGGACTTAATAAATCAATACCTAATAATTTACATTCATAAATATAATCTTTAGTTTTTGATTCACTTCCCATAACACTAGAAAGCAAACTTTTCATAAAGTATTCTTTATAATGTGCTTTTAAATAGGCCATTTTATAAGCAATTATTCCATAAGAAACAGAATGAGCTTTATTAAAACCATATTCAGCAAATCGCAAAATAAATTCAAATACTTTACTAGCGATATTATAATCATAACCACGACTGACACTTCTATTAATAAATTTATCCTTTTCTGCTAATAAGACATCGCCCTTTTTCTTACTCATAGCTTTCCTTAAAACATCTGCTTCACCTAAACTATATCCAGCAAGTTTTACTGCAATCTGCATAATTTGTTCTTGATAAACAATTATTCCGTTTGTTGGTTTCAATATATCTACTAAATCTGGATGCAAATAATCAACTTTTTCTAAACCACGTTTTCTTTTAATATAAGTATCTATATTTTTCATTGGTCCTGGTCTAAATAAAGCTAATGAGGCAATAATATCATCAAGACAGTCTGGCTTAAATTTTCTAATAAAATTCATCATACCTGTTGATTCAAATTGAAAAATTCCTAATGTATAACAATTAGTAAAAATCTTTATTGTTTCTTCATCATTTAGTGGTATATTATCAAACGTTAAATCTATTTTTTTATTTTCATTAATTTGATTTAAAATATCAGTAATGGTTGATAAATTTCTTAAAGCTAAAAAATCCATTTTAAGTAAACCAATTTCTTCTAAATATTCCATCGAATAACCTGTTAGATAAAAACCATCAGTATGCATATCTAAAGGAATTATTTCATCTAAATCATACTTAGACATCACAACACCAGCTGCATGAATTGTTTTATGTCTTTTTAGACCTTCAAATTTAGCGGCAATTTTATATAAGTTAAATAAATCTTTATTAACGTTAAGTAAATGTTTTATTTTAATATTCTTATTATAATTTTCTTTAAGTGATAGTCTAGAATCTAACAATTTAGCCAAATTATCCACGATATTTAAATCTATATCCATAACACGCCCAACATCTCTTACAACTTGTTTCGCACCTAATGTCCCAAAAGTAATAATTGGAACAACCTTCTTCTGACCATATTTTTTTCTACAATAATCAATAACTTCTTCTCTTCTATCATATTCAAAATCAATATCGATATCTGGCATACTAATTCTTTCTGGATTCAAAAATCTTTCAAATAATAAGTCATATTTAATAGGATCTACCGTTGTTATATTTAAGCAATATGAAACTAATGAGCCAGCAGCACTACCTCTACCTGGTCCTACTAAAATATTATTTTCTTTAGCGAATTTTACATAATCATATACAACTAAAAAATAATTACAAAATCCCATTTTATTAATTATATCCAATTCATATTTTAATCTATCAATATACTTTTTAGATACTTGACTACCAAATATTTTTTTTAATCCTTCAACACTAAGTTGTTTTAAATATTCAAAACTATCCATATTATTTGGGCAATCATAAACTGGCAACAAATCTAAATTAAATTCTAATTTTAAATTACAAAGTTCAGTTATTTTATAATTATTTTCTAAATCATTAGGATATATTTTTTTTATTTCATCTAAAGTTAATAGGTAATTATTATTGTTTGTATAATTAACTTGCTCTAAAATAATGCCATCTTTTATACCTAATAAGTATTTATAATAACCACTGTCATTTTTATTTAAATATAAAATTTCATTTATATAAATTAGATTGTCACCTAATAAATTTTTTCGTTCAGTTAAATCCTTATAGCCTTTATATATAAATTTAAAAATACCTTCTAATTTTTGATATAAGTTATCAATACTTTGTGATGGTACAATACATAATAAATCATTATTATACTCCTTTAAAAAATCATAATCCAAACTATTATCACTCAAAGATGTAGCAATTTTGATTAAATTTTTATAACCATTATAATTTAAACAATATAATAAAAATTTATTATTATCTAATGTAACTTCTAAACCAACTATTGGTTTAATATTATTATCAATACATTTATGGTAAAATTCCATTACACCATACATGTTATTATCAGTAATAGAAAGAGATTTAATGTCATTTTTTTTAGCGAATTCAATTAAAGCATCAATACTAATCATACTACTTAATAAAGTATTTTCTGTCTTAATATAAAGTGGTGTATACATAAAATCCCTCCTTTACTTTTATTTTAGTTTATAATATTCTTATTTCATAACCTATTATTACGCATATTTACTATCAACATTCATATAATTATTATAGCATAAACAATCATCAATATAAACATTTGTTTGATTATTAATATATTTTTAATAAAAATCATATTAAATGTTTGACTTATTCTAAATAATATAGTAAAATTATAAGGCATAGGGAAAAAAACTTGAAGGAGGAGATAATAATGGCTACTAAAATAACTAATAAAAAACCTTTATTTGGAAATAGAAGAAGTCATGCTTGTAATGCTACAAGACATGCACAAAAACCAAATTTACAAAAAATAACATTAGCTGATGGTACTAAAATTAAAATTAGCGCTAGAGAATTAAGAACATTAAAAAAATTCAGTAACGACGTTGAAACTATTGAAGAAGTTGCTGCTTAAAGAAACAGGTTTAACCTGTTTTTTTTGATAAAAAAATTACTGAATAAATATTCAGTAATTAAAATTAAACTTTTTTCATTTTGCAATATATAAGTGAACAAATTAAAGAAGTTAAAGGTATTGTAAGTAATAAACCAAAACTACCAACCATTATTTGTAATAATTCAACAATAATCATTTCTCTATTTAATAATTCCATTAAAGAACCACTATATATTAAAAGTAATAATGTTGTTGATAAGGAACTACCAATATAGGCCATTACCAAGGTATTAGACATTGTTCCCATCATATCTCTACCAATTGTTATTCCTGACTTCATTAATGATTTAATATTTTTATCTTTTTCTTTAGCTTTTTCGTAAACTTCTAATAAAGAAGCTGATAAAGAAACAGCAACGTCCATAATCGCACCTACTGCTCCAATAATAATTCCACCAAAAACCATTGCTATCAAATCAAATGGTTGGCTAGTATCTGCAAGTTGCAAATAATAAGATTGTTCATCAACTAGACCTGTTAAATGCATAATTTTTGTCATAATAATTGTTAATAAAGCTGTTAAAAAAATTCCAGCTATACAACCAATCATTGAACACAATGTTTTTTTACTAATACCATTAATTAATAAAAGTGTCATAGTAATAACAAATAAACAAGTTATAATCGACCATAAATAAATATTATGTCCTGATAAAACTGCAGGTATAAAAACTACAAAAATAGCTAAGCACGTAAATACTAAAGAAATGATTGTATTTACTCCTTTTTTATATCCAAAAGCAATTAAAAATATTACAAATATAACTCCTAGCACAAATAAATAATCAGTTCTTACATATTCTGTCATTATATAATCAGCTTCATTTGTACCATACATTTCCATTAATAGTATTCTTTTACCATTAACAATTTCTTCTTGCTGACCAGCATATAAATCATTAATTTGTTGAGCTGCATCAACAATTTCACCTTTGTCATCACCAGATAGAATTTTAGCTTTAAAATAAATTGTTTTTTGTTTATGAATTTCATTTCCTATCTTGTATTCATTTAAATCTGTATCTATTATTTCTATTACTTTTGCCTTTACGATATCATCACTATTTTGAAATAAATCTAAATCTTTACAAAATAAATTACCTAATAAAACTATATACAAAATTGATAAAACAATTGTGCTTATATAAATAATTAAATTTTTCTTCATTTTACACCTATAATTTTTGACAATTTTCACAGTAGCAAGTTCCCCTACCACCAACTCTAATTTTAATAATATTAGTATTACAAATAGAACAAGGAGTATTCTCTTTATTATGAACCTTTAAATTTTGTTGAAATCTACCATGCACGCCTTCACTAGATGTATAACTTCTAATGGTTGTTCCACCATCTTTAATAGCTAAATCTAAGACTTTTTTGGTATTATCTATAATATTTTGTAATTCTAAATCAGTTAAATCAACACATTTTTTTAAAGGATTTATATGACTTAAAAATAATATCTCGTCAGCATAAATATTACCTATTCCAACAATAATACTCTGATCTAAAATAACTGTTTTAATTGGTAATTTCTTAGATTTATATTTTTCTTTTAAATACTCTATAGTTAAATTAGAATCCCATGGTTCAAGACCTAACTCATTTAATGGTTTTCTATCATTAATCTCAGATTTTTTTATTAAATGCATTCTTCCAAATTTACGAACATCCTGATATCTAAGTTCTGTATCATCAGAAAAAAGAAACGATATATGCTCATGTTTAGTAACCTCATCACCCTTTTTTCTAATTAAATATTTTCCTTCCATTCTTAAATGACTTAATAAAAAATAATCATCAAGTTCAAACATTAACCACTTACCACGTCTTTTCATATCAGTTATTGTTTGATTAATTATTTGTTTTTTGAATTCATCAACAGTTGGAAATTCTATTAAATTAGGATAAAAAATATTAACATCTACGATTTTTTTACCCAATACTTGTCTTTTTAATGTATTTTTAACTGTTTCTACCTCTGGTAATTCTGGCATATAATTCACCTCTATATAATTATAACGCAAATTCTTAATTTAACAAATAATTTTATTACAAGAAAAAAATAACAGTATTAAATGTTATTTATTTTCTCATTCATCACTAAAATTAAATTTTTAGCTAATTTAGTATCATTAATAGGTACAATCTCATTACCAATTTTTTCAACAAACATCATATTTGAATTATCATTTAAATCAACTAAATACAAATATTCTTTATTATTATACTCAACATTTGAAATCACTGCATATGAATTATTATCGTCTAAATCCAAAACTGTTCCAGCTTCCAACATATTATCTGCTCCTTCCTAATTTTGAATCATTATTTAATTCATCACTATCATTTTCTTTTTCAATGTTGCAATCATTCATTGATGAGTTAAGAATAGGGTCTGAAGGATTATTAAAACCTGCTACAGACTTTGGTTCTGATATTTGATTATCAAATTTTAAACTTTGCCTATTAAAACAATTTTTTATATAATTAAAAATTTGACCTCTTTGATTACGTATAGCTTGTAATGTTAAACTCAAACTAAATTCTGCCATTGCCTTCTTAGTATTGGCTACATCTTCTGGCATAGTTTTTCGCATAATATTTAATTCACGATTTTTTGCGTTCCATTCTTTCAAATTCTTTAAAACGTTTTTTGCATAAAAAACAGATGCTAATCCAGCCATACTCCCAATAGGTCCAATTTCTGAAACGAAATTTTTCAAATTATCTAATGTTAACCATTCATTTAATGGTCCAAAGACAACCTGAATATAATTTTGTAAATTGTCAAGTGAACTTCTAATAAAACCAAGCGAATTGTCAAATGAACCTCTAGTAAAATCACCATTAATAAAATAATTTGTAGTATTGTTCATACTTTCAAGAATATTTGGCATCCCTAACTTTTGAATTGCAATTTGTGCGAATGACATAAAAGCTAAAGCGCCAACACCACACATAAATGCATTTTTAAAGGCTTTATTCATTGAACTATCTATTTCCTGCCTAACTTTTACTATTTCATATCTTCTATCTTCTGCTCTATCAATTTTATCAAAAAGTGCACGCAATATAACTTCATTATCAGAATTTAACTTTCTAACAATATCAATTAACTCACCGTTACTAATAGTTTCTTCATTAGAAATATTAGGATTTTCTACATTTTGATTTTCTTCCATCTAAAAACACCTCTTCTAATATTAAAATAGCATTTATATTATTAGAAAATCAAATAATTTGCAACATTTTATAACGTTAAAAAATGATTGCTAATTTAAAATACTAATTATTGTATACAAAAAAATATAGCATTTAACTATATTCTTTAAAATAATGATAATTGACTAGATTCATCCATGCCTTCAAATATATCCATCATTCGCATTTTCTCAATTAATGTTCCTGATATTTTAGCACGTTTTTGTAAATCCTCAATACTTAAAAACTCTTGTTTTTCTCTTTCTTCAACGATGTTATTAGCAACTGTATCTCCAAGTCCATCAATCGCATTAAATGGTGGATATATTTCTGTATCATTTTTAGCTACCCAAACAATTGATTCACTTTTATATAAATCAACATTTAAAAATTTAATACCACGTGCTGTCGCTTCTAAAGCAACTTTTAAACTTTCTAGTTGTCCTAATTCTTTATTAGTAGCTTCATAACCTTTATTTTGAATTTCAATAATCTTTTTTCTAATAGAATCATAACCACCAATCATTGCCTCTAGATCAACATCTGTTGCCTTTGATGAAAGCCATGATGCATAGAAATAAACTGGCATATGAACTTTATACCAAGCTATTCTAAAGGCACTAATGACATAAGCAGCAGCATGGGCTTTAGGGAACATATATTTAATTTTTCGACATGATTCAATAAACCATTCTGGAATATTTGCTTCTTGCATGATTTCAACAAAGCCTTTCCAAGTTTCTGGATCTTTACTGGCTTTACCTTTACGTACAAATTCCATAATTTTGAAGGCTTTAATTGGCTTAACACCTTTATACATCAAATAAACCATAATATCATCACGACAGCCAATTGTCTCTTTAAATGGTACCATGATGTTGCCATTCTCATCAGGAGTACATAAATCTTTAGCATTTCCAAGCCATACATCAGTTCCATGGGATAACCCAGAAATTTTTACTAATTCTGCGAAAGTTGTTGGTTTTGTATCTTCAACTAATTGAATCGTAAATGGTGTTCCAAACTCAGGAATTCCAAGTGTCCCAGTATTACACATGATTTGTTCTTTTGTAACACCTAAGGCTTTTGTTGATGTAAAAATACTCATTGTATCTTTATCATCTAGTGGCACTTTCATAATATCAGTGCCAGACTGTAATTGAATTAAACGAAGTTGTGTTGGGTCAGAGTGACCTAAAATATCAAGCTTTAAAACACATTCTTCAATTGAGTGATAATCAAAATGTGTTGTTCGCCAAGCAGAAGTTGGATCTTCAGCTGGGAACTGGAATGGTGTAAAATCAAAACATTCCATATAATCAGGTATAACAACGATTCCACCTGGATGTTGACCAGTTGTTCTTTTAACACCTGTGCAACCAATAGCTAATCTTTCAACCTCAGCTGTTCGCATAACAATATTCTTATCTTCACAATAACCTTTAACAAATCCAAAAGCTGTTTTATCTGCTACAGTACCTATTGTCCCTGCTCTATAAACATTATCAGCTCCAAATAAAACCTTGGTATAAGCATGCGTACTAGCTTGATTTAAATCGGAAAAGTTAAGGTCAATATCAGGAACCTTATCAGCATTAAATCCTAAAAATGTTGCAAAAGGCATATCTTGTCCATCTTTAATTAATGGTATATTACAATTAGGACACATCTTATCTGGTAAATCAAATCCTGATGAATAATCTGCTCCAAGAGGTTTACCTGTATCGTCTTCAAAAATACTACATTTGCACTTACCACATCGATAATGAGCAGCCAGTGGATTAACCTCAGTTATACCCATTAAGGTAGCAACAAATGAAGAACCAACCGAACCACGCGATCCAACTAAAAATCCTTCGTCATTTGAGTGTTTAACAAGTCGTTGCGCAATCAAATAAATAGGGTCGAATCCAGCACCAATAACACCACCTAATGATTTTTTTAAATTCTTTTCTACATCTTTATCACTAAGTTCTTCTTCAGATGTTTTTTTAATATATTCACGAACTAAGTTCTTAACATCATCCGAACCTTTTAAAATTACTTCATGTAGACGTTTAAAAGCCTCAACATTCAATTGTTGCTCATCTAAATTTTCATCTTTTAAATCATTTTTAATTGCAGTTAAAACAACATCACCATATAACTCAGTAGCAATACGTTCTTCAATTGAATATGGTAATGGATTTCCATACCATTCTTCGGCTTTATTATAAACTAAATCTGTTACAACACGTGGGCAATCAAGATAAGACTGTTCATCATCACTTTTTACTCTTGGTGAAAATGGTGTTCCACCAGTATCAGGAATAACTTCTAATTCATCAACCATATCTAATACTTTATTAGTATTAGTAACAACGATTTGGTAGGCTAAATCACTAGGCAAAAATGAAAAGTCATCTAACATCTCTCTAGTTGTCCTAAAGTGTTGTGATGGAATACTTTTAATGTCATTTTTAGCAAGTGGATGACGACCACCACCAGGTACTTTTTGATTAACAATAATTTCACGATAAATTTTATCTTCCCTATAAAAATGATGGACATCTCCTGTTGCAACAATAATTTTTCCAGCTGATATAGTTGCATCAATAACTTTACGAATATGATTCTGTAACTCTATTTTATCTTTAAAATCACCAAGTTGAATTAAATGATCATAAACTTCTGGTGGTTGAACTTCAACATAATCATAAAAATTAATTATATTAGTTAACTCTTCCCCTTCTTTGCTTCTAGCTTCTTTAAAGACTTCCGATTCGTAACAGCCACTTCCAATTAATAATCCATCTCTAAGTTCATTTAATTTACTTCTTAAAATTCTTGGTGTTTTATATAAATAGACTGTATTAGCTAATGATATAATTGTAAATAAATTTTTTAAACCTTCTTTATTTAAAGCAATCGCATTAAAATGATAAGTACGACCAAATTTATAAATTTCATCTTTAGAAATTAATTTATCTAAATCACTAATTTTCTCAAATTTTTGAGCCTCTAATTTTTTCAACATTTTATGGAAAACTAAAGCAGTTCCCTCGGCATCGTAATCAGCACGGTGATGCGCATCTTCTTCCCAAGGAACATTGTATCTTTTAACTAAAGCCGAAAGACCATGTCTAGCATAACCTTGGTCTAAGGTACGTGATAACTCCAATGTATCAATAACTGTATTAGTAAATACACCCAGGTCATATTTTTTCATAGCCATCTCAATAAATGATATATCGAATTTGGCATTATGAGCTACCATTGGTAAATTACCAGCCCATTCTAAAAATTTACGAGTAACAGTTTCTTCATTGCCTTTACCTTTAACCATCTCATCAGTAATACAGGTAAGTTCGGTAATTCTATCTGGTATATGTCTGCCTGGGTCAATCAATTCATCAAATCGCTCTATGATATTTCCTTCTTTAATTTTAACTGCACCAATTTCAATCATTTGGTCAGCCCCACCAGCATTAAAACCTGTTGTTTCAGTATCGAAAACAACATAAGTATTATCAATAAGGTTTTCATTGGTTGGTCTTACAACAATATTTACTGTATCATCAACTAATGTAAGTTCTGTACCATATAGTCCTTTAAAAATTGGTGGATTTTTTAGCAACTCTTTATTTTTTTCTAATTCAGTATTGATTTCATCTTTTTTATTATTATCTGTCTCTTCTAATAAAGAATTTTCTAACTCTTCAATTTTAGCTTTAATTCCACTTCTTATTTTTTTATTGTGTGATTTAATAATTCCAAAAGAAATTGGAAAAGCTTGACAACCACTATGGTCTGTAATTGCGACTCCTCGATAACCCATTTTAATTGTTTTTTCAACTAATTCACAAGTATGTTTACCTAAATCCAGCTTAGTAATACCATCCATTTGACTCATCATTGTATGGGCATGAAGTTCAACTCTTTTTATATCAGCATCATCAACTAATTCTTGTTTTTCAACTTTAAAATTATTAACATCAGTAGCACTTAAAGTTAATTCTTTGGAATACTCATCATTTTTTACACTACCTTTTATCTTATACCAATTTCCAACTTTTAAAGCTTTATCTATTATATTAAATTCTTCTTCCTCATTAACAAAAATTTTCGCATAAATACTATCAGTATAATCAGTCAACTTTAAAGTTATAATTCTAAGTCCTTTTTTAGTTACAATGGCATCTTTACCAAATATTTCAACCTCAACAATAACTGTCCCAGTCGAAGAAATAGTATCTAATCTAACAGCTTTATCATCTATTTTTTTACCAAAAACAATATCTGGATTATCTGGTTCAACAATTAATGGTGGTCTTTTATAGTTTTTATCTGGAACCCATTTTCTTTTTTCTTCTTTAACAATTTCTGGACTTCTTTCTAATAACTCCTTAGGAACATCTATTTTTAAATCATTTTCAATTTCTTTTTTTATTTCACTATTCTCTATAACATTAACTGAAATATTTACCTCATACCCTATTTTTTTATACAGCAAACTTAATTTATCTTTAATATCATCAATTCTTAATTGTTGCGCTAAATTTAAAGCATTAATTACTAATTTATTATCAATTACTTCAATTTTTAAATCAGCTAATCCTTCTATAAGTTTTGAAGATGCCGCTATTTTTTTAATTAGTATTTTATAATAATCTTTTATGTCACTATCTTTTTTATTTAAAACTGTAAATAACACTTCAATACTTGATAATTCTTGATAAGCATTTTCTAATAAAGTTACAAATTCCAAATAATCAGAAACACTCAACATATTATCAATTATAATATAAAATATATATTTTGTCTTATCATGATTACCTACTATTTTATCAACTTTAGCGTTTTTAAAATTATCATATTTTTCTTCTGGATAATTAATTTTTTTTAATAAAACTTCCATATATTGTTGCATACTACCACCTATTAAAATTATAACAGAAATTAATTTTTTTATAAATAAATATTAAAAAAAATATGATATTTAAACTACATATCATATTTAAGTATTTATAATAATTAATTTTTATTCTTCTTCAGATTCATCATCATCAATAATAGCTAAATCTTCTAAATCATCATCAACATCATCTAAATCATCATCAAGGGCGTTAATTTCTTCTTCTGTTTCTAAATCATCAACTTCTTCGTTTTCTTCATCCTCAGTCTCTTCAGATTCTTCAATATCTTCTTCATCTTCATCATCATCAACAATAATATCTATTTTATGATTATCACGTATATCCCACTCAGCATTATCTAAAAGCACAAATCTTTTATCAATTGTTAAAGATGTATAGTAGTCACCTATTTTAGCAGCATATTCTTCATCAGTATAATCTAATAATTCACAAATTAATTTAAATATTGCTGGTGTTGTCATTGTTTTTTTATTTTCTTTAAGTAACATATAAGTTAAATCAGTATAAGAAAGAACCTCTAATTCTTCTTTTGTCATTTCTTTTAAACTCATAATTTTTCCCTCCACATTTTAGCTTGTTTAACGTTACCGTTAATATATTATTACATTATTGTAGGAATGTCAATCACTAATAAATTTAATAATTGCTTTATTATTTTATTTGTTAATGTTAAGACATAAATCCAATCATTTTTCTTTATATTATCACTTAAATTATTTAAATGATTATTTTGATAAAATACATTTGTTAAAACACAAAGTTCATATAAATAATCAGCAATATAATTAGGTTTTCTTTCTTCAAAAGCATTTTTTAAAGCAGAAGATAAATTTGTTATTTTTACTCTCAAATCTCTATCAACATCATTATATATAATGTCCGTTAATTCGTTTATATTACTATTTTTAATCATTTTATTAATACGAAGATATGTATATAAAATATAAGGTCCTGTTTTACCTACAACATCAGAAAACTTTGCTAAATCAAAAATATAATCTCTTTCACGAGCATTCTCTAAATCGGCAAACTTTAAAATTGCGTTAACTATTTTATCAATATCTTCTTCACTCATATCTTTATTTGTTTCTTTTTTAGCAACAAATATTTCCTTAGCTTGTTTAAATAAATTCTCTAATTTTGGAGTATCGCCATTTCTTGTTTTATAAGGTTTACCATCACTACCATTAACAGTACCATAACCTAAAAATTCTAGTTTAGAAGTATCACAAATACTTGCTTTTGAACAAACTCTAAAAACTTGAGAAAAATGTAAATCTTGTCTATTATCAACTATATACAATATATGTTCGGGATTATACTTTGTTACCCTTTCATAAATCGTAGCTAAATCAGTTGAAGCATATAAATAAGCTCCATTACTTTTTTTAAACACAAGTGGTGGTAATGGTTTCTTATCATCATCACTAGCAACCTCAACTACTAAAGCACCATCACTTTTAGTTAATAAATTTTGTTTTTCTAAAATATCTTCAACTGGTTTTAAATACTGGTAGGCATCACTTTCACCCTGCCATAAATCAAATTTAACTGATAAAAAATCATAATTCTTTTTAATATCAGCAACAGAAATTTCTCTTATCTTTTTAAAATAAGCTTGATATAAAGGATTTCCATCTTGTAATTCTTTTGTTATTTCTGCGCACTTCTGTTTTAATTGTTCATCTTCTTTACATAGTCTATTCATTTCAGGATAAATATAATCTAAATAAGTTATGTCTAAATCTTCGATTTTTTTATTATCACGTATCATACCATAAATTACTTCGCCAATTTGCAAACCATAATCACCTAAATGTACATCACACATTGTTTTATGACCCATATACTCAATAATTCGTTTGATACTCTCCCCAACAATAGCTGTACGTAAATGTCCAACATGTAAAGGTTTTGCTACATTAGGGCCACCATAATCTAAAAAATATAATTCTTTTTTGGTAGGCATATCAATACCAAATTTTTCATCCTTAAACATATGTCTTAATTTATCATTTAATAATTTATCACTTATAGTTAAATTTAAATAACCATTTACTACATCAATTTTAGTATAATTATCTGAATTTAATTTTTCCTTAATCATAAGAGCAATATCATTAGGCGACTTATGTAATACTTTCGCATAACTAAAACAAGGTACTGAATAATCCCCTAAAGATTTTATTTTAGGCTGCTCAATTAAAATTTGGTCAACTGTTACATAGTCCTTTAAAACAGCAAATAAATCTTTTTTTACTATATCTCTTATTTCCATTATATCTCCTCAAATTCTAACATAAAACTAATATCATCATCATTACTATCCACAATATGATATAAAACCTCTATATAATTTTTACCTATATCTAATTTTTTAGTTTCCAGTAAAAATTCTAAATTTTGATTATACTTTTTAAGAACATAATATACTTTAGTTTGTTTATTTTTAATAAAATTTAACTCTAATTTAAATTCATCGTTTTCTCTTTTTATTTTTAAAATATTGTCGATTATAATTGAAACTAAAATATCACTATCTTTATATATAATACTATTTTGTTTTTTTATTCCTTTAAATTCTACTATTTTACCATTAATTGTTGTTTTTATTTTTATTTTAGACACAAATAAACCACCAACTTAACTGCAAGTAATTATAACATATTATCTTAATAAAGGATACTATTTTTTTTTAATTTTTTTATATTTAATTTTAATTTTAAAAAAATACTATTATTTTACTTATATTTTTACTAAAAAAACTAATAATAAATATAGTCAAAGATGGGAGAATTATATGAAAATTTTTAAAAAATGTATTTTAATCACTAGTGTGATTGCTTCTTTAGCTAGTATTTTTTATATTGGATTATATATATATGCTAGAACTTGGCCAAAACTAGATATTGGAGCCGCTAATAGTTTTTACTTATATGATAATGAAAATAAACTAATTACAGGAGGAAATTCTAATGATTGGATTAATTTAGAGCAAATTTCTCCATATATGGTAAATGCGACTATCTCAATTGAAGATAAAAACTTTTATTCACATAAAGGTTTTGACTTTCCAAGAATTTTTAAAGCTCTTTATATTAACATAACAAATAGAAAAACGCTCCAAGGTGCATCAACTATAAGCCAACAATATGCCAAAAATTTATTTTTGGACTTTGGAAAAACTTGGGATCGAAAAATTGATGAAGCTTGGCTTACAATTCGCCTAGAGGCATACTATAATAAAGATGAAATATTAGAAGGTTATTTAAATACCATTAATTATGGTGGCATTTTTGGTATTGAAAATGCATCACATTATTATTTTAATAAAAGCGCTAGTGATTTAACTTTAGCAGAAGCAACTATTTTAGCAGGAATTCCTAAATATCCAGCTGAATATTCTCCTTTAGTAAATGAAGAAGCCGCTAAAGAAAGGCAACTTTTAATTTTAAATTCGATGGTTAAAAACAAATATATTTCTGAAGAAGAAAAAGAAGAAGCTTATAATACTGAATTAGTCTACTATGGTGTTGAAGAGCGTAATAATTTAGCAACTCTTATGTATTATCAAGATGCAGTTATTGATGAATTAAAAAGTATAAATTCTATTCCTTCATCTTTTTTAACAACAGGTGGATTAAAAATATATACCAACTTAGATTTAAAATTACAAAAAGATATGGAAGAAAATATGAAAGAAAATATTACTAATGAAAATTTAGAAATTGCTAGTATTGCTATGGACCCTAATACTGGTAAAGTTTTGGCTTTAATTGGTGGTAAAGATTATTCTAAAAGTCAATTTAATCGAGCAACAAAAGCTAAAAGACAAGTGGGATCAACTATGAAACCAATTTTATATTATGCAGCCTTAGAAAATGGATTTACGCCATCGACAACTTTTAATAGCACTAAAACAACTTTTGTTTTTAGTGAAAATCAAACTTATTCGCCTAAAAATTTTGGCGACCAATATCCTAATCGTGAAATAAGCTTAGCTGCTGCTTTAGCTTATTCTGATAATATCTATGCGGTTAAAACCAATCTTTTTTTAGGTGAAGAAATATTAGTAGATACAGCTAAGCAACTAGGAATAAAAAGTTCTTTAGAAGCTATCCCATCTTTAGCTTTAGGAACTGAAGAAATAAATATTATGGAAATGATGCAAGCTTATGCCTCATTCGCTAATATGGGCTATTCTGTAACACCACATCTAATTGAACGTGTTGAAGATATGAATGGAAATGTTTTGTATGAATATAAACAAGAACCAGTTCAAATTTTAAATCAAAATTCTGTCTTTATTTTAAACGAATTACTTACTAATTCTTATTCTAGTGATTTTATTGATTATGGTTATCCAACTTGTTACAATATCGCTTATAAAATGACACATAAATATGCGGTTAAAACAGGTACTACAGATACTGATATCTTAATATTTGGTTATAATCCTGATTTATTAGTTGGTATATGGTCTGGATACGATGATAATACAGTTGTTGCCTCTGGTGAAAGTACTGGTGTAAAAAATATGTGGATTGATACCATGGAAGATTACTTAGTAGACAAAGAAGATAAGTGGTATGAGATTCCAGAAAATATTGTTGGAGTATTAGTTGACCCAATCAGTGGTGAAATTACAAATGAAAATAAAAAAACTTTATTATACTATTTAAAAGGGACAGAACCTTATTTAAAACCATTAGAATTAGAAGATATTTTGCCAGTTGATAAACAAGAATAGAATATTTTTCTTGTTTTTTTCATAAATAATAATGGTGATCGATATAAAAACAAATATTTTAGAGTTAATTAAATCTATTTTAATTCCTTTAGGTGGTGGTTTGTTAATTGGTTTTATCTCAAATACTACCAATTATAGTCTTATAATACCAGCTATTGTCTTCCCTATTGTATGGACTATTCTTTATATTTTAATGGGGATTTCAAGCTACTTAGTAAAACGTGATGGAGGAAATTTATACCTTTATTATTTACAATTAATTGTTAACTTTATATGGCCTTTAGTCTATTTTAATTTAAACGCAAAATTTTTAGCTTTGATAATCATCATTATACTAATTATTTTAGTAATTAATATGATTTCTTACTTCAAAGAATACAACAAACTAGCTGCAAAATTACAAATTCCATATCTTATCTGGTTAACAATTGCATTTTTCCTAAATCTCATTTCTTTATTTTAAAACAAAAAAAATCTTAAGACTTAAAGTTTTAAGATTTTTATTTTAATAATTCTTTAAAAATTTCAAAGCCTCATCAAAAGTTGAAACACCAACTATTTCAATATCATAATTATTTTTTTCTTTTAATGCTATTGCTTCTAAATAATTTTCGCCATTAGGAACAATAAATATTTTAGCTTTACCTCTTACTGCACCAAGCAATTTATATTTTACTCCTCCAATACTACCTACATTACCTCTAGAATCAATTGTACCTGTTCCTATAATTATATTACCTTTAGTAATATCCTCACTAACTAGAGAATTATAAATAGCAAGAGACGTCATCAAACCGCCTGATGGGCCAGATTCGGAACTATTACTTTTAATTTTTATTTTTGGATTTGTTTCTAATTCAACCAATTCATATATAACAATTCCGACTGCCTTTGATCCATTTATTTCTTTAACTATAGCAGTTCTTTCATAATCTTTATTATTATTTTTTACTTTAAATTTTACTTCTTCTCCATTATTTTTTAGAGTAATAATCTTACTTATTTCAGACTTATCATTTATTTTCTTACCATCAACTTCAACAATTAAATCTCCTACTTTTAAATCAGTTTCTGCTTCAATATCTAAATAAGCCACATAAAAGTTTTGTTCTATTACTTTATAATCACGCCCAGCTTTATCATAAGCTACCATAATAGCGTTATTATTCGCCTCTTTAAGAGCCAATTTATTTCTAAATAATAAATCTTCAACTGTCTCATTCTCTAGTAATATATCTTCATTTTTTGATATATCCCAATTAGGATTTATTAATGCATATATAAGAGTTGGTATTGTTGCACTAACTTCTGAAACATAAGCCATATTAAAATTACCAGCCGACTCATAAGATTCTTCAATTTCAATTCGATTTGTAACATTAATATAACCACCAGGAGCGTCAATTGTATAGGGGAACTTAATGGTAAAAAGAATAACAATTGCGATTAAAAAGATTAAAAAACGATAATTTTTTAAAAAGATTTCCTTTACTTTATCATATAATTTACTAAACATAGGCTTTTCCTTTCTAATAAAGAATATATGAGTGGAGGACATTTTATGAAAAAAACAATTAATACAATTTTAATTTTACTTACTTTAATTTTTGTAGCTATAGAAATTTTAACGAAATCAGAATCAATTTTAAACGCAGTTAATTTTTCTTTCAATATTTGGAAAGAAAATGTTTTTCCATCTTTATTTCCTTTCTTTGTTTTATCTGAACTATTAATTAATTATGGATTTATTGAGCTAATTGGTGAGCTTTTTAAACCCATAATGAATAAAATATTTAAAACTAAAGGAGTTGGAGCATTCGCTCTTATTATGAGTTTAATATCTGGGTTTCCTAGTAGCGCTAAATACATTAGAGAACTACACAAAAAAGAACTAATTAATGAAAAAGAAGCTACTAAATTATTAACATTCACCCATTTTTCTAATCCTCTTTTTATTTTAGGAACAATATCTCTATTATTTTTAAATAACAAAGAAGTAGGACTACTAATTTTAATATGCCATTATTTAGGTAATTTTGTAATTGGTATCATTTTTAGAAATTATTATCCAACAAAAGATGAATCAAAAAAACTATCTTTAAAAAAAGTAATTAATGAAATTGGTGAAAAACGTATCAAAACAAAAAAAAGTTTTGGCGAAATTATAACTGATTCATTACTAAATAGTATTAATACATTGATTTTAATCTTAGGTGTCATTACCATGTTCTTAGTAATTACGACAATTATCGATAACAATGTAAATTTAAATAGCTTTCATCAAAGTATTTTAAATGGTTTTATCGAAATGACCCAAGGATTAAAATATATTAGTCTACAAGAAATACCACTAAAATTAAAATGTATTCTCTCAACTATGATTATATCATTTGGTGGTTTAAGTGTCCATATGCAAATAATAAGTATTTTAAGTGATACTAAAATTAAATATTTTCCATTTTTAACTTCTCGTATTATTCATGCATTAATTTCATCATTATTAGTCTTTTTTACCTTTGATATTTGGATGAATTTATTTTAAATATGTAACATTTTTATTCATACAATATATTTTAAAAACTTAATATACAATAACAATCTTTCGATAAAAACCTAAATCAATAACCTCATAACTTTGAATAAATAAATCACCTTTCACATAACCATAAGTACTATTGTTATTAAAATAAGTAAAATCACTTAAATATTTATCTATTTCTTGATCTAATAAATGTTTTGATTTTAAAGAATAGAATGTAGCTGCTGTCATACAACATTCGCTATCAAAATAAGAGAATCTTGGTATAAATATTTCATTATTATTAATTGTTTTATAACTATTATGATAAAATGTTTTATTAATTAGCAACATAAAACTTATAACAATTATAAATACAACTAATAAACCACTTAAACCAATTAAAAATTTTTTCATAAATATCCTCCTAAATAACTTTTTTATAGAATTTTATATCAAAAGTTGTACCTACATTTTTATCACTTATACAATCAATACTACCATTTTGTAAATCGATAACTTTTTTAGCCATATTAAGACCAATTCCTATACTATCTTTATTATGCGCACCTTTATAAAATCTTTCAAAAATATGCTTTTGTTCTTCTTTACTCATTCCACTACCATTATCTGTTATTTTTATGTTTAAGTATAATGGATTATCTAATACTTCTATTAAAATTTTACCATCGTTATTAGTATGTTCACAGGCATTTTTTAAAATATTAATCAAAGCTTCTACAGTCCAATTAAAATCTAAATAAAAGTAATCTCCATTTATTTTAGTCTCAATTGTTATACTTTTTAATTCAGCTAATATTTTAATTGGTTCAATTGTTTTATCTATTAATTCATTAATGTTTACTTTTTCTTTTTTCAAAACAACTGTACCACTATCTAACCTTGATATTTTAAGTAAGGTTGTAACAAGCCACTCAATTCTTTCTAATTGATTGCGATTTTTATTTAAAAAATCAATTTGTGATTTATGATCTAATTCATTATCAATTAATATATCATTAATTACATTCATACTAGTTAATGGTGTTTTTATTTGATGTGAAATATCAGCTAAAGTATCTTCTAAAGCTTTTTTATTTTTTAAAGATAATTCATTTTGTTCTTTTAATCTAACTGTTACTTTATAAATATCATTTTTTAAGTTACTGATGTCACCTTCCATATAATCTCTAATATCAAAATTATAATTGTTATTTAAAATATTGTCCAAATATTTATCTATTTTATTAATTTTAGCATATTGTCTTTTTAAAAATATATAATGAATAATAAAATAAGCAATAAATATAAAAACTACAATACTTATATTATATATAAGTAAGTCAGTTTTTAATTTATGATTATTAGCTAAATAATCTAAATATTTAGTGTCATCTAAACCATATCGATTTAGAATCTCTAAACCATATTCTGAATTATCAAAACCATTCTCCATTAAATTATTTATAATTTCTACTTCTAACTCAGGATGATTTTTAATAATAGTTCCAATCATATTGCTATTATTTTTTATCAATTCTTTTTTATAGATATTAAAACTATTAATTCCTAAAATAAAACAAAACACAATTGATAAACCAAGGATACTCAAATTCACAATTAATAATTTTTTTACTTCGCTATTCTTTAACATCAGCCTCACCTAATCTATAACCAATACCTCTAACTGTAATAATTATTTTAGGATTAGTTATATCATCTTCTAGTTTTTCCCTGATTCGCTTAATATATACAGTTAAGGTATTATCATTGACATAATCTTCATTAACATCCCAAATATCAGCTAAAATTTTTTCTCTTGTAAATACTGTATTAGGATTTAGAGCAAGCGTCAAAAGTATTTTATACTCAAGAGCTGTTAACATGACATCAATTCCTTTTTTAAAAACTTTAGCTTGTTTTAAATCAATACAAATATCCCTAATTGTTATAATATTATTATCTTGACTATTGTTTACTCGTCTTAAAACATTCTTTATCCTTGAAACTAATTCTCTAGCTTTAAAAGGTTTTGTTATATAATCATCAGCTCCCATATCAAGTCCTCTTACTACTGAAACTTCTAAATCATTAGCTGTCAAAAAGATAATAGGAAAATCTTTAATTTTTTTAATATCATTAAATAAATCAAAGCCGTCTTTATCAGGTAAATTAATATCTAACAAGATAATATTCAAATCCAAATTATTTTCTATTAATGTGAGAGCTTTTGCTGCAGTATCAGCATCTATAACAGTAAATTTTTCTTGTTCTAAATAAAATTTTAAACCATTTCTAATGGTATCATCATCTTCAATAATTAATATTTTCATAATATCTCACCAAATTAATTATACTATATTCAATTCAATTTGTCGTGACTGTTTTGTAAGAATGTTTAAAATCTAGCACTGATTATTACATTGTATTAAATTATAACATTAAAATTTTAATAAAAGAATATGAATTAGCATTCATATTCTTTTTATCAAATTATATTCTTTTATAAAATAATCATCAGTCATACCAGCAATATAGTCAATAACAATTCTTTCTTTAGTATTTTTATTTAAATATTCATCTGACATATTATTTATAAAATTGACATATATTAAAGCTTCTTTATTTTCATTATTTATATGTTCTAAACAACCATTAAATACTGTTTCAAACATTAGTTTATACTCATTAATTTTTTCTTTACTATTAGCTTTACTATAAATATGTTCATAATTAAATTTTTTTAAATTGACTAAACACTCATAAATACTAGGTGACATTTTTAAATAATCTTTATCAATACTATTAGTTATTATATCAATAACGATAGTATTAATAATATCTTTATTATTATTTCCTAAAATACTAGTTATCTCTTTAGGCAAATCTTCTTTTTTAATAACACCTAAATTTATCGCATCTTCGATATCTCTTCCTATATAAGCTATAATATCAGAAATTCTAACAACACAACCTTCTAGAGTCATAGGAACAAGTTTTTTATAATAATTAGATTCTGTATAACAATTATTATAGTCATTAAGAAAATCAGCTACTGACTTCTTCTTAGGATAATATTCATCTTGAACAAATTCACCATTATGACATAAAACACCATCAAGAACCTGAACAGTAATATTAAGCCCTTGTCCATTATTTTCAACATTCATTAAGTTTCTAACACTTTGGACATTATGCATAAAATTTCCTTGATTATTTTTTAAACTAAGGTCATTTAGAATGGCTTCTCCAACATGTCCAAAAGGTACATGTCCTAAATCATGACTAAGAGCTATAGCTTCTATTAAATCCTCATTTAAATTTAATGCTCTACCAATAGTTCTAGCTATCTTACTAACAAGTTGAACATGAATAAATCTTCGACTAACATTATCATTATCAGTATTACTAAACACTTGTGTTTTATCAGCATATCTAGTATATGAAGAAGTATGTATAATACGATCTGTATCTCTAAAAAAAGGTGGATGAATATCATTTTCCTCAGGATTTATACGAATAGCATTTTTACTTTTAGTAGCTAAGGGAAAAAGAAAATCTTCTACCTTAAGCATATTTAAAATAATCTTTTCTTCCATATTATAACCCAGTAATAATATTTTCAATCTTAATTAAGATATCATCAACTTTATCAATTTTATTACCACCACCAGAGGCAAATATTTTACTGCCTCCTCCATTACCATTAGACTCAATTGATACATCTTTAACAATTTTTCCACAGTCAATTTTATCAACTAATGCTTTTGAAGATTTTGCCAAATAATTAACATTTGATTCATTAACATTAGCTATAAAAACAAAACCATTAATTCTATTTTGTAATTTATCTAACATATCTTTTAAAACAGGAACATCACAATTTTCTGTTTTGATTATCAAGGTACTAATACCATTAATATTCTTTTGTTTTCCTAAGAAATCGTCCAAATGTTCTAATAATTTTTTAGACTTTTCATTATAATATTCTTTTTCTAAATCCATAACAGCCTTTTTAATATTATTAAGTTCATTTAAATTAAATAGAATATCTTGATATTTTTTTGGCTTATCATTATTAATTTCAACATTGAAATCTAATATGATCCCTTCACTAGAAGCATCAGCCACAATTTTTTTAGCCTTGTTAAGTAATTTCATCATATCTTCATTATAAGGTTTAATTTGTTCAAATAATTCTTTCTCAATATTATCCCCAGTTGTAGCTTCAATTCTATAAACATTTTGACCTTTTGATTCTAGAGATATAATTGCAAAACGATCAATATCGGAGCTTTTTGTAACATGTGTTCCACCACATAATTCAGTGGAATCAACAATGTTAACTACTCTAACAACCTTACCATATTTTTCATCAAATAATGCCATGGCACCAGTTTTTTTAGCTTCATCAATATCCATATTTTGAATAACTGTCAAAACATCTTTTTGAATTTTATCATTAACTAAATTTTCTACTTCAATTAATTGCTCATGCGAAATATCGCCATCGTACTTAAAGTCAAAACGTAATCTTTTATTATCTACCTTTGAACCTGCTTGATGTACTTCACTACTTAAGATTTCTTGAAGTGCTTTTTGTAAAAGATGAGTTGCTGAATGATTACGCGAAACTTTATTTCTAAATTTTCTATCAACTTTAGCTACGACATTATCACCAACTTTAATAGTTCCTGCAAATGTAACTTGATGGAATGATTGTTTATTAGGGCCTTTAAATCCTCCAATTACCTTTATTTTAATATTACCATCAGTAATATTACCTTTATCTGATACTTGACCACCAGACTCAATATAGAATGGTGTTTTTTCTAAAACTATATATCCCTCATTAGTTAGAGAATCAACAAATTTTTCACCATCATATAAATTTAAAATTTTTGTTTTAGTTTCTAACTTTTCATAACCTACAAATTCATTATCATTTTCAAAATTTAAAAGTTCCTCATTTTGCATATTCATGCTATCATAATTTTCTCTAGAACTTCTAGCTAATTCTTTTTGTTCTTCCATATACTTTTCGAATTCTTCTCTAGATACAGTAAAACCTTTTTCTTTAGCATATTCCTCTGTAAGTTCAAATGGGAAGCCATAAGTATCATATAATTTAAAAGCATCCTCACCACTTATTTTTTTATCTTCGTTCATAAATAATTCTTGTAAACGTTTTTCGCCATTAACTAAAGTACGATTAAATAATTCTTCTTCCGTATTAATTTTTTGAATAACCATATTTATTTTTTCATTAATATATGGATAAGCATCATACATAACTTCAGCAACAACTGGAACTAAATCGCTAGCAAACATTCTCTCAATACCAATTTTTTTACCATATCTAACGGCACGACGAAGAAGTCTTCTTAAAATGTAATCACGTCCATTATTACCAAAATTAGCGCCATCCGAAAGGGCAAAAGTTATAGTTCTAATGTGATCAGCTATAATTTTAAATTCCATTTGACCATCATATTTTATTCCACTAATTTCAGAAATTTTATTTATAATTGGCATAAATAAATCAGTATCAAAGTTACTTGGTACTTCTTGCAAAATTGAAGCCATACGCTCTAAACCCATACCTGTATCAATATTTTTATGTGGTAATTCAGGATAATCATGACGATCTAATCCAGGAGTAGCATTATATTGGCTAAAAACATTATTCCATATTTCAACATAACGATCATTTTCTATTTCTTTACGAAGTAAATCTAAACCTATTTTATTAGGATCATATGCTTCTCCTCGATCATAAAAGATTTCACTATCAGGTCCACTAGGTCCTGCCCCAATCTCCCAAAAGTTACTCTCTAAAAGAATTATGTGTTCTTTTTCAATACCTAAACCACGCCAAGTATTATAAGCAACTCGATCTTCTGAATAAATGGTCATATACAATTTATCTTTAGAAATATCTAGCCACTTAGGATCAGTTAAAAACTCTAAAGCCCATGTAATAGCCTCTTTTTTAAAATAATCACCAATAGAAAAATTACCAAGCATTTCGAAAAAAGTTTGATGACGCGCTGTTAGACCAACATTCTCAATATCATTAGTTCGAATACATTTTTGAATGCTTGCCATTCTTCTATTTTCTGGAACAATTGTTCCATCAAAATACTTTTTAAGGGGCGTTACTCCAGCATTAATCCACAAAACAGTTGGATCATCTTTAGGAATTAATGGTGCACTTTCAATAATGTCGTGATTTTTAGATTTCCAAAATTCACACCACATTTTTCTAATTTCATTACCCGTTAATTTTTTCATTGATTCATCTCCTCTAACATCTTTACGACTTTATTTTTTAAATCTTCTAAAGTATTATCATTAGTAATTGTATAATCATAATTATGGTAATTATCTAAACCCATTTCTGTTAATGTTATCTTTTGGTCAGCTGCTAAATTATTCTCAAAATTAGGCCTAATAACATTAATAACTTTTACATTTTGAAATTTTTCTCTAGGCATATCCAATTCTTCTGGTAACCTTGCATCACTAATAACAATCACATCAAAGAAATAAGACATAACGCATAAATCCTCAATCATTCGCCTTACAATCATATTTCTATCCAAATTTTTTCTAATTAAATTAGTACCCAAATCAACCAATAATTGACGTGGTTTTGTTTCATCAGAACCATCCCAATGTGTTATTTTTTTAGCATATTCTTTTAAATAACTTGAATACTGTAAACATAAAACTTTTTTATTAATACTTTCATAATAATTACTGATAAAATTAGCGCAAGTATCTTTTCCAGCCCTAGCTTTACCAGCCAAAATATAAATTTTAGGATTTTTGTTTACAAATTCCATTATCATCACCTATTAATTAAAAGATAAAATATCATATTTGTCATCTAGAAATAAAATAATTGATTTTAAAACAGCAATAGTTGGAGTTGCAAGTAACATACCAATCATACCCCAGAAATGACCAAAAACTAATAAGCCAATTATAATTGTTACAGGGTGTAATTTCATAGTTTTACTCATAACAATTGGATTTAAAATATTACTTTCTAAGAATTGAGCTATAATAATTGAGATTGTAGAAATAATACCAACAACTGGTCCTTGTGAGAAACCAACTAAAATAGCTGGCGCACCACCTAAATATGGACCTATATAAGGAATAATATTCGTAACACCACAGAACAATCCAAATAAAATTGGAGCTTTTAGTCCTGCAATGAAAAAACCAATTGTTGAAAGTATGAAAACAAATGATGCACAAATTAATGTACCTTGAACATATTTTCTTAAAGAAGTATTAACTTCATTAGCAAGTCCTCTAAAATCATCACGATTTTTCTTAGGAACGAAACTCATTAAAGCATCATTAAAGTTATCAAAACTCATAAGTAGGTAAAAGCCTATAATAAAACCTATAACAAGTGAACCTAATCCAGAAAATACTGAGGATACAACTTTAACTGTTAAATGTGGTAAGGAACTTGTTAAATCACTTCCAATTTCTTCTAATCTAACAAATAAATCACTTTTTAATGAACTAATATCAATACCATCAATATTACCAATCTTATCAAAAACATCATTAATCCATACTTGAACTTGATTAGATATAGCAGGTATACTTTTAACAATCTCATTAATTTGTTCAGATAAAAGTGGCATTATAGCACTCATAAGCAAAACTATAAGTAGAATTAAAATAATATAAACAACAGCTGTTGCGAAAGTTCTATGCATTTTATGATTTTTTAGAAATTTAACAATTGGTTCTAATAACCAAGCTACCACAATACCAATAAAAAGAGGAGAAACTATTCTTAATAAATTTAATATGAATTCGCCAATTTTCCATTCTTTAAAAATTAAAGTAGCAGCATAAATACCAGCAATAACAATAAAAACATAAGCTATGCTTAATATTTTTTTAGTCATCGCAATAACATCATTTAATTTTTTTATATCTACTTCTTTGTCACCATTTTTTCTATTAAACATCTTAAACACCCCTATCATAATCATTGTATCATATTTTTAACAATTATGTGATTTAATTTAAATAAATATTTAGAAAAACAGAAAAAAAGTATGTCTAATTATGACAAACTTTTTAAATACTCATTAATTCATTTTCTTTTTCTTTTAATTTTTCATCAATAATCTTATTAAATTTATTGATTATTTCTTGAACTTCATCAATACCATTCTTTATATCATCTTCAGGTACTTCTAATTTTTTGATATCGTTATTCGCATCTTGTCTAATATTACGCAATGAAATTCTTGCTTCCTCTGCTACATTTTTAGCTTGTTTTACATATTCACGTCTTGTATCTTCAGTTAAAGCTGGAATATTTAAAATAATAACCTCACCATTATTGTTTGGAGTAAGACCAATATTAGCCTCAAAAATAGCCTTTTCAATTGCACTTAAACAAGATTTGTCAAAAGGTTTAATCATAAGTTGACGAGCTTCAGGGATTGAAATATTAGCTAATTGTTTTAGTGGCGTATCTACACCATAATAAGATACACTTACTCCATCCAACATAGCTGGATTGGCTCTACCTGCACGAATATTCGTTAATCTTTTTTCCATATTTTCAATTGCTGAGGACATCTTTAATTCTGTTTCTGTTAGTATATTTTCCATATATTCATCCTTTCATAATTATTATACGTTTTACTATTTAATAAGTCAATATTATTAATTATCCACTTGTTTTAAAATATCTTGTAATTTACAAATACCAAAATAATTATCCGAATTACTTCTTTCATAATTTAAGAAATCCTTAGTTGAAGAAAATTTTTTATTATTTACTCTATTTTGTGAAATTTTTTTAATACATGGATTAATATATTCTTTATAAATTTCATCTGAAGCCTCTTTAGAAAGTGATCCACATAATAATATTTTTTGTTTTAGTAAATTAGGTAATATATTTTTTAAAACATTTTCTTTTTCTTTAATTAAAGTATTATCAGTACTATCAATTATTAATAATGAATAATAATCATTTAATAAACTATATATATCAGCATCACGACTAGCTATTAACATTTCATAAGTACTAATTTTTTGATTTATTTTATCGTCCGGTTTTTTCTTTAATTCTAACTTTTCTTTTATTAGTTCAGCTATATTTTTATAATTACCATCATTATCGTACTCAAGCTTTAAAACTGGATAAGGTCTTAATAACCTTTTTATCTCATGATTACTATATAATTTTCTAAAAATTTCATTATTAGTTAATGGCTCATCAACAAATGTTTGATTTTTCTTCTTATCTATATTTGCTTTTTTGACTAATTTTACAAGATATGAATAAAAATTAGATTTTTCATTTTTATTAAAATAATTATTAAATTCTAATAAAGAATTATAATCTAGCATAGTTTGATAATTTAAAATGGAAACATTTTCTTCAATTTTACTAGCAATTAAATCATCTTTAACTTTTAGTAATTTCATATAAGTGTTTTGTTTTGAACTAGGTTTTAAGTAATTAAGGCGACAAAAGATATCTTTTAAAACATCTAAATTATTATAAAAATTATAATCAATTACATTATAATTTAGAAAAATAGTATCTTTTTCATCTTTTTTTGTTTCAAAAGCAAATTCTAAATTAATATCAAGATTTTGTTCATTTATAATATTTGTAGCAAAATTTCTAATTAAATAAATATAGATTTTTTTATCAAAATATTCTTGTGGATATTTTTTAAATAATAATAAAAATATTTTTTTTATTTCTACATCTTTAAGAATGAAATTATTATATGTATTAAATAGCAAAAAATTATTTAATTCAAAATATGATAAATTAGCTTTATTTAAAGTGTTTTTATAAAATATTTCAGCACCTTTAATATATTTTTGATGATCAAAGACATTGTTAAATTTATCTAAATATTCTTTATAAATATTATTAATATCCAAATTATCTTTTAGTGTATTATAAATTTGACAATATAAGTTACCTCTTAATAAAACTAAATCGCTGTTTTTTAAATATGCTCTTTTAGTACCAATGCATTTTAAATATATTTCTAAAATTGTTTCAATTTGATTTTCAATACCATAATTAACTGTTTTTTCAATGATATTTCCAAAACTAGTTGCAGCAATAATTTTATTATTAAATTTAGATTTTTCAACACAAAAAATTTCATCATAAATTTCTTCCATATTATTTAAAAAGAAATCATAATTAATTAATTTTTTTAATTTCCATTTTTGAGTTAACTCTATAACTTCAAAACAATATAAAATATAAGTAATAATATCTTGGAATGTTAAATCAGAAATATGCTCTATATTTTTATAAAAATTTTCTAGAATTTGATTTTCAATACTTTCACTCTTTTTTAATTTCTTAATTAAATTACTAAATTCATCGAAGTAATTATCTTTATTTAAGACATTTTCAATTTCCATTTTATCACCCTATTTTATCCTTATAATTATCTATTTAAATTATACCTCAAAAAGAAAAAAAGGAAAATAAAAAATAAATTTACATGTAAAAGTTGACAGTTTTAGTATACAAAAAAATACAATTATTAAAGATATTAAAAAGAACTGAATGAAATTATTCATTACAGTTCTTAATTACTCATTCTCTAACTATTCTATATTCAATATTAGTAGATTTTCTTAAATCAACATCAATATTACTAAAAACAGATCTTGATTCCCCAGCTTCTAAGCTTTCTCCAAAATATACTTCCATTTCTAAGACTCTATCAATATCTTGCTCATCTTTATAATTTATAGTTGCCATAACTTTGGTTAATTCTACTGGTAAATCGCTAGTATTTGTTACTTGACTAGTTAATGTTGTCATTGAACCATCATATACTAGTCCTGTATTTGTAAATTGTAGAGTTTCTACTGTTTGATCTTTTATCATTTCTTCATTTGTTATCATTTCTGGATTCTCTATTGTTGGTTCATTATTATCTACTACTTTATCATCTTTTTTTTCTTCTTCCTTTTTTCCACATCCTACTACTAATAGTAGTGATGCTAAACCTATTGTTAATATTTTTTTCATTTACTTTTTCCTTTCCTTTTGTAAATATTTTTGATATTATGAACACTGATTAGTTCCATACTGATTAACGCAGGTACAATCAGCTATACATGGTTTATTCATACATTTAGTATATTCTTGAGGATATACTTGTGAGTAAATGTCAGGACAGCTACTAGGTCCCGATGGTCCATAATGTATTTGGCAGGCTGACTGTGCAGCACTAGCTTTTTGAGACGCATAATCAGTACATTTTTTTACTGTTGGATCCTCCAATGTTACAGTACTTGCAGCACTTTCTTTTATATTCATAGTATTAGCTTGGTTAATATTTGGATATGTTCCATTTATTACTCTTACTTTAATACTATAACTTCCATATGCTAAACTACTAAATGTATAACTATTTGATGTTTGGACTGCCGTCCACGCACCATTATTAATACTAAATTGATATCTTGATATTCCTGATTCTGCATCTGTTCCACTTGCTGTTACAGTTATACTATTTGTTGTTGAAGTTGTTGTAAATGATGCTGCCGTTGGTGCTGTTCTATCTATATATGCAACAGTTGTTGCTGAACCATCTTTATAATTTAATCCATCTGCTACTTTTATTGATACACTTCCTGCACTTGTAAATGTTAAAGTTGGATTACTTGTTACCTTATACCATGTATTTGCTGCTAATGTTCCATTTGCTCCAACTGCTGCTCCATTACATGTAAACGCTCCATTACTTACACTTGAACATGTTGTTGCTGCTATATTCGTTGTTACTGCTACACTTGGTCTTAATAAGTATGTTCCACTTCCACTATATGTAATTGTCGCTGTCTTGCTTTGTGTCCATCCACTTTGATTTACTTTTCCTGTTGGCACTGTTAAGCTTGTTGTAGTCACAGCCTTTGTAGCACTTGCAGTTGAATTCATAGTATTAATTTGATTAATATTTGGATATGTTCCATTTATTACTCTTACCTTAATATTATAATTAGTTCCACTTGCTAAACTACTAAATGTATAACTATTTGATGTTTGTGGTGTTGCCGGTAACCATGTTGCTCCATTATCTTTACTAAATTGATATCTTGATATTCCTGATTCTGCATCTGTTCCACTTGCCACTACTGTTATACTATTTGTTGTTGAAGTTGTTGTAAATGATGCTGCCGTTGGTGCTGTTCTATCTATATATGCAACAGTTGTTGCTGAACCATCTTTATAATTTATTCCATCTGATACTTTTATTGATACACTTCCTGCACTTGTAAATGTTAAAGTTGGATTACTTGTT
>CAYOYB010000012.1:0-49843 GCA_964408085.1 uncultured Muribaculaceae bacterium | reverse complement strand
AGGAAGTGTATCAATAAAAGTAGCAGATGGATTAAATTATAAAGATGGTTCAGCAGTAAATGTAACACAAATAGATAGGACAGCACCTAATATAAATAGTTTTACAGCAATAGCAAGCGGCTCATCAGTACAGTTAGTTGTTTCAGCTACTGATAATGAAAGCGGAATCTCAAAGTATGAATTCTATATTACTCGAGATGGTACAGAAACTCAAATATCTGGATGTTCAGGTAATACATGCAAATATAATTTAACTACTGGACCATATGCTTCAAAAGATTATGTTAATGCTAATGTAAGCTATAGGGTTAAAGTATACAATAATGTAGGGTTAAGTAGTGGATCTACATATAGTGATACGTGTACTACATCTCCTGCAGTTTGTTCCAATGGCACGAATAATACCACTACTACATGTAAAAGTGGGATGTCTTATACGGTAAGCGAGTCAGCTGGACCATGTGGCTGTGGTGGTGGTTATTCTCAATCGGTTTGTTGTAATAGAAAAGTGTTTAATGGTGTTACTACCTGTGATTATAAGCAAAAATGGTATTGTAATGATGGAACTGTAACAGGTGGTTGTTGATAATCATAATTATTTAAAGCGTTAGACTAACATATAAAATAATTAAAAGCGCAAATCTATAATAGATATAGAATTATTGGTTCTGTCTTAGATGATTCGTTATAATATTAAAATGTTAGAAAAAAATTGAAATATTCTTTATTTTTAAACATATCGTACATAAACTAGGATAGATCCTCAAGCCATTATAAAAAGAAAGGAAAAAGGTAATGAAAAAAATATTAACAATAGGATTAGCATCACTACTATTAGTAGTAGGATGTGGAAAAAAGGAAGAAGAAAAAAAAGATGATAAAGTAGTAGATAATAATGAACCAACAATAGAGAATCCAGAAATGATAACAAATGAAGAAATGATAAAAGATCAAACAGTAGAAACTCTACAATTTACAAATACAGGACTAGTATATGATGGTTCAATGACAACATTAACTAGTCAAGTAACAAATACTAGCGATTTACCAGTAGAATTAACCAAAGTTATGGCAACTATAAATTATAAAGATGAGCAAGATATTGATAGAGTCTTAGAAATGGAAGTATATTTTGGAGAAAGCTTAGAAGCTGGGGAATCAAGATCTGTTTTTAGTAATATTGATGTTGATTTAAGAAAATCTACTAATATTGAATATAGAATAGTTAGATGATGAATTAAGGTAATATGTAAAATTAATTATATATTATAGGTTAAGTTAATATAAATATCTCTAAAAAAATAAAAGAATAATGTAAATCCCAAATACTAAAATTCTGTATTAAAATTATTTATATTAATGATTCCTCTTTAGTAATAAAGAAAATAGAAAAAGGCAAATATGAAAATATTTGCTTTTTTATGCAAATAATAAATCTTTATATTTTTTGACATAATTTTTATTCATAAACATATATAATATGAATAGATTAAATCAGGTGATAATATGCGTAGAAGATTTGTAGCTAAAAATAGAAAAAATTTTTCAATTGTGTTAAAAGTTTTTATAATTTTCATTATATTTATATTTGTTTTACTTAAGATTATGTCGTTTAAATTATTTGATACTAATATAAATTTTGTATCATATATTATGGAGTCTTCTAATCATTTGATTTCTACTGATTTATCATATAGTGAAAAATTATCAGATTTAAGTGTTTTATTAACTAATTTGGATATAAAAAAACCTAATACTTTATTTAAAAATAATTTTATTTATGAAAATGAAGTTTTATCTAATAATGCAGATGATGTATTTGATACTTTACCTTTTTTTCAAAATATTATTCAAAGTTTTAATGGAATAACAGAACCTGTTGTAAATTTAGAAAATAATTTACCAAAAGTATATATTTATAATACACATCAAACTGAAGAATATGTTATTGAAAATAATATGATTCATAATTTAACACCAAATGTTTATGAAGCAGCTAATATGTTAAAAGATTTACTTAGTGAAAAGGGTATTAATGTGATTGTTGAAAATGGTAGTATAAGTGAATTTTTAAATAATAATAATTTGAATTATGATGATAGTTATGTTGCAAGTAGATATTACTTAGAAAAAGCTGTTGCAGAATATCCTAGTGTAGAGATTTTTATCGATTTACATCGTGATGCCTTAAGTCATAATTTGGCAACAGTTGAGCATGATGGAAAAAATTATGCCAAAATATTATTTGTAGTTGGTTTAGAGCATAATAATTATCAAACAAATTTAGATTTTGCCAATGAATTAAACAATTTATTTTTAAATAATTATCCATTTTTAACTAGAGGTGTTTTAACTAAGAGTGGACCTTTAGTTAATGGAATTTATAATCAAGACTTAAATTCTCATATTATTTTATTAGAGGTAGGTGGTAACGAAAGTACATTTGAAGAGGTTAGCAATACTTTAGAATTAGTAAGTGATATTATATATAAGAAATTGGGTGAAAATGATGTCTGAAAAAAAACAAAGTTTTATTAAATATTTATGTAAATTATTTGCGATTATTGTTTTTATATCTTTTTTAACATTGTATTTTTCACAAAAATCTGGTTATTTTGAATATGAACAATATAAAAAAACTAGTTTTACAAAAGAGCAAATAGAAAAATTTGAACAAGATATTAAAGATGGTAAAGAGGTTGACATTACAAATTATTTAGATAATAGAGATGCTGATTATTCTAATAAAATATCTAAACTTGGTCTTAGTTTATCTAAGGGAATTGAAAAAACTATTAAAAGTGGATTAAGCAAAGTTGTCGATATGCTTAATAATGCATTGTCATAAATTATAAATGTGACAATTTTTTTATTTTATTTAATATTTATTTTTGATATAATAGTAATAGGTGTTAATATGAAGAGTATATATGATTATAGTCTAAGCGATTTAGAAAATTATTTTTTAAGTATTGGTGAAAAGAAATTTAAGGCTGCTCAAGTTTATGATTGGTTATATAAAAAGCGAGTTAGTTCATTTTCAGAAATGACTAATTTAAAACAAGAGTTAATTAATCACCTTATAGAAAATTTTTCATTAGAACCATTAGAAATTATTAATCGTTTAGATGACATAAATGTTAACAAATATTTATTTGGACTTAAAGATGGAAATAAAATTGAGGCTGTTTTAATGCATCATGATTATGGTAAAAGTTTGTGTATTTCTACACAGGTTGGTTGTAATATGAGTTGTGCTTTTTGTGAAAGTGGAAGACTTAAAAAAGTTCGTAATTTAACACCTAGCGAAATGGTTTTACCAATTTTACAAGTAGAGAGTGATTTAAATATTAGAATTTCTCATATAGTTTTAATGGGCATTGGAGAACCATTTGATAATTATCAAAATGTAATGAAATTTTTGGATATTGTTAATGAGCAAAAAGGTATTGAATTAGGTTCAAGGCATATAACAATTTCGACTTGTGGTGTAGTACCTAAAATTTTAGAATTTATGAATAATGGTAAACAAGTTAATTTAGCAATTTCGCTTCATGCTTCGAATAATAATCTGCGAAATAAATTAATGCCAATTAATAAGGTTTATGATTTAAATTTACTTTTTGATACCATAAAAAAATATATTTCTAAAACAAATCGAAGGGTAACTTTAGAATATATTATGTTAAAAGATGTTAATGATTCAATAGAGTGTGCTAGAGAGTTAGCTAATTTAGTTAAAGGGATTAATTGTTATATTAATTTAATTCCTTATAATGAAACTAGTCATATTGAATTTAAAAAAAGTGATAAGACACGAATTTTAAAATTTTATGATTGTTTAAAACAAAATGGCGTAAATGTTACAATAAGAAAAGAATTTGGATCTAAAGTTATGGCTGCTTGCGGACAGCTTAGGTCTAATTATGAGGAGGGGTATTAGTGGAACATTATTATTTAACTGATCCTGGAAAAGTTAGAGAACAAAATGAGGATAGTGTTATTATAGTAAAAAATCATAATGAAGAATATTTGATGGCTGTTGCTGATGGAATGGGTGGACACAGTAATGGTGAAATAGCATCAAGTATTGCGATTACACATTTAGCAAATAATTTTAAGGAATTAAAATCAATTGGAACCAAAGATGATGCGATTTATTGGATGAGAGCTATTACAAACGAAATAAATGCTTTAATTTATAAATATACAGAAGAAAATCCTGATAGTACAGGAATGGGAACAACACTTGTTATGGCTCTTATTACTGATTCATTTCTCTTATTTGGTAATATTGGTGATTCATCTGGTTATGTTATTAAGAATGAACAAATTCATAAAATAACAACAGATCATACACTTGTAAATTTATTGGTTCAATCAGGCGAGCTTACAGAAAAAGAAGCTAAAGAACATCCAAGAAAAAATGTTTTAATGAAGGCATTGGGTGCTAACGTAACTGCTGAAATAGATGTTTTTGATGTTGAAAATGATATAGATGGTATATTTTTATGTAGTGATGGTTTAACTAATATGCTTGATGATGAGCAAATTATTAAGGTTTTAAATTCTGATTTATCAATTGAAGAAAAAGTTAGAAAGCTAATTTATAAAAGCAATAATCGTGGTGGTAATGATAATATTTCGGTTGCTTATTTAGTAAAACGAGGTGAGTAGTATGGTAGTAAAAGGTCAAATGATTAATGAAAGATATCAAATAATTCGCTTAATTGGTGAAGGTGGAATGGCCAATGTTTATTTGGCACATGATATTATTTTAGATAGAATGGTAGCTGTTAAAATATTACGTGGCGACTTAGCAGATGATGAAAAATTCGTGCGTCGTTTTCAAAGAGAAGCTATTTCATCGAGTTCTCTAACACATCCTAATATTGTTGGTATGTATGATGTTGGTGAAGATAATGGCGACTATTTTATTGTTATGGAGTATATTGATGGAAAAACTCTTAAAAGTTTAATTAAAAAAAGAGGGGCTTTAACCCTTCCAGAAGTTATGGATATTATGGTGCAATTATTAGATGGTGTAAAGTGTGCCCATGATAGCTATATTATTCATCGTGATATTAAACCACAAAATGTTTTAATTTTAGATGATGGAACTGTTAAAATAACCGATTTTGGTATAGCAACAGCTCTTAATAATAATGAATTAACGCAAACTAATTCGGTAATGGGTTCTGTTCATTATCTACCACCTGAACAAGCAAATGGTAAAAATTCAACTGTTAAAAGTGATATCTATTCAATTGGAATTATGATGTATGAGTTACTTACTGGGAAACTTCCATTTAAGGGTGATAATGCAGTTGAAATTGCTATTAAACAAATGCGTGATGAAATACCAAGTGTTTGTTTAATTAATCCAGAAATACCACAGTCAATTGAAAATGTTATTTTAAAAGCTTGCGCTAAAAATCCTAAAAATCGTTATGATAGTGTAGCAGAGATGCAAGAAGATTTGAAAACAGCTCTTGATGCTGAACGAAAAAATGAACCTAGATATGTTTATAGATATGATGAGCAAGATTTAGATGAAACTAGAGAATTTGTAGGTGAAACACGCGAAGAGTTGAATAAAAATATTCATCAAGAAGTTGATGACGATATGTGTGATGATATGCAAGATAAAAAAGAAGGAAAACAAAAGGGCTTAAATATTACTTTATTTTTAGTTGTTGTTGTTTTTGGTTTAATTGCCCTTTTTATAATTGCGGCAGTTATAATTTATCCTAAATTAAGTGAGGTGCCTGATGTTAAAATTCCTGTTGTATCTAATATGACTCGTGATGAAGCTGTTCAAAAATTAGAAGAATTAGGCTTGAAAGTTTATGATAGTGATGTAACAGAAACAAGTGAAGATATTGATGAAGGATTAGTTATTGGAACTAAACCAAGTGCATCAAATGTTATAAAAAAAGGAAATAGTGTAACTTTAATTATATCAAGTGGAGAAAGTGGTTATGTAATTAAAGATTATAAAGGTAGAAATTGCTATGAAGTTCAGGCTGAATTAAAGTTACAAGATATTTATGTTTTAATTGAAAAGAAAGATATTTCAGATATAGAAGATAAGGAGAATTTAGATCCATATCAAATTATTGATCAATCTGTTGAACCAGAACAAAAATTGGACAAAAATGGTAAAATTATATTATATATACCTGATATAGTAACTGAATATCCTGATTTTGTAGAAGAAAAATGGACTGAGGAAAGTGTTAAAGATTTTTGTGATGAAAATGGTATTATTTTAAGTGTTGAATATAAAGAAACAACTGAGTATATTAAAGGAACTGTATTAGAACAAAGCAGAACTAAGGGAACTAAAGTTGTAAGTGGTATGCCACTAAAAATAACAGTTGCTAAAGAACCTACACCACCAACAACTTCAACTACAACTATGCCAACAACGTCTTCAACGACAACAACGACAGCTAAAACAGAGGAATAAGATGACAGGAAAAATAGTCAAAATAATAAGTAATGATTATACGGTTTTAAGTAATAATCAATTATATGTTTGTAAATCAAGGGGAAAATTTCGAAATTTAAATATAATTCCTTTAGTAGGGGATAATGTTAATTTTGATGAAAAAAATAAATATATATTGGAGATATTACCTAGGAGTAACTCTTTAGTACGCCCACCAGTAGCTAATATTGATCAATGTGTTATTGTAACAAGTGTTAAAGAACCGGATTTTTCGGCAAATCTACTTGATAAATTGTTAACAATTATTGAATTTAATAATATAAAACCGATTATTTGTTTTACAAAGTTAGATAAATTAAATAATATAGAATTAGAAGAAATGACTAAAATAATGAATTATTATTCTAAAATTGGTTATGAAATTTATAATAATCAAGATTTAAATAAATTAAAATTGATTTTTAAAGATAAAATAACTGTTTTTACTGGTCAGAGTGGAGCAGGTAAATCCACACTTTTAAATAAATTAGATAGTAGATTACAACTAAAAACTGATGAAATTTCTTTAGCTTTAAACCGTGGTAAACATACAACTAGGCACGTTGAATTATTATCTATTTATGATGGGTATGTTGCTGATACACCTGGTTTCTCAGCTATTAGTTTTTTAGAAATGACTAATAGTGATATTAGAGATAATTTTGTTGAATTTAATACTTATCGTGATAACTGTGAATATAAAGATTGTATGCATGATAATGAAATAAATTGTGAAATAAAAAGAAAAGTTAGTAGTAATGATATTTTATCTACTAGATATGAAAATTATTTGAAATTTATTCATAAAGAAAAATAGCGAAAGCTATTTTTTGTATAAAAAATAAAATTATAACTAATAATAAAATAATGAAAATAAAATGTTGAAAAAAATGTAATAAAATGTTATACTTTATTTATAGTCAAAAATATTTATCATAGTAGGAGGATAAAATGAAAAAAAATAAGGGTTTTACATTAATAGAAATAATGGCAGTAATAGTAATACTAGCGGTAATAGCTTTAATAGTAGTACCATTAGTAACAGGCTCAATAAAAGATTCAAAACAGAAATTATATGAAACACAGTTAGAAAATATAAAATCAGCTGCAAAATCATATATGATTAATTTGGATTTGCCAAGCACTAAACCTATAACAGTAACATTAGATGACTTACAAAAAAAAGGTTTAGTAGATAAAGATATAAAAGATCCTATAACAGGGGAAGATTTTAATCGATGTATGTTAATTCAAATTACAAAAACATCAGAGACTGAAGATATATATGAATATGAAATAATTGATGAAGATAATGATGATTGTAGTGATAACAGTGATTTAATTATGGCATTAATAGGTTCTGTAAATGAACAAACTGTACATAATAAACCATATGTAGAACCAGGAATTATTTTAGAAACAACTAAGGGAGAAAAATTAGATTTAAATCAAATAAGAGTAGAAATTGAACAATACAAAAATGGTGTAAAGACATATGGTACTAATGGAAATTATGATGAATTAGCAACTTTAATAGATACAAGTGATTATTATGAATATAAGATAAAGTATATTTATAATGGAGAATTAGGAGAAAAAAGCGTTACAAGAAATGTTAAAGTAGTAGATTCTAATGACTTACAATGTATAATTATAACAGGAAAGAAAAACGAAAATGGTTGGATAACAAGTAATGAAGCAAGAATATTAAGCATAAATACAAATAAAAAAGTAGAGTATAGTTTATCAACAACAAATAAGGAAAACTATGGAACAAAAAATACAATGGAAATTACCAACAATGGAGAAAATATAAATATTTATGGCTATATAAGAGACAATGATGGAAATAGAGCAAGTTGTAATGCCTTAAATTTAAAATATGAGGTAGGTAATCCTAGTTGTAGCATAAATGTTCAAGGAAAAACAGGCTCAAATAGTTGGTATATAGGTGAAGTTACTGCAAATATGATACCAAAAGTAATAAGCCCTGTAAGTATGCAAGGAATTAGTTTAAGTAGTACAGTAAACTATAATAATCAAACAAGTCTAAAATTAACAAATAGTGGGACTGTACATGGATTTATAAAAGATGAGGCAGGAAAGCAAGCAACATGTAGTAGCAGTTTAAAAGTAGATACAACTACCACAATTAGTACGACTATATCAGGTGTATTAGAGGGTACATCAACAGGATATACAAGTGGATCAATTGTAAATCGTAATGTAGTTTTAGTACCAACTATAAAACCAGGAACAACAACTAGTGGATATAGTTATCAATGGTATAAAGATAATGTGGCAATATCAGGAGCTACAAGTGCCAACTATACAGCAACAAGTACTGGAAATTATAAGCTTAGAGTAACAACAGGAAGTGGAATAGTAGGATTTTCAAATGCAATAAGTGTAAATATAGATAAAACAAATCCAGAGGTAAAATATAGTATAGGTGGAGGAACATATAGTAGTTATCAAACACTAACAGTAACAGCAACAGATACTAATTTTAGTTATATGAATGTTCACGTTTATAAAAATGATGTAGCAGTGGCATATAACAATAATTTAACTACAAATACATTCCAAGTGTCATTAAATAGTGATGGTGTATGGAAAGTTTACACACAAGCTTATGATAAAGCTGGTAATAAACAAAATCAAGCACCAGATAATGGTGGTGGATGGTACTATCAAGTATATACAATAGATGTTAAAGTTGATGCAGCAAATTTAACAGCAAAGAATCCATCAGGAGCTGTTATTAGTAGTGGAACATGGACAAATACAGATTTAACAATAAATATAACAGGAACAAGTGGATTAACATTATATTATTGTATAGATACAAATAATACATGTACACCAAATATAAAATATACAGGTCAATTTACATATGGAGAAAATGGAACACATTATATTAGATATATGGCAAGTAATGGAACTAAAAATAGTACAATAGGAAGCTATATAGCAAAGATTGATAAGGTAAACCCAACTTGTTCCATTGGATTATCAGGAACAAGTGGTTCAAATGGATGGTATACAAGCGATGTTGTTGCAAAATTAAATATGAGCAATGCAACAAGTTATGGAATAGCGACATCAAAAAATCAATTTAATAGCCAAACTCAACTTTCATTTAGTGGAAATGGAACTGCATATGGAAGTGTAAAAAGTGAAAGTGGTTTAAATAGTAATGCTTGTTCAACTGAATTTAAGATAGATAAAACAGCACCAGTTATAAATGATTTATCAAGTACAAATATTGGTAGTTCAACAGCTTCATTAGGAACATCTAATGCTTATGCAGTGGCTGACAAAGCTCAATATGGAACACCTAGTAATTCAATTTTCCAAATTGCAGTAACAGCAACTGATTCAGAAAGTGATATCGATTATTATGAATTTTATAATGGAACTAAGCTAATTCAAACAGGAAAAAGTAATACTCTTCATGTAACATCTGCTGAGTTTAATAATATCAAAGTCATAGTATATAATAATGCTGGATTAAAGTCAGAAAAAGACTTAATTGAACAGTGTAGTATTTCTAATGCAGGCTCTTGTGTATCTGGAACTCAAACAACAAGTTATACTTGTTCTTCAGGTAGGGCTTATTCTACAACCATGGCCTGTTCTGTTCCTGCAGAACAACCTTACAATGGTGGTAGTACTGGTGGTAGTACTGGTGGTAGTACTGGACCTGTTTGTAATGGCGACCCATGTTGTCCTAGTGGATGTACAGTTTTAGGTGGTTATAGTCGCCCTGGTTATACTTTTACTTATGTAAAAACTCCTGGTGGGGGTATTAGAAGCCAAATTTGTAGTGGTACTAGTTGTAAATGGCAATAATAGTTTTAAATATTAATTATAGAAAGTTGAAGTGATAATATGAAATTTCACAATATAGTATTATATGTTATATTAGTATTGACAATTACTGCTTGTAATAATAAAAATGAGGTAGATTCAAAAAATGAACAAAAAAATTTTGAAATTCAAGTTAATGATGTAGTTGGAATTATAAATGAAAATGATATAAGTAACTATCAAAATGAATATATTACTTATTATATTGATAATGATTATTTATATGGAATTAATTATAATACAGTCACTTTAAATTATGAATCTAACTTAAGTTATGATTTGCCAGATTACGATTTTAATGAAGGAATAATTGTTAAAAAAAATGATGGTACAATGTATCTTTCAATAGAAAGTGATGACTTTTGTGCAATAAAAGATTTTAATGATTCATCATTTGTTGTATACAATACTGATGAAAAAGAAAAATGCCATAAGCTATATACGATTGATGATGAAATAAAGATTAATGTTTTTGCTACAAACTTAGAAGATTCTTCAGAAAATTATGGAATCTATGAATCTGGCACTATAAGTAATGGATATATTAAGCTCAGTTCATCAACTAATTTAATTGATGAATTGGCAGTGAATTATCAATGGTATCGTAATAGCGAGCAACTTGATGATGGAAATGTAATGGATTATACAATAATTTCTGATTATGAAGATGCTGATTATTATGTAGAAGTTACTGCTCCAGATGGTACTAGTTATAAATCCGAAACAGTAAATGTAAAGATTGAAAGAGCAAATTAATAATTAAACGAAGAGAGTTCAAAACTCTCTTTTTTATTTTATTGAAAAAAAATTTATAAAATGTTATTATTATATTAGGATAGGTGAATTATATGAAGTTATCAGCTTCTATTTTATCAATACAACATGATGTCGATATTAAGAAAAAAATTTCTGAATTAAATAATTGTTCAATTGATTATTTACATTTAGATATTATGGATGGAAATTTTGTAAAAAATACTACATGGAGTTCTGAAGAAATTACTAAGTTATTACCAACTAATTGTAATAATCTAGATGTTCATTTAATGGTTGATGATGTAAAAAAATATATTTCTGATTTTTCTTTATTAAATCCTAAATATATTACATTTCAAGTAGAGGCAGTATCAAATTTAGTGGAAATGATAAATTTAATTAAGGAAAAAAATATTGGTGTTGGCATTGCTATAAAACCAAATACATCGATTGATTGTTTAAAACCATATTTAGAATTAGTTGATTTGGTTTTAGTTATGTCAGTAGAACCAGGTCTTGGTGGTCAAAAATTTATGAGTAGTTCTATAGAAAAGATAGATGAATTATATAGATTTCGTGAAGAAAAAAAATATAGTTATGTAATTGAGGTTGATGGTGGAGTTAATGATGAAACTATTAGCTATTGCAAGAATTGTGATATTGTTGTAGTTGGTAGTTATATTACTAATGGTAATTATGAAGAACGTATTCAAAATTTAAAAATAAAATAAAAAACACAATTAAGTGTTTAAGATTACGATTTAAAGTAATTTATTACACTATAATTTGTGTTTTTTTGAGAGTGTATATATGAGGGGAAATAATATGAATGATAGGATTTTTTATTTCCTACATTATATGATATTCTCAAGTTAAATAATTTTATTTATAAATAACTATAGGTGTTGTAAAAAACTATTAGATTTTAGTCACAATTGTATTTATAAATTAAATTAGGTGGTATAATAAGAATATAAATTTAATTATAACTTAATTTATTTCTAATGTTTTTATTGAAGGTGATTATATGCAAGCAAAAAAGTTAGAACGATATTCTTCAGATTTAAATATAGGTTTGACTAAAAATCAAGTTATATCACGAATTGATAATAATTTAGTTAATTATGATACAACAATACCAACTAAATCTATAAAACAAATTATAGCTTCAAATATTTTTACTTTATTTAATTTAATAAATATTATTTTAGGTGTTTTTGTAATTTTAGTTGGTTCTTATAAAAATTTATTATTTTTAGGTGTAATATTTTGTAATATTGTTATAGGAAGTATTCAAGAAATCCGTTCAAAAAAAACAATTGATAAATTATCAGTTATTTCTAATGTTAAGTCTAAAGTTCTTCGAGATGGTCTAATTGAAGATATTGATATTAACAATATTGTTTTAGATGACATTATTATTTTTGAATTAGGTAATCAAGTGGTTGTTGATTCATATATTTTAGATGGTAGTGTTGAAGTAAATGAATCGTTTATAACTGGTGAAGCTGATCCAATTGTAAAAAGAAAAGGCGATATGTTATTATCTGGTAGTTTTATTGTAGCTGGAAAATGTAAAGCTAGAGTGGAACATATAGGTAATGATAATTATACATCGATGATTTCTAGTGAAGCTAAATATATTAAAAAAGTTAACTCAGAAATTATGAATTCTTTAAATAAAATTATTCGCTTTGTTTCTTATATTATATTTCCTTTAGGATTACTTTTATTTTTGCAACAATTATCAATTGATGGAAATAATATTCAAAACGCAGTTATAAGTACAGTAGCCGCTTGTGTTGGTATGATTCCAGAAGGCTTAGTTTTACTTACTAGTACAGTTTTAGCTGTAAGTGTTATTAGACTTGGTAAATATAATGTCTTAGTTCAAGAATTATTTTGTATTGAAACACTCTCTAGAGTTGATGTTCTATGTTTAGATAAAACAGGAACTTTAACTGAAGGTAAATTAGAATTAGTTGATGTAATAGCTTATGATAATAATTATAATATTGATGATGTTCTTTCAGCTTTTACGACATCTTTTGAAGTTAAAAATCCAACTTTAGAAGCTATATATAGTAAGTATCATAAAAAAACTGATTATAAAATAAAAAACATTATCAATTTTTCATCAGATAAAAAATACTCAGCAGTTGAGTTTGAGAAATATGGTACTTTTGTAATTGGAGCCCCAGAATTTATTTTAAATAAAGTTCCTAATGATTTACAAAAGCTAATTGATAAACATAGTTGCCATTATAGAACAATTTTATTAGCGCATTCTAAAACATTAGATATTAAAGATTGTAAAGCTATAGCTATTATATTAATTAAGGATAAGGTTCGTTCCAATGCTGCAAAAACATTAGAATATTTTAAAAAACAAGGAGTTCAGATTAAAATTATTTCTGGAGATAATCCGATGACTGTTAATTATGTTGCTACTGATTGTGGTTTTAATAATAAAAAATATATTGATGCAAGAACAATACTTACAGATAATGATTTAAAAAACGCTGTTAGAGAATATGATATTTTTGGGCGTGTAACACCAGTACAAAAGAAAAAAATTATTTTGTTTTTAAAAGAAATGGGACATACTGTTGCGATGACAGGTGATGGAGTCAATGATGTTTTAGCGCTTCGTGAAGCTGATTGTAGTATAGCTTTTTCAAGTGGTAGTGAAGTCACTCGTAATGTTTCTCAATTAGTACTGTTAGACTCTGATTTTGCATCAATGCCTCATGTTGTTTTAGAAGGTAGAAGAACAATTAATAATATTGAAAGATCAGCAACTTTATTTTTAGTTAAAACTATTTACTCAATTATTTTATCGCTAATCTTCATATTTATTAATAGACCATATCCATTTATGCCGATCCAACTTACTTTAACTAGTGTTGTTACAATTGGTATACCATCATTTATTTTAGCTTTAGAACCAAATAAAGAACGAATTCGTGGGCATTTCTTTTTTAATGTTATTGGGCGAGCTATACCAACGGCTTTAACTATTATTTTTAATATTGTTATAATAATGATTGTTTCTGGGATTTTTAAATTTAGTTTTGAACAAAGTAGTACTTTATGTGTCATTTTAACTGGATTTACTGGTTTTACATTATTATATCATTTGTGTAAACCGTTCAATATTATACGCTTTATTTTATTTTTTAGTATGATTTTTATGTTTGTTTTCCAAGTTGTTATACTTAGAAATTTGTATTCACTTACATTGTTAACAGTAAATATGGTTTTAGTTATGATTATATTAATGTTAATAACTTATCTTGTAACTAATATTTTGAATAATATTGTAAAAAAAATAATTGATAAAAAATTAAGGGAGGAAACTTATGAAAAAAATAATAACTGTTGATGGAAATGAGGCTTGTAGCCACTATGCTTATATGTTTACAGAGGTAGCTGGTATATATCCAATTACACCTGCTAGTCCAATGGCTGAGCATATTGATGAATGGAGTAGCAATAAACGATTAAATATTTTTAATGATGAAGTTAAAGTTGTGGAGATGCAAAGTGAAGCAGGGGCAGCAGGTATGGTTCATGGTTCTTTACAAGCTGGACTTTTAACGACAACTTTTACTGCAAGTCAAGGATTATTATTAATGATTCCTAATATGTATAAAATAGCTGGCGAAATGTTGCCAGGTGTAATTCATGTTGCAGCTAGAAGTTTAGCTAGTCATGCACTTTCAATTTTTGGTGATCATCAAGATATTTATGCAACAAGAATGACAGGATTTTGTATGATGGCTTCATCATCAGTTCAGGATGCTGCTAATTTGGCTTTGATTACACATCTATCGGCTATTAAAGCTTCTTTACCATTCTTACATTTTTTTGATGGTTTTCGAACTAGTCATGAAATTGATAAAATTGAAGTTTTAGAAATGTCTGATATTGATGATATGATCGATTATGAGTCAATTAATAAATTTCGAACTCGCGCTCTTAATTTGAATAATAAAGTAACAAGAGGTACAGCGCAAAATGATGATATTTATTTTCAAGCAATAGAGGTACGAAATAAATTTTATGATACTGTTCCAGATATTGTTAATGATTATATGCAAAAGTTAAATAAAAAAATGGCTACAAATTATAAACCATTTATGTATTATGGCGCACCAGATGCTAAAAATGTTATTGTAGCTATGGGGTCTGTTTGCTCAACAATAAAAGAGGTAATTGATGAGTTAGGTAAAAATGGTGAAAAAATTGGTTTAATAGAGGTTCATTTATATAGACCATTTAGTGTAAAATATTTACTTGATGTAATACCAGAAAGTGTAGAGAGAATTGCTGTATTAGATCGTACTAAAGAACCTGGTAGTATTGGTGAACCATTATATTTAGATGTCGTTAATGCTTTAAATAAAAAAAATATAGAGATTGTTGGTGGAAGATATGGTTTAGCTAGTAAAAATACAACTCCAGCTCAAATAAAGGCTGTTTATGATATGTTAGCTAACGATTTAAAAAATAATTTTACGATTGGTATAACTGATGATGTAACGAATTTAAGTTTAGAGATTGATAATAATTTTAAAATAACTAATCATGATGAGTTTTTAATTTATGGTTATGGTAGTGATGGCATGGTCAGTGCTTCAAAATCAATAATTAAATTAATTGGTGATAATACTGATAAATATGTTCAAGGTTATTTTCAATATGATTCAAAAAAATCTGGTGGAGTTACTATATCACATCTGCGTTTTTCTGATAATGAAATCAGATCAACTTATTATGTTGAGAATCCTAAATTAGTTGTTGTTACTAAGGATAGCTATTTATTAGATTTTAATCCAATTCTTAATATTCAAGAAAATGGTATTTTTATTCTTAATACAATTATGACAGAACAAGAAGTTGATTCATGGTTACCAGATAATGTTAAAAATATTATAATAAATAAAAACATAAAATTTTATATTATAAATGCTTATGAAATTGCTAGAAAGATAGGTCTTAAAAATAAAATTAGTACAATTATGGAAAGTGTTATTATAAGTCTTTCAAGTATTATTGATTATGAACAAGCTAAAATCAAAATGAAGGAATACGCTAAACAAAAATTCTTTAAAAAAGGTGAGGAAATTGTTAAAGCAAATTATGAAGCTATAGAAAATAGTAGTAATTATTTAGAAAATATAAAACTAAATAGTGCATTTACTAATAAAGAAAATGAAAAAGTAGATGAGAGTGTTTATAAGATGATGACATCAAGAAAAGGTGATTTGTTACCTACTAGTGCTTTTCTTAATTATCTTGATGGAACTTTTGTTGGTGGAACAAGTGCTTTAGAAAAAAGAGGAATTAGTTTAGTTGTTCCAAGTTGGATAAATGAAAATTGTATAGAGTGCAATCAATGCTCATTTGTGTGTCCACATAGTGTTATTAGACCATTTTTATTAAGTGAGGAAGAATATCTTGCTGCTCCTACATTTATTAAAGATAGAACTGTAAAAGCCATAGGCACAGATTATTATTATTGTATTGGTATTTCTATTAAAGATTGTACTGGTTGTGGTTTATGTATTAAGACTTGCCCAGGTAAAAACAAAGAAAAGGCACTTATTACAAAAAGACTAGATGAACAAATTAATAGTAGAGAGCAAGAGGTTTTTGATTATCTAACGCAAAGTATTACTTATAAACCAGCTTTTAAATTAGAAACAGTAAAGGGAAGTCAATTTAAGATGCCACAATTTGAATTTTGTGGAGCATGTGCTGGTTGTGGTGAACCAAATTATATAAAACTGTTGACACAATTGTTTGGTGATGCTATGATAATAGCTAATGCAACTGGGTGTTCATCAATTTATGGTGGTAGTGCACCAATAACACCATATAAAATTCCTTGGGCAAATTCTTTATTTGAAGATAACGCAGAATATGGTTATGGGTTACTTATAGCAAACAAAACAATGCGAAATCGTTTAAGGAAAATTATGGAGAATAATCTAAATAATCCTAATGCAGATTTATTTAAAAAATGGCTAGATAATTATGATGATTATCAGATTACAAAGGAAGTTTATGAAAACCTAGATTATGATAATTGTCCGCATGAATTAGTTTCATTAAAAGAATATATAACTTATCGTTCGATTTGGACGATTGGTGGTGATGGTTGGGCTTATGATATTGGTTTTGGTGGAATTGACCATGTTTTAGCTTCTAACGATGATGTTAATATTTTAGTATTAGATACACAGATTTATTCTAATACAGGTGGTCAATCTTCTAAATCAAGCCCAAAAGGTTCAATCGCATCTTTTGCTACGAGTGGCAAATTACAAAATAAAAAAGATTTAGCGAGAATCGCCTTAGCTTACCCACATGTTTATGTTGCTCAAGTATCATTAGGGGCTAATATGTTACAAGTAATTAAAGCTTTTAAAGAAGCTGAAAGTTATAAGGGACCATCTATTATTATTGCATATGCACCTTGTATATCACATGGAATAAAAGGTGGTATGGAAAATAGTATTGAAATGCAAAAGATGGCTGTTAAATGTGGGTATTTTCTTACTTTTAGGTATAGTCCTGAAACAGGGCATTTAACTTTAGATAGTAGCAATGTTGATTTTGATTTGTATGATGAATTTTTATCATTGCAAACTAGATATTCAGCTTTAGAAAAAGTTAATAAAGAAAATGCTAGAATTTTATTAGATGAAAACAAAGAGGATGCAATAAAAAGATTTGAGTTTTATAAAAAACAAGATGGTGAAGTAGTATGAAATTTATAATAGTAAAAAAAATGAAATATAATGCACGTATTGTGAAAAGCGTTATAGAGAATAGTGATATTTTAGTTGTTGCAATGAGTGATTCTAAAAAAATGCGAAAAATAAAAGTTCGAGAAAATCAACGTTTTCTTACTAACTGTTTTTATCATAATGATAAACATCCATCATTTAGTTTTAAGCGAGATAAACGAGCAAATGAATTTTATTGTTTTTCTTGCAAGGCTAGTGGGAATGTTATTAATTTATTGATGCATATGTATAATTTAAAATTTCTAGAAAGTGTAGAAACATTAGCAGCTGCATTTGATGTTCAATTACCAGAGCGTAGTTATAATGAAGCCAATGCGGAAATAGTTTCAAGATTAAGAGAGGTTAGAGAATCTTTAGAATATAAAGAAATATTAACAGAAAGTTATAGAAGAAAATCATTAAAAAAATAGTATCGTTTGATACTATTTTTTGTCAAAGTATTTTGAAACTAAAGCTTCTAATGTACTAGCTGATGAGTGACCAATTTGTGAATCTACAATTTTACCATCTTTAACAATAAGAGTCATTGGAGTATAACCATAAGCTGTATCTTTACCAGTAAAGAAATCATTATCTAGGGCAATTATTCTATTCACATCTTCTTGACTAACTGTGTTAATATCTAGGTAAAGAGTTTGGAATTTGTATTTATTTTGAACTTCTGTTAAAACAGGAACAAATTTGATACAATAACCGCAATCTGGACGTCCTAAATAAATAAGTGTATTTTCACTACCATTAAAGGCCTCAATAAATTCATCAGTATTGATAGCTTTAAAACTACTTACATCATAATTGGCTATTGTTTCAGTAGTAGTTGTAGTAGTTTTTTTATTAGTTTCTGAACTATTGCTACTTCCTTTAATCGCAGAAATAATAATATTTAATGCTAATAATGCAATTATTATATATAAACAAACTAACATCTTATTAAAAATTGGTGTGTTATCATAAGTTATAGTTTCTTTAATAATTGTATTTTTTTCACTTTTAGTATCATTATTAACTTTAGTTTTTTTAGTACTTTCTTCATTTTTAGCCATATTTTTCTACCTCCGATACAATTTTAACATATTCGTTAATTTGTTTCAATAAAAAACAATTATTTCATAAAATTTTCACTTTAATTTTTCTTTTAAAAATTTTTCAAAAATTGGGAGACCATAATTAGGATTATAATAATTTGGGTATTCATTTAAATGAGCTAGAGCAATTTTAGCGGTTACTTCTAAATTATCATTTGTTACATTCGTTTTTGGATTAATGAAACCGTGTTCTGATTCAATATTTATTCCTGTTAGAAATTCATTAATTGTAAATTTATCAAATGTTATTCCTAATTTATTAGCGATATAAATCGCATCATTTATATTAAACATAAAATCACCTAATTTATTAATATGTAATTAATTAAATATTGTTAATTTAATAAAAAATAGTGAAATTATCGCCTTTTTATGGTATTATATATATGTTGTAAAATGGAGGAAAAAAATAATGAAGAAAATAATTGTTATATTAGCGCTTTTATCTAGTCTAATGATAGGTTGTGATAAAGAGGAAACAGTAATAGAAAATGAAAATTTGGATAAAGTGGATAAACAAATTGATGATAATAAAAATAACAGTAATGTAAATTCTGATTATTTTGTTGAAATTAGTGCTGCTGAATTTAAAAATAAAGTTAATAGTAATGAAAAAAATATCTTTTTTATTGGTAGAGATACTTGTCCTGCTTGTCAAACATTTAAACCAACAACTATAGAATTTTCTAGTAAGGAAAAAATAAATATTTATTATGTTAATACAACTAATGTAACAACAGACGATTGGAATATAATTTCTTCAATTGTTGAGGTTAAATACATTCCAACAATTGTAATTAGTGATAATTCTAAAATTTTATATAATGAATATGGAGTAAAATCTTATGATGCATTAAAAAATATAGTTAATGAATATATTAATAGGTGAAACTATGAATGAAAATATTATAAAAGAAATTAGTACTAATTTAAATATTAAAGTTAGTCAAGTCGAGGCAGTTTTAAAATTACTTAGTGATGGAAATACAATTCCTTTTATTGCGCGTTATCGTAAAGAAGCGACTGGGGCTTTAGATGAAGAAGTTATTCGTAGTATTAATGAGGTATATGAATATCAGGTTAATTTGTTAAAAAGAAAAGAAGATGTAATACGCTTAATTGATGAAAAAGGGCTACTTACAGATGAACTTAAAACAAGTATTATGGCTTGCAACAAATTAGTTGAAGTTGAAGATTTATATCGTCCATTTAAAGAAAAAAAGAAAACGAAAGCAACTGAGGCTATTAAAAATGGATTAGAACCATTTGCTAAAATGATAATGTCTTTTCCAGTTAATGGAAGTTTAGAAGAAATGGCAACAAAGTTTGTAAATGATAATGTTAAAACAACTGATGAAGCCATTATGGGAGCAAAATATATTATTGCTGAATGGATAAGTGATAATGCAGCTTATCGAAAAAGCATTCGTAATTACTTTTATCATAATGGTATTTTAACAAGTAAAAAGAAGAAAAATGCTATTGATGAAAATGCTACTTATGAAATGTATTATGATTATAGTGAGCCAGTAAAAAAAGCTAAAGCTCATCGTATTTTGGCTGTTAATCGTGGTGAAAAAGAGGGAATATTAAACGTTAATATTGATATTGATGAAGAAGAAATTGTTTCATATTTAGAAGGGAAATTAATAAAAAATAAGGAATCTTTTGTATATGAAAGTGTTATGGAAGCTATTCGTGATAGTTTAAAACGATTGATATTACCAAGTATTGAAAGAGAAGTTAGAAGTGAACTTAAAGATAATGGGGAAGTAGTAGCAATCGAAAATTTTTCCAAAAATGTTGAGAGTTTGTTATTAACTCCTCCTATGAAAGATAAGGTAGTATTAGGTTATGATCCTGCTTTTAGAACTGGTTGTAAATTAGCAGTTTTAGATCCAACAGGTAAGGTTTTAAATATTTCGGTTATTTATCCAACTGAACCTCATAATAAAATAGAAGAAAGTAAAAAAATCGTTTTAGATTTGATAGATAAATATAATATTGATATTATTGCGATTGGTAATGGTACTGCTTCACGAGAGTCAGAAGCTTTTATTGCTAATTGTATTAAAGATGCCAAAAGAAAAGTCGAATATGTAATAGTTAGTGAGGCTGGAGCTTCTGTTTATTCTGCATCTAAATTAGCTATCTCTGAATTTCCAGATTTAACAGTAGAAAAAAGAAGTGCCATAAGTATCGGTAGAAGATTGCAAGATTCTTTATCAGAATTAGTAAAAATTGATCCTAAAAGTATTGGTGTAGGATTATATCAACATGATGTTACGGCAAAAAAATTAGACGAATCGTTAGATTTCGTTGTTACTAAAGCTGTTAACCAAGTCGGTGTAAATATCAATACCGCGTCTCCTTCACTTTTAAAATATGTATCTGGTATGAATAAAAAGGCAATTGATGAATTAATTAAATATCGTGATTCTAATGGAAAAATTAAATCTCGTGATGAAATTAAAAAAATTAAAGGGATGACTGATAAAGTTTTTGAACAATCGATTGGTTTTATGCGTGTTATTGACGGAACTAACCCGTTAGATAAAACTTCAATTCATCCTGAAAATTATGATGAAGTTCTAAAATTACTTAAATATCTTGGTTTAACATCTGATGATATTGGAACAGAAAAATTACGATTGGTTTTAAATGATATTAATATTTCAGAATGTGATTTGAATATTGATAAGTATACTTTTGAAGATATAAAAAAATCTTTAATGCAACCAGCTAGAGATCCAAGAGATGAATTTCCTAAGCCAATTTTAAAAAGTGATATTTTACATGTTGAGGATTTAAAAATTGGTGATAAATTACAAGGAACAGTTAGAAATGTTGTTGATTTTGGTCTTTTTATTGATATTGGATTGCATAATGATGGTTTAGCGCATATTTCTAAATTAACTGATAAATATTTACGTCATCCATCAGAAATGTTTAGCGTTGGTGATATAATTGATTGTTATGTTATAGATTTAGATAAAGAAAAGGAAAAAGTATCGTTATCTTTAATTGAAGAAAAATAGGGGAGATATTATGAAAATAAAAAAATTTGCGCAGTCATGTTTAATGATTGATTATAAAAATGTTCGAATTTTGGTTGATCCAGGTAGTGTTGATTATTTTGATGGGCTTTTAGATTTGTGGACAAGTATTAATATTATTATCGTAACACATAAACATGCTGATCATTGTCATGCTGGTGTGATAAAAAGAATAATAGAAAGAGATAATGCTGTACTTTATACAACTCGCGAGGTTTTAAATGCTTATCCTGATTTGAAGGGAATTGCGATTAAAGTTGGTGATAAGATAAATTTTTCTAGTAAATTTTCTGTAACAATTACTAAAGCAATTCACGGTTATTTACCATTTATGAAAGATAATGAAATAAAGGAAAATATTGGATTTATAATTGATGATTCAGTTAATAAAATATATATAACAGGAGATACTATATCTTTTAATAATGATTATAAATGTGATTATTTATTCATGCCATTTTCTAATCATGGAGTTACTATGGGAATTTATGATGGGTTAATGTTTGCTAAAGAAACAGGTGCTAAAATGATTATTCCTATGAACATAGAAGATAAGCAATATCCAACAAATGTTAATGAATTAGTTGAAACAGCTGAAAAACTAAAAATAAATTTAAAAGTTATGAAAGCTAATGATTTATTAGAATTAAATGAATTCTAGTAAACATTAACTTTTTTTTAAAAATTTATTGACGAACAAAAATTCGTGTGATATATTTGATATGAAAGATTGATTCATTGATGAGTAGTTAAGATATAATTAGAAAAATTTACATTAATGTTATGATTAAATATAAAAGGAGAAAAAATGACAGAATTAACAGTTTTAGAACATAAAATTTCTTATTTTAAAATAGATGATGAAGATTACATATCAATTACAGATATGCTTAAATCTAAAGATGGAGATTTTTTTGTATCAGATTGGCTAAGAAATAGAAATACTATTGAATTCTTAGGTATTTGGGAGGAAATACACAATCCTAATTTTAATTATGGCGAATTCGCCATAATTAAAAGCCAAGCAGGTTTAAATAGTTATAAAATTATGGATTTAATAATAGAGGGTATGGTAAAATAATGAATTAATGGTAAAAGAAAATGAAAGAATTGAAAATTTTATATATGAAATAAGAGGGAAACAAGTAATGTTGGATTCAGATTTAGCTAGGCTTTATGAATGTGCAAATGGCACAAAGACAATAAATTTAGCTGTCAAACGACATATAAATAGATTTCCAGAGCGCTTTATGTTTCAACTTAATAATGAAGAATATATGTCTTTAAGGTTTCAAATTGAAACCTTAAAGACAGGAAGAGGACAACATAAAAGACTTGAGAGATTAAATAAAATTGTTATTTCCTAAATGCAAATACTAAATTGATATAAAATATTTAAAGTAAGACATACATTAACAAATTAACCTATAAAAATATATAAAGATGGTGATAATATGAAAGTATCTAAAATAAAAAAATTACCAAGTGGTAAATACAATTTAATATTAGATAATAAACAAAAATTAGTTACTTATGATGAAGTTATTTTAAATAATAATTTATTATTTAATAATAGTGTTGATAGTGAGACTCTAAATAAAATAAATAATGATACTAAGCATTATGATGTCTATAATAAAGTATTAAAATTGATTGGAATTAGAATGCGTAGTGAAAAAGAAATAAAGGATTATTTAATAAAAAACAATATTGAAGATGATGAAATTAATTCAATCATAGTAAAATTAAAAACTAATGGTCTTATAAATGATGAAAATTTTGCAAAAGCATTTATATTAGATAAGATAAATTTTAGTAATAATGGTCCTTCAAAAATTAGACAAGAATTGCAAGTTCATAATATAGAAGAATCAGTTATAAATAAAGAATTGAATAGTATTGATAATTCTATTTATTTAGAAAAAATTAATAAAATAATTTCAAAAAAGGTTAGAACAAATAAGAAATATTCTAATTATATTTTAAAACAGAAAATAATGGCAGATTTAGTTAATTTAGGTTTTTATCGTGATGATATAAATAATTGCTTAAATAATATATCAATAGAGAATAATAATTTAATTGATAGTACTTATGATAAGCTATATCGAAAACTTTGTTTAAAATATGAAGGTAATGAATTATATAGAAAATTAAAGGAGAAATTATATCAAAAGGGTTTTTCTTTATCTGAAATTGACGATGTTATAAATAGAAAATAAGATTTATAGAAAGCTTAAATTTTTCATTGACATCTAGAAATATTAATGTTACAATATAGCGCATAACGAAGGGGGATTTATATGAAAGATATTCCAAAATTGGAAATATTAGAACAACTAAAAGGATTATCAAGTATTTATAAATTAGGTAAAATTTATAACTTAGATAAAATTAATTCTATTTATCCAAAATCGATTAATACAACAGAAACAAATGATACTGATATTAAAGCCTTTGATAATCCTAACGTTTTATCTGTTATTAATTCTGGAAACACAAACGAGGGTAATTTTTGTGCTTGTAATGGTTACAATGTTGTTAGGCTATATAGTTATGGTACGGAAGTATACTATGATCAAGATTGTAAAGAAACATTGATTATTAGAAGAATAGGTCAAAAAATTGGCTACACTAGAATTGTTCGAGATAAGTACAGTAATAGTCATAATAAATTTTATGTTAATGGAAAACGTTATCGAGAAAAACAATTTTCAAAAAAATTATATCAAAATAATTAGCAATAGCATTATATAATGAAATAAAAAAGAAACTGATTACTAAAATCAGTTCTTTTTTTATTGGTAACTTTCTACTGTATCATCATAAACTTTTTTGATATCACTATCAATAATATTTAAATTATATTTTTTTCTTATTTCAACCCAATATTTAGCGCTTAAATTTTGATCAATTTGTAATTTAGCTTCAACTAATGTTGTTAAAATATCATCTTTTGTATCTTCTAAACTAGGTCTTTCATTTTGACTAACTCTTAATATGATATGATATCCAAATGAACTTTTAACTGGTTCGCTTGTGTATTCACCATCTTTTAAATCATTAGCAGCATTCCAGAATTCACTAACCACAGCATTTTCACCAGTTTTAGTGAAATCTTTAATTAAACCACCTTCGCTAGCAGATCCTGTATCAGCAGAATGTTCTTTAGCTAATTCTTCAAAGTTAGCACCATCATTTAATTGATTAATTAAACCTTTTGCATAATTGAATGCTTCTTCTTCTTTAGCCTTTTTTTCTTCATCACTCATATTACTATTAGTTTCAGGTTTTATTAAAATATGTCTAGCTGTAATTTCGCCAAAAATATTTTCATTATAGTAATTTTCAACTTCTTCATCACTTATTTGTTCTTTAGCGTAATTTTCTACAACTTTGTCTTTTTTATATTCTAAAATAATCTCATCTAATAATTTTTCTTCTGAATCATAACCTGCTTGTTTCATAGCTGCATTAAAATCCATTTGATATAATTCATATTGATATTTTAAGTTTTCAAGTTCTGTTTTAGCATATTCTTTAGCGGCATCATTAGTTTCAATTTCTTTTTCTGCTATATAATCATCAATCATATTTACTAGTAATGATGTTCCAGTAGATTTTTTTAATTCGTCATAAAGTTCATTAGCAGTAAAGCTTTTTCCTTCTAGTTCTGCTACAACTTCTTCACCATTTTCTAATTTTGGTATTTTACCACAACCTGTTAATAATAATGTACAGGCAATAATTGTTAATAATTTCTTTTTCATTTTGTCTCCCTTCAATTTGTAAATTATAATTTAAATGCTTAAGTTTACATATATATAATAACAAAAATAATAAAAAAATACAATAATTAGTTGTAAGTATTCACACAATTTTCAAAATTCCATACAATAATGTGAAAAGACAAAAAGGAGGAATGAACTATGTGTAATACAGGAGTTTCTGGAGCTGCTATTGTTTTAGTATTATTTATACTTTTAATCATTATACTTGGGGCATATATTTAAGCCTAAAATAGGAGGTGATATAAGTGGCATGTCAAAATTCTGGCAAATGTAATACTAATTGTAACAATCAAAACTCATCAACTAACCAAGTTTCAAGCTATTGGATTATAATTATTCTTTATATTCTACTTGCTATTATAATTGGATCTTTTGTTAGTTGGTATTAAAAGAGGCGAGCCTCTTTTTTTATATTACAATAAACTATATGTAAAAAAATATTCCTAATGATAAATTTTTATTGTAAAATACTTAAATTTTTGTGGTTAAGGTATTTACAAGTGGTAGATAAAAGAGTAAAATAGTGGTGTACAGTGGAACAAAGTGGTTAAAAGTGGGTGATTTTAATGCTGATGGGTGAATATCATCATACAATTGATGAAAAGGGTCGATTGACCATTCCTTCCAAAATTCGTTATGAATTGGGAGAAGGTTTTGTTGTTACAAGAGGCTTAGATAAATGTCTATCTATTTATCCTAAAGAAGAATGGGATAATATTATTAGAAAGTATAAAGAATTACCACAAACTAAAGATGTACGAAATTTTATGAGAATCTTTTTATCAGGCGCTACCACTTTGGAATTTGATAAACAAGGACGTATTAATATTCCATCACCACTTGTTGCGTTCGCAAATTTAAAAAAGGATTGTATTATTATAGGGGTTAATGATCGATTAGAAGTATGGAGTAATGAAAATTGGCAAGAATTTATTAGTGCTAATGAAGATAATTTATCTGATATAGCAGATAATTTATTTGCTTCAAATTTTAATATTTAAGGGGTGACTCATGCATAAGAGTGTTTTACTAGATAGTTGTTTAGAATATTTGAATTTGCAAAATAGCAGTATCATTGTTGATTGCACTTTAGGGTATGGTGGACATAGTAGTAAAATACTTGAAAAAGTTAAAGATGGTTTTTTATACTGTTTTGATCAAGATATTGAAGCTATTAATTATAGTAGGGAACGTTTAAATAAAGTTGCTACTAATTTTGAAATTATTAAAAGTAATTTTGTGAATTTAAAGTCTGAATTAAATAAACGTAGTGTTAATAAGGTTAATGGAATTCTATTTGACTTAGGTGTATCATCGCCACAATTAGATGAAGATTATCGTGGATTTAGTTTTCATAAAGATGCACCTTTGGATATGCGCATGGATCAAAATAATAAATTATCAGCTTTTCATGTTGTTAATAATTATGAATATGAAGATTTAATTCGTATTTTTCGTGATTATGGTGAAGAAAAATATGCAGTACCAATAGCTAAAAAAATTATTAGTTATCGTGAAAATGAAAAAATTTCAACTACATTAGAATTAGTTGAAATAATTAAGAGTGCTGTTCCAGAAAAATATAAAAGAGAAAAACACCCTGCTAGAAAAGTTTTTCAAGCTATTAGAATTGAAGTAAATGATGAATTAAATGTTTTTGAGCATGCTTTGACAGATGCTTTAGAGATACTTGAAGTTGGCGGTCGAATTTGTGTTATTACTTTTCACTCATTAGAAGATAAAATTTGTAAAAAAATATTTAAGGATTGTAGTACAGTTGATAAGGCAATAAGTAAAATGCCTGTTATTCCACCACAATATCAACCAAAGTTTAAAATTATAGCTAGTATTACACCTAATTTGGAGGAGTTGTCCGAAAATAATCGTAGTCGAAGTGCTAAATTAAGGGTCATAGAAAGAATAAAAGAGGGATAATATGAAAAAGAAAAAATCAAGAAAAATGAAAATGACTAAAGGGGAAAAATTGTTATATATGACAGCTTTTTTATGCCTTATATCGACCATGGTTTTAAAAATATTTTGTGGTGCTAGTGTTGGTCATTTAAGTATGAGTGTCGAAAAGTTAAAATATGATATTAGCGAACAAGAAAAAAGAATTGAAAGTTTAAATATGCAAGTTAATGAATTAACATCTTTTACAGAAGTTCAAGATGTTGTTAAAAATATGGGATTATCATATAACAATCAAAATGTCATTATTATTAATGAATAAATAGAGGTGTTTAATTATGAAGACAAATAAAACAAAAGAAAAAAATTGGCTTTTTCCAAAAAAGGTTTTTATTTGTTTTCTTTTTTTTCTATTTCTTTTATTTATTCAACTTTGCTATCTAGCATTATCACCTAATATTTATGGTATAAATATGAAAGAATTTTCCTCTAATCGAAACACAGTTACTAATGTTTTACAATCTAATCGTGGAACTATTTATGATTCTTTAGGTAATACCTTAGCCTCTAATGTAACTTCTTATACAGTTATTGCTTATGTTAGTCCTAATGTTACAGGAAATTCTAAAGTCCAAAAGCACGTTACTGATGTAATAGCAACTTCAGAAGCACTGGCACCTATTTTAAATATGGATGTTGAAGTTATAAAAAAACTACTAAATGATGCGATTAATAAAAATGCTTGGCAAGTAGAGTTAGGACCAGGTGGAAGAAATATTACTGAGTTAAAAAAAGAAGATATAGAGTCTTTAGGCCTACCGGGAATTGACTTTGTTGAATCAACTAAGAGATATTATCCTAATGGCGATTTTGCGTCATATATTATTGGTTATGTTAGACAATATGAACAAGAAGTTAATGAAAATGGTGTTGATAAATTACAATATAATTTAGTTGGAGAGATGGGAGTTGAAGCACATTATAATAAGGAACTTAGTGGTAAGGACGGTTCTCTTACTTATCAAAGAGATTTATCTGGCTACAAAATTCCTGATACACCAGAAATATTAGATCCAGCTATTGACGGAAACGATATTTATTTGACAATTGATTCTAATATCCAACGTTTTGTTGAAGCATCAGTTAAAGAAGTTATGGAGAATAATAATCCTGAATGGATGACTTTAACAGTTATGGATGCTAAAACTGGCGAAATTTTAGGTACATCAGCATCACCATCATTTGACCCAAATATAAGAAATATTACTAATTATGAAAATCCACTTATTTCTACTACATTTGAACCTGGTTCAACAATGAAAATATATACTTATATGTGTGCTATGGAAACAGGCTTATATAATGGTGATGATTTATATCAATCTGGTAGTATTAGATTTACTGATGATGAAGTTAAAGATTGGAATATTTGGGGTTGGGGTAGAATTAGTTATGATAAAGGTTTTGAATATTCTAGTAATGTTGCTGTTTCAACTTTGATGCAAACAATTTTGGATAAGCAAAAACTACGTTCTTGTTTAGAAAGTTATGGTTTTGGAGAACAAACTGGTATTGAGCTTTCTAATGAAGCTGCTGGTAATATATCATCATTTAATTATCCAATTGAAGTTGCTAACGCATCTTTTGGTCAAGGTATTACTATTACGGCTATTCAACAATTACAAGCTTTAACAATAATTTCAAATAATGGTAAAATGTTAAAACCACATATTGTTAAAAAAATTGTTGATAATAGTACTGGTGAGATTTTATATGAAACACAAATTGAAGAGAGTAAGCAAATTGTTAGTGAAGAAACTGTCGAAAAGATGAAAAAACTAATGTATAATGTTGTTAATAGTGATGACCCAGTTGCTACTGGAAAAAATTATCGAATTGATGGTTTAGATGTAATTGGTAAAACTGGTACTGCTCAAATTTACGATGTTTCACAAGGTAGATATTTAGATGGTGAAAATGATTATATATTCTCATTTGCCGGAATGTATCCATACGATGACCCACAAATAATTATTTATTCTACAATGAAAAAACCAAGTAATGGAGCTAGTAGTGGTATGGTAAATGCAACTAGATCTGTTATGGAAAGTGTTGCTAAATTTAAAAATATTTTTAATGATAAAAGTAATATTGAAGTAGTTGATACGTATGATGTTCAAAATTATAATAATAAAACATTAGATGATGTTAAGAAAGAATTAGATAATCATGGTTTTAATTTAGTCATTATTGGTGATGGAGAAAAAGTTGTGGACCAATATCCTAAGAAAAATACTACTATAGTTACTGGGGATAAAATTTATTTATTAACGAATGGTTCAAATATAATTTTACCTGATATGTCAGGTTGGGCATTAGCTGATGTTCAAAAGTTTTTTGAATTAACAAAACTCAATTATACATTTGATGGCTTTGGTTATGTTTATGAACAATCAGTTTTAAAAGATACAGTTTTAACCACTGATATGACTGTTAATTTAAAACTAAAGGATAAGTTTTTTGATAAACAAGAGGATGGAAATACTGAGTAAATATAAAAAAATACTAAATTTTAAATTTTATTATTTAGTATTTTTTTGTATAATAATGTTAGGTGAATAGTTATAAAAAATATTTTAAAATAAAGGTGATTTTATGAGAATAATATTTATTTCTGATATTCATGGAATAGCTAAAAATTTAGATTATATAAAAAAAAGATTTTATGAGTTTAATTGTGAAAGGATAGTTGTTTTAGGTGATTTATTTTATGGTTATTCTAACTTAGTAAATGACAATTATTCAGATGTTTTAGATTTTTTAAATCAATTTAAAGATAAAATAATTTGTATGAAAGGTAATTGTGATACTAATAATGATTTAGAAAAGTGTAATTTTATTGTTCATGAAGGATTATTTAAAACTAAAATAGATAATCATGACTTTTATTTTAATCATGGTAATCTTTATAATTATAATAATTTAGGTGAAATTAGTGATGGTATTTTAATATATGGACATGAACACAAACCATATATTAGAAAAAAGAATAACGTTTTATGTATAAATCCTGGTTCTATTTCTTTACCAAGAGGAAATTTTAACGAAAGTTATTTATTCTATGATAATGGTAAATTTGTAATTTATGATATAAACGATAATGTTATTGATGAATATAGTTTAAAATAATATAATTTATCATAAATTTATTTCTAAAAGTGTTAATTTATGATATAGTTAATTAGAGGTAGATAATAATGGCTAATGTAATAAATGAAAAATGTCCATCTTGTAATGCACCACTTAAATATGATGCATTAAAAGAGCAATTTAAGTGTGAATATTGTGCAAATGTATATTCTTTAGAAGATTTAGAAACGTATAAAAAGAAAAATGAGAGTTTTAAAGGTTTTGAGAAATTGTCTGATATGGATGGTTATAGATGTTCTAGTTGTGGAGCTGAGATTATAACAGGCGATAACGTTGCTTCAACATCATGTGTCTATTGTAAAAATACTGCTCTTATAAAAGATAGATTAACAGGTTTATATGCTCCAAGTAAAATCATAACTTTTAAATATACAAAAGAAGACGCTATTAATGCATTTAAGAAAAAATGTAAAGGTAGATTGCTAATTCCTACACAATTTAGTGATGTTAAAAATATTCAAAGTATGGAAGGGCTTTATGTACCTTTTTGGTTATATAATTGTGAAAATGATGCTAGTTTAAATGCTAAATGTACAAAAGTTACGTGTTGGTCAGATTCAAAATATAATTATACAAAAACAGATACTTATAATGTATCACGAGCTGGAAATTTATGTTTTGATAAGGTACCAGCTGATGGTTCTAGTCGTTTTGATGATACAATAATGAATGCAATCGAACCATTTAATTATGATGAATTTAAGGATTTTAATATGTCTTATTTATCTGGTTATATTTCAGAAAAATATGATGTTAATAGTGATGAAGCTTACAATGTTATTATTAATAGAATAAAAGAGGATTCAAAAAAGTACTTATTTAATAGTATTTCTGGTTATACAACAAAAGTTACAACATCTAATAATAATAATATTAAATTGAATAGTACAGATTATGTATTGTTACCTGTTTGGGTTTTAAATATTAAGTTTAAGGATAAAATTTATCATTTTGCTTATAATGGACAAACAGGAAAAATGGTTGGTGAAATTCCTGTTGATAAGAAAAAACTGTGTTTAGCGATTGTGATTAGCTTTACAGTACCTTTTATTATTTTTTTACTTTTTTTCATTGTTCAGGGATATAGGTGGTAATATGAAAAAATTTTTAATATTTTTTATAACTTTATTTTGTTTTATGACGAATGTAGGAGCCTCTACAACTACTTATAAAAGAACAACAGATAATTATTTGGTCCCTGATTCAATTAATATTACAGCGAATAATAAAAGTATAATTTTGAAAACACCAGCTGTTGATGAAAAGGAAAAAATTTATGATTTTGCTGATTTACTTAACAGTAGTGAAGAAGAAAATTTGTATTTAAAGGTTGATGACTATATTAGTGCTACCAATTATGACTTAGTAATTGTTACTATTGATTATAATAATAAATATAGCGCTATGGATTATGCTGATGATTTCTTTGATTACAATAATTTTGGTTTTAATTCTAGTCGTGATGGATTATTAATTTTAATTGATATGGATACTAGAGAAATTTATGTTTCTACTAGTGGCATGGCTATAAAAATGTATAGTGACGTAAGAATTGATGATATTATTGATGCAGGTTATGATTATTTAACTAGTAAAAATTATTATAATTGTTTAACAAGAATGATTGAAGAAAGTAAGGATTATTTTGTTAAAGGGTATCCAAGTAGTAATAGCAATTTGTTTATTGACGATGATGGAAATCCTTATTATGTTGAAAGAATACCTTATGGATCAATATTCTCAACTTCTGGAACTATATGCATCATTACATCATTAATTTTATATTTTACATCATTGTCTAAAATTAAGAAACAGACAGCAGTTAGTTATATTAATCCTACATCTACTAAAATAGTAAAAACAGACCAATTTGTAACTACTCATACATCAAAAATGGCAATCCCAACAGATTCTGGTGGTTCATCAAGAGGTGGTGGTCATAGTGGTAGTAGTTTTCATTCCAGTAGTAGTGGAAGAAGTCATGGTGGTGGAGGAAGAAGATTTTAAAATTGAAAATATACTTTAGTGATGGAAATTTAAACAATATAGAAAAAATGGAAATAGGTGATTCTAAATTATCAAAACTAGATAGAGAAGAATTTAAAAAGTTATCATCAGATATAGAAATTAGGATATTATAGCAAATATAAAATTAACTTATTTAAGAAATGATGAGTATGTGAATAATAATTATAAACATGTAATTAAGAAAATAAAAGAAATTGAAAAAAACTTAGACTTGTCAGATGAAGAAAAAGATAAAAAATAGCATATTAACTAATAAATATAAATTTTCTATTAGAGAATGGCTTAATATTATAAGTGAATTTGGAAAATTTTATTGTGTTACTAAAAATAAAGGAAATTACTTGATTAAATTATAAAATGAGGTTTGTAGAATGAATGATAGTTTAGGATTTATAGATTCTAATAAAAATGATGAATTTTCAAATTTAAAATGCTTGGATTTAAAGGAATTAATAAATCAAATTGAAAATTTTTATCTTACTTATAGGAAAAATTTGGGATTATTGGAAAACCTTTCATTTGGAGTAGAAATTGAATATGAGAATGTAGAAAAAGAAGTAGTTGATAGGTTTATTAATAAAGAATTTCCAGATTGGGAATCTAAATCAGATCTTTCATTAAATTCTGGTGGAGAGATAACATCACCTAAATTATATGATAGAACTAAAGACTGGGATAATCTTAAAAAAATTTGTAAATTTTTAAAAATGAGAAATGCTAATACATCTGAAAAAGCTGGTGGTCATATTCATGTTGGTGCTCATATATTAGAAAATAATATAGAATACTGGCAAACTTTTATTCAAGTTTATATAGTTTATGAAAGTGTACTTGCAAGATTCTTATATGGTGATAAGTTGAATGCTAGAAGTACAATGTTAGAATATGCAGCGCCAATAGCTGATCAATTGTATGGTAAATTAGATCAAATTTTGAAGGAAAGAGATATTTGTAAATTTTTTAATATTATACCGTTAAATTTCCATGATTTTATGAATTTTGATAATGTTAATTTTGATTCAAGTCGACAATCTAAAAAATTTAATACAATTGAGTGTAGAGGGGCTAATGCTACAACAGATGAAGTTATTTGGCAGAATAATATTAATGCTATAACAAAATTACTTTTAGTGTCTTCTAAAAATATAATAGATCTTGATTTAATCAATTATAAATTAAAAAATGAACGTATTTCTTCTCAAAATGACTATTATATGTATAATAAAGTTAATTTAAAAAATGCTTTAGAATTTGTTGATTTAGTATTTGATAATAATCTAGATAAATGTTATTTTTTAAGACAATATTTTAAGTGCTTTCAAGAGACAGATGATTTGAATATAGTTAGTGCTAAAAGATTTACTAAATAGATAATAATTTTTATTTTGATAAATGAAAAATAAGTGTAATATTTTTATATTTATACTTATTTTTTTTTTTATTCATAAAATTTTATGAGGTGTTATAATGTTCGTAAGAGATTATCATAAAAGAATTAAAATTATATTAGTTGTAATTATTTTATTATTTGTTTTAATAATAGGTAAAATATTTTATATTCAAGTATTTAGTTATAATAAATTAAATGATTATGCGAATGATTTATGGAGTAGAAATTTACCAATCGAAGCTAATCGTGGAATTATTTATGATCGAAATGGTGTAGTTATTGCAGATAATATTACTACAACATCATTAGTTTTAATACCAAATCAAATTGACGATAAAGAAAAAACTGCTCAATTATTAGCTGAAATATTAGATGTAAGCTATGATGATATGTATGCCCATGTTGCTAAAAAAACTTCTATTGAAAGAGTCCACCCAGAAGGAAGAAGATTACCTTATGAAATAGCTGATAAAATAGCAAGTCTAGATCTTCCTGGTGTTTACTTAGTTAAAGAATCAAAACGTAATTATCCATTTGATACTTATTTATCACATACAATAGGTTTTGTTGGAATAGATAATCAGGGGTTAAGTGGTTTAGAGTTAATGTATAATAATTTATTAACAGGTGAATATGGAGCAATTAAATATTTTAGTGATGCTAAAGGAAATCGCTTAAGTTTAAATGAAGTTTACGAAAAACCACAGGATGGAATTAATATGACACTAACTATTAATATGGACATTCAAGCATCACTAGAAAGAGAATTAGATAACGCAATGCTAAAATATAATCCAGATCAAGCATTAGGTATAGTTATGGATCCTAAAACAGGAGAAATCTTAGCTATTGCTTCACGACCTAATTTTTCGCCAAGCGAATACCAAAATTATACAGTTGAAGAAATTAATCGTAATTTACCAGTTTGGATGACTTATGAACCAGGTTCAACTTTTAAAATAATTACTTTGGCTGCTTCATTAGAAGAAAAAATTGTAGATTTGGATAATGACCATTTTTCTGATTCAGGTGCTATACAGGTAGATAATGCAACCTTACACTGTTGGAAACATGGAGGACATGGGGAACAAACTTATTTACAAGTTGTTGAAAATTCATGTAACCCAGGTTTTGTAAATCTAGGCCTAAAACTAGGAAAAGAGACATTATTTGACTATATAGATAAATTTGGCTTTGGTAAAAAAACAGGTGTTGATTTAAATGGTGAAGGTTCAGGAATTATTTTTAATTTAGATCGAGTTGGAAATGTGGAATTAGCAACCACTGCATTTGGTCAAGGTGTATCAGTAACACCAATTCAACAAATAACAGCAGTTAGTGCTGCTATTAATGGTGGTTATTTAAATAAACCATATATTGTTAAAAGTTTAAATGAACCAGAGACTAATACTGTTATACAACAGAATGAACGACAAATTGTTAGAAAAGTTATTAGTGAAGAAACAAGTGAAAAAGTTAGATATGCATTAGAGAGTGTTGTAACAAATGGTACAGGGCGACCTGCTTATATTGATGGTTATCGAGTAGGTGGAAAAACAGGTACAGCTCAAAAAGTTGAAAATGGACGTTATATGGTTGGTAATTATATTACTTCGTTCATAGGTTTTTTACCAGCTGATGATCCCCAAGTTATTGTGTATGTTGCAGTTGATAACGCTAAAGGTGTCACGCAATATGGTGGTACAGTCGTGGCTCCAATCGTAAAAACTGTTTTAACAGATTCTATAACAGCTTTAGGTATTGAAAGAAGGGAAGGAGCAAGTGATAAGAAATATAATTATAATGATAAAAAATATATTGAAGTTGCTAATGTTGTAGGCATGGATAAAAATGAAGCTATTAAAAGTTTAAAAAGTTTTAAAGTTGAATATACAGGAACTGGAAATAAAGTTTCTTATCAATCTCCTAGTGCAGGTGAGCGTATTTTAGAAGGAGAAACAGTAAGATTATTATTAGAAGAATAAAAAATAATTGTTATTAATATAAAAAGGTGAATTTATATATATTTTCATCCTTTTTCATTTTAATGAAACTTCTTGTATATAAAAATTGTTACTAATCAATTATTTACAATTTCTAATCTTTATTATATACTTTAATTAGAATAAATTAGGAGGATGTTTTATTGTTATTATGAAAAAAGTAGTTAATAAAAATGATATCAGGGTAGATAGTCAAAAAAATGATATTGAAGTAGATAACGAAAAAAATATTAAAAAGGAAGAAGATATAACTAAAAAAAGTAATCAAGAAAAAGATGATACAATAAACAACAAAATGAAAGAAAAAGTAAGTAATAAAAAGAAAAAAATTATTTTTATAGTCTTTATTGTGCTAGTATTTATATGTTGTCTTATTGGTTGTTATTTTTACTTTTTTAAAGCAAATAGCGTTAAAAATATAATTATCGAGAATAAAGAATTTCATGAAATAGAAATTTCTTGGGATAGTCAGAAAAATGCTTCTAATTATGTAGTTTTAATTTCTTCTGTTGAGTTTACTAGCAAGGATGTAAATGCTGATTTATCAGATGGTAAGTTTAATGGAAATTATCAAGTAATAGATATTAATGATAATAAATTGAAGTATGATAATGTTCTTTCAAATACTTCATATTATGTTGCTGTTGTAGCTTATAAAAATATTGGGAATAATCGAAAATATTCTAAATCTAGTAAGGTTGTTAAATTTGATACTAATGCTTTAGAAATTAATAAAATTACTGATTTAACTATCACTAACTCAACTGATACTAGTATTGATTTAAAGTGGTCTTTAAATAATTTTTTAGTAAAAAATTTAGATGGTACAGATATAGATGTTTACTATACTTTATATACTAAATCTAATGAAAATGATGAATTTGTAGAATTAGCAAAAGATATAAAAGAAGAAAATTATTCTATTTCTTCACTAACCCCTTTTACTAGATATTCTTATAAAGTAGTAGTAACAGCTATGGTTGATGGAAAACCTGTTAATAGTGATGATAGTAATATACTAGAAGTTACTACAAAACCAATGGTTGTTTCAGGTATTTCGAGTAAATCAGAAGGAACATCTTCTATTTCTATAACTTGGGATAAATATAATACAGAATCTTTTAATAACGCTGAGGCTTCTATTACTTATTCTATTTATGCTTCTGATAGTATAGATAGCGAATATAATTTAATAGGTGAAAACATTACTGATACTTCTTATATTGAGAATGATTTAGAAGAAAATAAAACTAGATATTATTATGTTGTTGTAAATATTGTAATAGACGATGAAAAGTATAGTAGTGACAATAGTGAAATTGTTTCGTCGACAACTGATAGAAGACCTATTTCGTATGATTATGGTTATACTAATCCAAATCCTAGTGGTAATACTGGTAGTGTGGCTCCTTCTAATCCTTCATCTAGTGGTGAACTTACTGCTTATGAAAAGAATGAACAAGCAAGAGTAATTGCTAGGCAAATTGCTAATAGTATTACTGGTTCTTCTGATATTGAGAAAGTTTCTAAAGCAGCTCAAGCAGTAAGTCAATATTATTATAGAGGTGTTCATAAAGAAACTGGTAACGATTATTATACTGCCTATGGTGTATTTATCAAAGGTGAATCCTCTTGCGCTGGAACTACTAGAGCTTTAGGAATGGTTTTAGAGGAAATGGGCTATTCTTGGAGTCATGCTAACGAAAATCAGTGGACTCATCAATGGGTAATTGTTACTATGGATGGTCAAATTGGCTTTGCTGATGGCCAAGTTGGCTTAGTTGGATATGGAACCCATCCATTAGGATAAAAATTATATACTTAAAATTATTTAAGATAATGGAATAGTCAAAAAAATAATATGTCAATCTCATAGTGTAGGTTGACATATTTTTAGAAGGAGAAATGGTAATATTATTATTATAAAGACAGTTTAATATTAGAATTTTGTACTAAAAAAGAAAGTAATGATTTACTTTCTTTCAGACTCTGTTTTTATTAATTTTTTCGAATATTTTGGAATTAATCTTGATATTCTTATAATTCCATCAGAATGCTTTTGTTCCTCAATTGGAGATAGGCACCAATCATCGGTTAAATGTCTGATAATATTTTGAATTAGGAGAAATTCATCTTCTTCAATATGTTCACTAGCATCTAGAAATAATAACGCAGCATTCTCAATTTTTGAAATTGAATAATTTAAAGAAAATCTTTTAAGTTCATTCACTAAAACATTTAATTCATGCTTATTTTGAATGATAGGTATTTCTTGTTTAGTAATAGCATAACAAAACTCTAAATTATTTGGATTTTGAATAACTTCAAGCGTATAATCTTCTTTTAAACTCATAAAAATTTCATTTAAAATATTAACTTCTTCATCAGTAATATCTGATTCTGAATCAATTAATGTTATAGCTTCTTGCATAATTCTTTTATCATTAAAATCAGTGATATGTTCCATATAGTCTTTTATAATTTTACTAAAACTATTCATTATTCACATCTCCTTTTAATACTAATTGTTTATTGTGTTCTTTTTGTGCTGCATCTTGCTTTGATTTATAATCTACATTTAAATCAGCTTGTCTTTTAGCTTCTTCTAAATTAGCCATAGTTGTTTTACTATTACTAATAACCTCAATAAATACATCAACTAGTTTAGGATTATAGAAAACGCCTAAACCATCATCAACACCATATGGTTTGGTATGTCTTTTTAAATCTTCAAATGCTTCTTTAGCAGATTTGACATGATTATATGACCTCTGAGATGTCATAGCATCAAAACTGTCAGCAATGGCTAGAATTTGTGCTAGTTTAGGAATTTCATCTCCTTTTAAACCATCAGGATATCCACTACCATCATATTTTTCATGATGCGCCCTTACAGCATCTTTTAAATATCCTAATTCGTTTCCAGGTAGTAATGATGCGCCAAGTTGAACATGCTTTTTCATTAGGTTGAATTCTAAGTCATTTAATTTATCTGTTTTAGTTATAACTGCATCAGGTAAGGCAATTTTTCCAATATCATGTAGATTAGCTGCTAAAATTAAATCTTCTAATTCTTCATCATTCATATCTATTGCGTGACCTAAAGCTTCAGCGTAATTAGCGACTCTTTCACAATGTCCTCTCGTGTAATTATCTTTGAAGGAAATGAAGTCATTTAGTGTTTGCGCTAATTTAAATAAATACTGCTTGGAAATTGAGGCAGTACTTTTGCCACTATCTAGTTCTTCACTAATATTCATTGATTCATATATATTTTTAGCTCCTAATTTAGTTAAAGATTGTAATTTTATAATTTTGGCTAATTGACACATATCAATTATTTTATGCATTGATTTTTCAGTCTTAGTTGCAGTTATAGATTTACCATTTTTGATACTTTCAATTTTTTCATCAGTTAGTTCAAAGGTATTATCTAAAATAGATGTTTGAGGTTTTGTACTAACTTTTGCTAAAGCACAATGTGCTCTATATAAATTACCTATAATGTTATCATTTATCACACTATTTACATCACAAATAACTACATCTGGTTTTTGTAAAATATGTAAATCCTGTAATTCGTTAAATTTTGAAAAATCATTTCCAATATCTATTACATCAAAATGTTCCTCAGGCAAAAATTCTTTTATAATTGTATATTCCCTAGAACTAATATTATAGAGCCATATAGTGTATTTACTGTTTTTATAAATTTCTTGCATTTTATCACCTTTATTATTCTATCACAGATTATTGAGAAAGTGATAGAAAATTTATTTATATTTTACAATATTGTAAAAAGTAGTATAAGTTGTACTATTTTTTTCATATACTTTATTAGAAGTTGCAATAAAAAAATAAAGTAAAGTAGGTGTATATATGTTTGTACTTACGAAGTCTGTTTTAGCAATGATGATTAGTTTTATTTTAGCTGTTTTATTTGGGATATTTTTAATACCCATTTTAAAAAAATTAAAAGCTTCACAAAGTGTTAGTGTTTATGTAAGAGAAATGCATAAACAAAAAAATGGAACACCAACTATGGGTGGTTTAATATTTATTGTTCCTGTTATAATTACAGTTATTATTTTATATTTGCTTGGAAAAATTAACTTTACTTATAATTTGCTAATTATTGTTTTTACATTTATTTCCTATTCTTTAATTGGCTTTTTGGATGATTATTTAATTATTAAAAGACATAACAATAAAGGTTTAACTGAAATTCAAAAATTATTATTACAAATAATTGTAGCCATTATCTTCTTTTATTTATTTATGAAAGCTGGTAATGAACCATTAATTTGGATTCGTAGTCTTAATTTAAGAATAGAGATGGGTTGGTTATATGGACTTTTTATTTTGTTTATCTTGGTTGCAAGTAGTAATGCAGTTAATATAACCGATGGTTTAGATGGTTTGGCAGGTGGCTTATCAGTTATCGCTTTTTTAACATTTGGTATTATTGCTTGGAGTACAGGTTGGTTAGAAGGTTATGATGATATTGCTGTTTTTTGCTTTATTTTAATAGGTGGTATATTGGGCTTTTTAGTATTTAATTTACACCCAGCTAAAGTTTTTATGGGTGATACAGGCTCTTTAGCGTTAGGTGCTACTTTAGGAACTGTAGCCATTATAACAAGATATGAATTTTTACTTATTCTAATAGGCATTGTCTTTGTTTTAGAAACTTTAAGTTGTGTTATACAAATTGTTTATTTTAAGCTAACTGGTAAACGTTTTTTTCCAATGGCACCAATTCATCATAGTTTTGAAAAAATTGGTTTTAAAGAGACAGATATTGTTAAAATGTTTTTATTTGTTGGACTTTTAGCTAGTATGATTGCAATTATTCTTTGTGTATGGATTTAGGTGAGATATGAAAAAAAATAGCGTTGATTTATTAATGTTTATTTCAATTATTGTTATATCTGTTTTTGGGATTATTATGATTTATTCGGCTTCTTATATTTGGGCTGAATATAAATTTAATGATGCTTTTAAATATATAAAACATCAAGGTTTGTTTTTTATTGTTGGTGTTGTTTTTATGATTATTATTAGTAAAATTGATTATCATATTTACTTGCGTCACGCTAATAAAATTTTACTAGGGTGTTTAATTTTACTTGTTTTAGTAGCAATTCCTGGAATTGGAACAGTTAGAAATGGTAGTCGTAGTTGGTTTGGCATTGGCTCATTTGGTATTCAACCTAGTGAATTTACAAAACTTGCTTTAATAATGTTTACTTCTAAGTATTTAGTTAATAATGAAAAAAATTTAAAAGATATTAAAAAAGGGGTTTTACCAATTCTAGGTATTACAATGCTTGTTTTTGCGCTTGTTATGTTACAACCTGATTTTGGGACAGGAACAATCATTGTTATGTCGATTATTGGGTTATTATTTGTGGCTGGAGTTAATTTTAAATTTTTCTTTAAGATAGGAATTATAGGCGTTATAGGTGTTGTTATTTTAATCGCCGTTGCTCCTTATCGACTTGCTAGAATTGTATCATTTTTAGATCCTTGGAGTGATCCTTTAGGCAGTGGTTTTCAAATTATTCAGTCTTTATATGCAATAGGCCCAGGTGGTTTATTTGGTTATGGTTTTTTAAATTCAAGACAAAAGCATTTTTATTTGCCAGAACCTCAAACGGATTTTATTTTTTCAATAATTAGTGAGGAATTTGGTTTTTTAGGTATTGTTATTGTTGCCTCATTATTTTTAATGATTATTATTAGAGGTTTTAGAGTTTCTAGGAATTGTTCTGATATGTTTGGTAAATATTTGGTTTTTGGAATTATTTTTCAGGTAGCTTTTCAAACTGTTTTAAATTTAATGGTAGTTGTTGGATTAATACCAGTTACAGGCGTAACTTTACCATTTTTAAGTTATGGAGGATCTAGCCTTTTAATTACTTTATGTAGTATGGGAATTATTTTAAATGTTTCACGTAGTCAAAAATAGATTTGTATAGCAAACAAATGTTTGATATAATAAAAATATCAGGAGGTTGGCTATGCAAGAAGTTATAGAAAAAGAAAGAATAAACATTGAAAACATGATTTATGAAATTAGAGGAAAGCAAGTTATGCTAGATAGTGATTTAGCAAAACTTTATGGTTGTAAAAATGGGACTAAAGAAATAAATCAAGCTGTAAAGAATAATTTGGAGAAGTTTCCTAAGAGGTATAGTTGGATTTTATCAGAAGAAGAATTTAATGATTTGCGGTCAAAATATTTGACCACAAATATGAGACGTTTTAATCCTCGTGTTTTTACAGAGCAAGGTGTCGCAATGCTTGCCACCATTTTAAAGACTAGTGTTGCTACTGAAGTTAGTATATCAATAATGGATGCTTTTGTTTCTATGAAAAAATATATGTCGAATAACTTATTAGAACAAAAATATATAAATAATATGGTTTTAGAAGATAGGGAAAGAATTAATTTAATAGAAGCAACATTAAATCAATTTAAAGAAAAAAATAATCATATATTTTTTGAAGGACAAATATATGATGCTTATTCATTATTAATAGATATATTTAAGAAATGTAAAAATGAAATAATAATTATTGATAACTATATTGATAAAAATATATTAGATATTTTTTCGAAAATTAATAAAAACATAATTATTTATACTAATAAATATAATAATGATGACTACTTAAAGTATCAAAAACAATATAGTAATATAACTTTAAACATAATAAATAAATTTCATGATAGGTTTATTATAATTGATAAAAAAATATTATATCATTCTGGTGCTTCTTTTAAAGATTTAGGAAATAAATGTTTTGCAATTAGTAAAATAGATAGTAATGATATATTAAATGATTTATTAGAAAAATTATAACAAATTGATATTTTATCTATTATTGTATTATAACTAAAATAGTTATAAATGTTGCTTTGCTATTTTTAAGTTATGGAGGATCTAGTCTTTTAATTATATTATGTATCATAGGTATTATTTTAAATGTTTCACGCAGTCAAAAAAAATAAAAAGAAATATTGAAAGTTTTCTTGAAAAATTTTATTTTCAAATAAATAACAAAGTATTTCAAGGTTGGAAATCACAAACTGTGATATCCATAGAAGAGTATATAGATTTGAAAGCACAAATTGTGACCTCAAGTGGTGATGACATTACTAGGAATAAAGTTATAAATGGTGGGAATAGATATCTTCCATATGTATTTACTGAACATGGTGTTATTGTATTATCAAAATTATTTAATAAGTAAAATTAAGATAGAACTAGGTTCTATTTTTAGTTATTACTTTATAAATTTCAATTAATGTAGTATAATTTTGTAGTAAGGGTGTGGTAAAATACCAAAGACGTTAGTTATTAAAGATGATGTTGGTATTTTACAATTAATTTATTTTTTTATGATAATATGATGTAGAGTTTTTTTGATTTTTATTTAATATAATATATATGTAGTATGAAATGGGAGGAAATATAGAAATGAAATTAGTATTTAAAAGAATAGGGGCTTATATATTAGACACATTTTTGGTTATGTTAGTAGCAACTTTAATAAGTTCATTAACTTTTATTAATAAGGATTATAAAGAATATAACTCGACTTATAATGAGTATAGTGATAAATTGGATATTTATCAAGATTTTATAAATGATTTAGAAGATTATTATGAAGATGAAGAAATAAATGAGGAAGAGTATAATAATATAATTAATGATTATACTGAATTTTCTAGTTATGTAACAAGTAGATATGATGATAAAACAATTAGTAATGAAGAATATGATGAAATATTAGAAAATTTATTAGAAATCTATAAAAATGATAATATATCATATAATTATAAATTATCAAAATTAAATGTTATATCATCAATAATTTTAATTATTTGTTTAATTTTATATTTTGGCGTTATTCAGTATTTAATGAATGGTCAAACCTTAGGTAAACGAATTTTTAATTTAAAAGTAGTTGAGAAAGATAAAGAAAGAGTTAGTATAGCTAGTTTATTAATTAGAACTATTATTTTAACAGGTGTATTAATTTCGATTGCTCAAATTATTTGCCTATTTCTTTTAAATGAAAATGATTATTATACATCATGTTATTATATTAAGATGGTTTCCTATGTAATTGAATTTTTGATATTAATTACTATGTTATTTAGAACTGATAGTTGTGGCTTGCATGATCTTATAGCTAAAACACAGGTTGTTGATATTAATAATGTAAATGAGAGTCGTAATAATTCAATAATTGAAGCAGAGTATACAGAAAGTGATAACTTAGATAATAAATAAGATTAATTAATAATTAATTTAATTTATTTTGTAGATATTTTAAATTATGGTATAATTGTTTTGTTTTACTAAATTATATGCCTATACTTAGAAAGGATAATTATGAATTTTATAAGAAAAATAATAAGTTTTATGTATGGAAGATATGGCGTTGATGATTTATACAAATTCTTATTTAAATGTTTTTTTTGTTTAGTTTTAATAAATTTAATTTTTCATAATACAATTTTATTTTATATAGAATTATTAATATTTGTTATTATGGTTTATCGAGTTTTATCAAAAAACATTTATAAAAGGCGTAGAGAAAATGAAAAATTTTTAAACTTTAAGAAAAAATTGTTAAAGCCATTTTCTAATATTAAAAGAAATTATCGTGATAGAAAACAATATGTTTATAAAAAATGTCATAACTGTAAAACTACATTAAGATTACCTTTACCAAGTAAAAGAGGAATAAATCATGTAAAGTGTCCTGAATGTAAAAAAAGATTAACTGTATTTTCTTTACGTAAAGAAAAAATAGAAATTATAAGGACAAAAAGAAAGGAAGTTAGAAATGTTTAAATTATTTAAAAATTTTAGCAAAAAAGATGTTTTAATTATTTTAATTTGTATCTTTTTTGTCGTTATACAAGTTTGGCTTGATTTAAGATTACCAGACTATATGTCAAATATTACTAGACTTGTTCAAACTGAAGGTAGTAACATAAATGAAATTATTATGCAAGGCGCATATATGTTATTTTGTGCTTTTGGTAGTTTATTGTCAGCTATTTGTGTTGGTTATTTAGCTTCATTACTTTCAGCTAGTTTTTCAAGATTACTTCGTAAGAAAATTTTTAACAAAGTTGAAGATTTTGGAACAGAGGAAATAAAAAAATTCTCAACTAGTAGTTTAATAACTAGAACAACTAATGATGTTACACAAGTTGAAATGTTAATTTCGATGGGTCTTCAAATGTTAATTAAAGCACCAATTATGGCTGTTTGGGCTATTAGTAAAATACTTAATAAAAGTATTGAATGGAGTGCTTTAACTGGTGTTTGTGTTATTATATTATTATTAACAATTGGAACTTTGATGATTATTGTTTTACCTAGATTTGAGAAGGTCCAAAAATTAATCGATAAAGTTAATGGTGTAACTCGTGAAAATTTAACAGGTATTAGAGTTATTAGAGCTTTTAATGCTGAAGCTTATCAAGAGAATAGATTTGAAGATGTTAATCGTGAACTTACCAATACACAGCTATTTAATCAAAAATGTTTTGCTATTTTAAATCCGATGATGAATATTGTTATGCACTTTTTAACATTAGGAATTTATTTTATTGGAGCTGTTTTGATTGAAAAAGCAGGAATGTTAGATAAAATTAATTTATTTAGTAATATGGTTGTTTTTTCTAGTTACGGTATGCAAGTTATTATGTCATTTTTGATGTTAGCAATGATTTTTATGATGTGGCCAAGGGCTCAAGTTTCAGCTAAACGTATTAATGAAGTAATTGATGAAACAAATTCTATTGTTGATGGAACTTTAGACGAAACTGCTTCAAAAGAAATTGGAACTGTTGAATTTAAAAACGTTTCATTTAAATATCCTGATGCTGATGAATATTTGTTAAAAAATATTTCTTTCAAGGTTGAAAAAGGCGAAACAATAGCGTTTATTGGTTCGACTGGCAGTGGTAAGTCGACACTAATTAATTTAGTTCCTCGATTTTATGATGTAACTGATGGTGAAATTTTAGTTGATGGTATTAATGTTAAAGACTATAAACAGGAAGCTTTACATAATAAAATTGGTTATGTGCCACAAAAAGCTGTTATGTTTACAGGAACAGTAGTCGAAAATGTTTCATATGGTGATACTGGAAAAGGTAAGCCTACTTTAGAACAAATAAAAAAAGCAATTGAAGTAGCGCAAGGAACTGATTTTGTTATGAAAATGGATGGGGAGTATGAAGCTCATATTGCCCGTGGTGGAACTAATGTTTCTGGTGGTCAAAAACAAAGATTAGCTATAGCTCGTGCCATAGCTCGTAATCCAGAAATTTATATCTTTGATGATTCTTTTTCAGCTTTGGATTATAAGACTGATGCAACTTTACGTCGTGAATTAAAAAAATATACTAAAGATGCAACTAGTATGATTGTAGCTCAGCGAATTGGAACAATTATTAATGCCGATAAAATTATTGTTTTAGATAAAGGCGAATGTGTGGGAATTGGAAATCACAAAGAATTATTAAAAAATTGTGATGTATATAAAGAAATTGCTTTATCACAACTTTCAAAGGAGGAATTAGAGAATGCCTAGACCAGGGGGACCAAGAGGTCGAATACCTGAAAAGTCGAAAGATTTTAAAGGTTCTATGAAAAGACTATTTGCTAGCTTAAAAAAATGGCATGTACTGCTAATTTTTTCCTTAATACTAGCTATGACAAGTGCGATATTAGCTTTAATTTCGCCAAATAAATTATCTGATTTAACAGATACTATTACTTTAGGAATAACCCCAAATATAAATGAAGATGTTATTGCTGATATTATGAGTAATCCTGATATTTCTGCTGAGGATAAAATACAATTTAAACAAATATTAGATAGTATGGAAGATAGTAAAGAACAAAAAGATAGTAGTGAACTACTATCAAAAATAGATGAATTACCTGATTCTATACAAGAGATAATTAAGCCAACTATTGATATGAATAGAGTTAAAAATATTGCTATTTTACTTGCAACTTTATATTTGTTAAGTGCCTTATTTAGTTATATTGAAGGATATTCAATGACAGTTGTTTCAAATAATTTTGCTAAAGAATTACGTTCTAAAATTAGTTTAAAAATTAATAAATTACCTTTAAAATATTTTGATACTCATGAAACAGGTGATGTTTTATCACGTGTTACTAATGATGTTGATACTATTGCGATGAACATGAATCAAAGTTTAGCGACTTTAGTTACTAGTGTGACTTTATTTTTAGGTTCTATTATAATGATGTTTATAACTAATTGGCTTATGGCAATAACAGCTATTTTAGCTAGTACAATTGGTTTTGGATTAATGGGTTTAATTTTAAAAAAATCGCAAAAATATTTTATGCAAAGACAAGTTGAACTAGGGAATTTAAATGGGTATATTGAAGAAATATATTCAGGACATAATGTTGTAAAGGCTTATAATGGAAACAAACAAGCGAAAAAAGCTTTTGAAGAATTGAATGATAAATTATTTGATTGTAATCGAAAAAGTCAATTTTTATCAGGATTAATGCATCCAATTATGGGTTTTGTTGGTAATTTTGGTTATGTTGCTGTTTGTGTTGTTGGGGCATTGTTAACAATGAATAATGTCATATCGTTTGGTGTTATTGTAGCATTCATGATTTATGTAAGATTATTTACAAATCCATTATCACAAATGGCTCAAGCTATGACAAGCTTACAGTCAACAGCTGCTTCAAGTGAGAGAGTTTTTGAATTTTTAGATGAAATTGAAATGTCTATACAAGAAAATTTAACAAAACATTTAGATAAAGATAAAGTTCGAGGCGAAATTGAATTTAAAAATGTTAAATTTGGTTATGATGAAAAGCGTGTAATTATAAACGATTTTAGTGTTAAAGCTAAACAGGGAGAAAAAATTGCGATTGTTGGACCAACTGGAGCAGGGAAGACGACAATGGTTAATTTACTTATGAAGTTTTATGAGATAAATGATGGTGATATTTTAATCGATGGTGTGTCAACGAAAGAATTAACACGTGAAAATATTCATGATTTATTTATAATGGTTTTACAGGATACTTGGATTTTTGATGGAACTATTAGAGAAAATCTTAAATTTAATCGTGAGGATATTACTGATGAAGAAATTTGGAGTGTTTGTAAGGTTGTTGGAATTGATCATTTTATTAAAACATTACCAGGTGGCTTAAATTGTGTTTTAAGTGATAATGATGCTATAAGCCAGGGACAGAAGCAATTATTAACAATCGCTCGTGGTATGATTGAAAATGCACCATTTTTAATTTTAGATGAGGCAACAAGTAATGTTGATACTAGAACAGAGGAATTAGTTCAAAAAGCTATGGATAAATTGACGGTTGGAAGAACTTCGTTTATAATTGCGCATCGTTTATCAACTATTAAAAATGCTGATAAAATATTAGTTATGAAAAATGGTGATATTATTGAGTCTGGTAATCATGAAGAATTAATGGCCAAAAATGGTTTTTATGCTGAATTATACAATTCACAATTTGAATTATAAAAGTATTAGGAATATTGATAATAAGGGAAAGTTATATTAATTATGATATGTGTAGAGTGTGTGGAGGTGCTTGTTGCAAAGAATGTGGTTGTATTTATTTGCCAAGAAGATTTTGAAAACCTAAGTTTTGATTATCTAAAAAAAGAAATAGATAAAGGTTATATTTCTATTTCAGGTCAACCATTTCCTTTGTTCGCAGGTGCATGGTCATTTTTACTATATTTACGTGCTAGGAATGTTAATTCAGATATAGTTGATTTATTTTCATTAGGTGATCCATGTGTATTGTTAACTGATAAGGGCTGCTCATTGGATGAAACTAAAAGACCAAGTCTTGGTTTAATGGTAAAACCAACAAAAATTGGTGGACCATGTGATAAAAAATATGATTCTTCCATTGCTTTAAACTGGTTAGATTATGATGAGGTTCTTTCTAAATTAATAAAGCATTATACTAATATGGAAATAAAAGATATTATTTCAAAACAAATAAATAATATAATTCCGATGATTAAAACTAAAGTTGAAGCTAAGGCAGTTTTAACTAGTATGGAACAATATATTATTAGCGAATATTTAATAATGAATAATAAACCATATTATTCGCCAGATGAGATTAAAAAATTTAGTTTATATTATTAGTTTCTAAAATTGTTGATTTTTCAACAGTTTTTTTTAACCAAAAATGGTAGTAACGAAAATCGATATGAACCAGTAATATTTATAATTGCAACTTAAATTTTGTAATTTTTTTATAAACTAAAAAGGATTTTGATTAATACTTGTTGTATGTTATAAATGGAGGTGGAAAATGACTACAACAAGAACAAGTAATGA
>CAYOYB010000011.1:0-73307 GCA_964408085.1 uncultured Muribaculaceae bacterium | reverse complement strand
TAAATAAAGGGCAAAATAAATGGAGCACATATAATCGTGCTCCTTCAGGGGGTTTCGGTTACGCCCTCACATTCAACCGTAAGAGCACAGCGTGATACTATCACGCTATTATAATAATACATTATTAGTTTTTAAAAGTCAAGTTAAATTATTTTCATAGATTTAATCAAGACCATTAGAACAATATAAAATTTCTTTTAAACTATTAGCTTTATCATCGCTATATAAATCAATATTTTTTAAATAAATATCACTATCATCTTTAGCTTTCAAAAGTATATTGTAATCATTTTTTATATTTGCAATTTGAAAATTCATATCACCACTTTGTTTTACACCAAAGAGATCACCACTACCACGTAATTTAAAATCTTCTTCACTAATTTTAAATCCATCATTTGTTTCAGTTAATATTTTTAATCTTTCAGTATTTTTATTACTAATTAAAATACAATAAGACTGTAAATCATTTCTACCTACTCTTCCACGAAGTTGATGTATTGCTGATAACCCAAAACGATAACTATCAAAAATAACCATCATAGTAGCATTTTTAACGTCTACTCCGACTTCAATAACAGTTGTACTAACCAAAATTTGAATCTCATTATTAGCAAACTTATTCATTACATCTTCTTTTTCTTTAGCTTCCATTTTTCCATGTAATATACCTACATTATAAAACTTTCCAAAAGCCCTATCCATTTTCTGATACAATTCATTAATATTTTCTAAATCAATTTTATCGCTTTCTTCAATTAAAGGAGCTATAACATATATTTGATGATTATTTTTTAATTGTTCAAGCATCATATTCAAAACATCTTTAATTTCACTATCTTTTTTTAAATAAGTAATTACTGATTTACGACCATTTGGCATCGTTTTAATACTAGAAACATCCATATCGCCATAAATAGTAAGTGCATAGGTTCTGGGAATTGGCGTTGCACTCATATATAAAATATCTGGTACTAATCCTTTATTTTTTAAATTTGCGCGTTGATTAACACCAAAGCGATGTTGTTCATCAGTAATAACCAATCCTAAATTATGATACTGAACTTCATCTGTAAATAATGCATGTGTTCCAACAATAACATCAATTTCCCCAGCATTTAATTTTTCATAAATTTGTCGTTTTTCTTTTATTTTTAAATTACCCGTCAAAATAGCTACATTAATACCATATTTAGAAAATAAATTACTAATATTTTCATAATGTTGTTTAGCTAAAATTTCTGTTGGAGCCATTAAAGCACTTTGATAACCACTCAAATAATTAATATACATAGCAATAATAGCTACAATTGTTTTACCACTACCAACATCCCCTTGAATAAGTCGATTCATCCTTTTCTCATTAACTAAATCATTATAAACATCTTGAACACAATTTAACTGATCAGTTGTTAATGTAAAATCTAAATTATTAATAAAATTATCTACATCTGATTTATTAATATCACGTTTCAATCCAAATTGAAAATTATTATTTAATTTAAGATAATTAATTTTTAACATAAATAAAAATAATTCTTCATATTTTAAACGTTCTAATGCTTTTTTTAATAAATTAGTATTAGCAGGATTATGAGCAATCATAACTGCTTCTTTTTTATCTAAAAAGGAATATTTTTGAATATAAACATCTGGAATATAATCTTTTAATACAAAACTTTTTTTTAAAGCTTTTAAAATATAATTATGTATTTTATTAGATGTAACACTATAATTGGCATGATAAATTGGTTCAATTGGTGGAATCTTTGTTAAAGGAGATAGTTTTATATCATTAGCAACAACTGTATTATGTAATTTATCATACTTACCAATAATAGTAACCATACTGCCTATTAACAATTTATTTTTTAAATATCCTCGATTATAAATAATAATAGAAAGTAGCATATTATCAGTTTTCATCTTAAATGTCATTTTATCTTTATGTTTTGCAAAGAAAAAAATACTTGGTCTACTCTCAATTGTTCCATCAATAACAATATTATCATCTTGAAAGGTTTCTAATAAATTAGAACGTTTTAAAATATTATAGCGAAATGGATAATATGTTATTAATCTTTCAACATCATAAATTCCTAATTTTTTTAAACTATCAATTGCTTTTGTTCCTATTCCTGTCACTTCACTTAATTCCAATGTATCACCTACTTACTAACTACATTTTAGCAAACTTTTGTTCGATGTTCAATCTTTTTTTTAAATAATTTCATTTTTTTAAAAAAAAGCATTGACTTTTTGACCATTTTCGATTAGTATATACAGTACCAATTCGATTTAAGCGAATTGGAGCTAGTATCACACTAGCCAACCCCTTTTTATTCTTTTTTGGAACTGTTAATCCGACAGTTCCTTTTTTTTATTAAAAACAAAAAAGGGTTATAAAACCCCTTTTTATAAAATGGCTTTAAAATAGTAAACTTTACGTCTTAGGTCAAGTTGGATTTCCCCAAATTTTACTTTTCGTTACCAAAAAGTGGTTCCCCATTAAAAAATTTGATATATCGTTACCAAATATATGACTTGATTACCACTTAGTACGCACTGCAATCCTATTTTAAAAAACATTCTAGGAGATTTCCTCAACAATCAATCTACAATTAATTCTTTTTTGCAAAAATAGTTTCAAACTGCAATCCTAAATTTTTTTTGGCCAAAAAAATTTTGGTAGATCAGCTATTCCCATATTTTCACTCAAGACAAGCTACACTACTCGCAACTTTCATCACCTAGTAGGTTTAATCCCATTTCGTATTTAGTCCATCAACAAAATTGTGTATAGGCACAACACAAGAATGGGTCTCCTCGAGAACCGGGTCGATAACGTATGCCATTACGGTCGCCCTAGAACTCTTCCTTCCAGCACTCACCCCAAACTGGGCGTAAGAAGCAAGCACCAAAAGTTTCACAGATATGCTCTTTAGTGGATTTTTAGCCCCACCTTCATAATAGATTGTATTGACTAGAATAATGCGCCATTACAAATGAAATAATAGCATAAATTAACAAAAAAGTCAAATTTGCTATCTATAACAATATATGTATAAATAACAAAATTGACTATCTAAATTTATATCAAATTACTTTTTCTTTGTCTTTAAAATTTCCTTAGCAATATAAATTGGTCTTCTTTTATTTTCGATATAAGTACGAGCCAAATACTCGCCAATAATACCCAACGACAATAACTGAATACCACCTAATAATAAAGCAATCCCAATTAATGAAGCATAACCTGGTACATCTATGCCACAAATGCAAGTCTGAACAATTACAATAATGAAGTATATAAATGAACCAAAAGAAATAAATAAACCTAATACTGTTGCTATACGAAGAGGCGTAGTTGTAAATGATACAATTCCATCAATCGCATATTTGAATAATTTCCAAAAAGACCATGTGCTTGTTCCATTTGCTCTTGATTCAACCTGATAAGGCATATAGAAAGTATTGAAACCAACCCAACTAAAAATACCTTTAGAAAACCTATAATACTCTTGCATACTTAAGATAGCATCAACCATTTTTCTTCTGAACATTCTAAAATCACTAGCACCATTAACAAACTCAACCTCAGAAATTTTATTAATCAACTTATAAAATGATTTTTTAAAAAAGCCTAATACTTTTCCTTCTTTTCGTACTTCCTGATATGTAGCAACACTATCATAAGTATCATCACTCTCTAAAACATCTAACATTTTTAAAATTAATGCTGGATTTTGCTGCATATCAGCATCAATAATAACAACATAATCACCATCTGATTCTTTAAGTCCAGCATACATTGCTGCTTCTTTTCCAAAATTTCTAGAAAAATTAACAGCCTTAATATTAGCTTCATTTTTTTCGACTAACTTTTTTAATTCACCAATAGTATTATCACGAGAACCATCATTAACAAAAATCATTTCATAAGAAACTTTTTTATTATCAAATAATTTAACAATAGCATCATGAATTAATTCAACATTTTTTTCTTCATTATAACAAGGTATTACAATTGATAACTTCATTTTACATCTCTCCCTAGTGTGTCAATTTATTATATCATCTATTTTAGATATAAAATCTTCAACTAAATATTTTTTTAATTTTTAAAACTGTATTTTATTAATTTCGTTTGAGCATCCACTGGTATATTATAATACATTTTAAATGTATATAAATGCCACTCATTCCAAGGATTAGCATTCCATAAATAAAATTCTGGTAACATTATTAATTCAATTTCTTCTTTACCTAATGCTACTTGTTCATTTATATAACTTTGTCTTTTTTTATCTAAAATGTGACAAAACGAATAATATGTAATAAAAATTATTGATAGCATAACACAACAAACAATATTAAACTTAATAAATTTTTTATTTTCTAGTAATCTAATTGGTAAGCCATCTAATAAGATTATAACACAAATATATAACATTATAGTAGGTAAAAATGAAGTTCTACCTCCTGCTAGTGGTGAAATTAACATTGCTGCATGATTAATTAAAGCAATAATAAAGAAAAATAAAAGTTTATTATTATTATTATTGTTATTATTATTGTTTTTATTAAATTTAACAATTACATATATATAAACTATCAAAAATAATAACCAATATATAAATACTAGCATATTACTACAATCTAGAAAAAAATCTATATATCTAACTCCATGTCCTAAAACATTATAATATTGATTTTGAACTAAAGTTAAAATAGGTATTAAATTCATAAATAGAAGTAACAAATATTTCTTTAATCCTTTAAAATTTTTTATTATATAATAATCTATTATAAAAATTAATAGAAAAACTAAAAAACTATTTTTAATAAAAACATAATTAAATTGTCTTGGAATCGTAATTAAAAGTTTTGAAATTAAATCTAAATTTGAAAAATCAGCCATATCATCTATTCTATTTCTTGTACCAGGACTATTCAACATAATAATTAAACCAATTAATGATGTTAACATTGTTGCTATCATAGAATAATCAAACTTTTTTTCTTTTAAATAACGATAAACAATTATAAGTAAACAAGATGTAACAATTCCAACACTAACATTTTCAACGAACATACTAAAAATAAAAGCAAAAATAGGAAGCAATATTTTAAAAATTATATTTAATTTATTACCTTCACTATTTTCAAATACATCTCTATTAATATAAATTAAAAATATCATAAATAGAAAAGGAATAAAATATGTAGTATTACCAGTAATCCAAACATATATCTGTGAAAAAGTCTCCTTATCAATCAACAATAAAGATTCAATAATTAAAATAGCAATAAAACTCTTTTTACTTGAAATGACTTTACACATAAAATGATATAATAACGTCATACCAATCGCATTTACAAAAACCCATAATATTCGATAATAATTAAAAATAAAATCAAATATTCGACTAAAAAATCTTCCTTCAAAAGTATTAAAATTATCAATAGCTGCTTTTATCATAATATTTAAATTTCCATTATGTCCAAGTAAATTATTCCAGTCATCACCTGTATATGGAATTAATATACCTATAATAAAAAAGAAGCAAAAAACTAAACCTAAAATTATAATATGTCTATCTACTTTTTTCATATTTATTTACCCCATCATATACTATCAATTAATTCAGCAATTTTTTCTCTGAAATTATTGGCATTACTTTCATATTTATTAGGTTTAAATTTAATTGCTTCTTTTAAAAGTTCATCAAGTTTATCAAAATCATCTAATTTTAATATATAACCTTTTTTAGAAAAACTATCTATTATCTGTAATTGATGATCATTAACATGTTCCTTGTACTTTTTTAATCTAGCTGCGGCAATAACCTTTTTATCTTTATTTAATCCAGCAATAATACTACCTACACCACCATGTGTAATTAATAAATCACATTCAGCTATTAACTTATCAAAATCGTCCATAGGAATTAAATCAAATATTTCCATATCTTTAGAATCAAATTTTGTGCAACCAGCTTGAACAACGACACGTTCTTTAATATTACCAAGATCAATCTGTTTTTGAATTGTTTCAAGTAAACGAATAAATGACTTATCTTGGGTTCCAAGTGTAACAAGGATCATTACTACTCCTCCTAACAATATATATTTTTAATAAATCCAACCACCATATGTAGCTTTTGGATAAAATTCAAGCATACTCTCCCATTGAACAATAAATTTATCGGCAATTGGATAAACTAATTTTCCAGATTTAGTTGGTCCACTACTGTTGGCAAAAGTTTCTATAAAAATAACTTTTTTCTTAAATATATGCGCTATATAACACATAGGTACTGTATTATGTGCACCTGTTGTTATAATAACATCAGGCTTTATTTTTAAGAAAAAATATAAAGATTTAAAACAATTAGCTATAAATTTAAAAGGATAAACTAACTTAGCTGTAAAAGTTGTATAAGTTCCAGGAATCAAATAATGAACACGATTAGGATATTTTTTACTAAGCCCCATATTACTTTTTGTTTTTTCAGTTATTACTGTATAATCATAATTTTTAAAAATAGGACTTAACTGCAATAATTCACTAAGATGTCCACCTGTACTAGCTATAAATAACACTTTTTTCATTATTTAATAACCTCCTTTTAATTTAAAATTTCAAGCCAATTATCCTTAATAACATCAGATGTATATTTTAAACTTTTTTTTCGAGCATTATTCCCCATAATAATTCTTCGACTATCATTTTTAATTAAGTCAATAATTTTTTTGGTCATTTTATCTTTATCTAAATCACTTATTAAATAACCATCCCAATTATTACTAATTAGTTCTTTGGCACCTAAAGCACTATCAAAAGCAACACAAGGTATACCATAAGAGAATGCTTCCAATATAACAATACCAAAAGCTTCAGATACTGAACTCATAACATAAATAGATGATTGTTCAAACATTTTCTTAATATATTTTTTATCCTGAAATCCATGTAATATAACATTATTTTCTAATTTATATTTAGCAATCTGTTCTTCAATTGCGTTTCTTTCTGGTCCATCACCAATTATATTTAATTTCCAATCAGGATATTTAAGACTCACATATTTAAAAACTTCTACTAAATCAACATAGTTTTTTGCCTTTGATAACTTTCCTATACTAATAATATTTTTTTCTTTTGACTTAGAACATTCTTCTGGAATATATTCAAGGGCATTAGGAATATAAATACACTTACATTTTGAATCAACTAATAATTCTGAATAAAATTTATATAAAACATTTGATACTAAAACAAAGTAATCTAAATTATTAGTAGATTGTAAAACTTTATTTATATATTTTTTATCATTATTATGATAACTATGTTCCCAACCTATTTTTAATATATCATTATCAGCATATTCGCCAATTATAAAATTATATCTTACGTTTGTAGAAATAATGATATCACTATCACATTTAGTAACAAATTGTTTAACTAATTTTAATTCTAACCTATTTTCTTTTTTCTTTAAATAAAATGTTTTAATATTATTTAATATATTTTTACTACCTATAACTTTAATGTCAGGATGATCAATCAAGTATCTTACCTTAACATTTTTATTTAATTTAAATACAGGAGTATCATATCTCTTATATACAGATATAATTTCGATTTGGTAATCAGCGCTTAAACTATTTGCTAATGTTGTTACGGCGTTTTCTACTCCACCATAACCCAAATGTAATGTAAGAAAAGTAATTTTTTTCATGTTATCACCAACCTAACATTCAATATAATTATACAATATATTTAAAACTTAGTAAATATTTACAAATAATATTATTCATTATTAAATTTATGTGCCAATTTAGGATGAATAAACTTACTATAAATGCTATTAACAATTAATGATAAAATTAAAGATGAAAAAAATACTAAAGGAATAATTAAAAATCCATAAATAAAGCGATCATTTATATCTAAAACAATTGTATTAAGTTTATTGTAAACCACCTTATCAATGATATATGAAAATAAATACATACCAAAAGATAGCTCTGAAACTTTTGTTATAAAATTTTGAATATTAGATGGAATTTTTGAAAGATTTAAATTTAGAAGAAAGCCAAATGCTAAAATAGAAATAACAAAAGTACCTGGTCCTCTATAATCATTAAATTCTCTTGTTATAAAAAGTTTATTATAACTTAAAGCTAAATAAAGTATTGTGCTAATTAAAGTAATAGAAATTAGTAATAAAAATGAAGAAGATTTTTTTAAATTAAAACCATACTCTTTAATATAAGCACCAATAAAATAATAAGTTAACGGATAAACGCCACCCCACCAATCAGGAATAAACGTTATATTTTTTATATTTAAAGACGATACTGAAGTTAAAAATAATAAAGTTAAAATTAAAATTTGTTTTTGTTTTTTATCTTTTAAATTATTATAGATTAAATTAAGAAATGGAATAAGTAAAAATAAACCAAAATACATATTTACATACCAAGAATAATCATCATAATAAATTACATTACTATAACTAAAAATATGTCTTAAAACTGTTACAAAACCATCTATATTATGAAAATAAAAATGATCAATTAAAAGATAAACAAATTTAGCGCCTAAAAAAACAAAAATAATTCTAAAAATACTAAGATAATATTTTTTAGATAATTCCTTCTTATTCATTAAATAACCAGTTAATAATAAAAACAAAGGAACACATATCATAAATAAAGTTCTAAAAAAAGCCGCAATTGATAATTTAAAACCAGTAATATTCACACCATAAAAACCAATATTTCTGATAAAATGTACAGATATTACACTTAAAATTGCAACAAATCTAATTAGATCTAAATTAATATTACGTTTTTTCATAGTTACCACCATTATGATTATAACATATAAAATAAATATTGTCCCTAATTTATAAAGTAAATTAAAAAATAATTTTTACTAAAATAAAAAAACTAAAACTTAATTAATTTTAGTTTAATTTATTTTTTTCTAAGTTAAAAACTAATTTAGCTAAAAGTTTATTAAAATGTTTTAAATAAAGACTTTTACCATTAAATTTTTTAATATATTTATTTTTCTTATAATTAGGAAAATTATCATTAACTTTTTTTAAAACAACATTAACACCTTTATCAAATTCTACTTTATTTTTAGTTTTAGCTAATCTTTTTATAAATGTTGCATATAAATAACGAACATATGAATATTCAATTTCATCATAATATTTTTGATAAAATCCTTTGTCTTTATAATAATTAACAATATCATCTAAACTTTCTATCAATTGATATAATTTTTCATTATATGTATATGTTAAAGATCCTACTCTTTGTAAATAATTATGCAAATTCTCGTGAATAACACTTATTTTTTTTATTTTAGGATAAATCATATATAAAAATTGAACATCTTCGCAAAAACGCATTTTTTCTTTAAATTTTATTCCATCAATAAGCTCTTTTTTATAAATTTTATTCCATATTACAGCATAGGCATTAATCATTAAATCTTCAACATTTGATGATTCATTAATATTTGATTCTATCAAAACTTTTTTATCAGGATAAATTGCTAATGTATCACAAGCTACAATATCACTATCATTTTCACAAGCTTTTTTATACAATTTTTCATACATATCAGGGTTAACCCAATCATCACTATCCAAAAAACCAATATATTCACCAGTCGCTTTTTCTAATCCTGTATTTCTAGCTATGGAAACATCTTCATTTTTTTTATGAATTACTTTAAATATTGCTGGATATTTTTTTTGATATTCGTCAGCAATTGAACCTGTTTTATCAGTTGAGCCATCATCTACAACAATTACTTCTAATTGTTCTAAAGTTTGATTAGCTAAACTATCCAAACACTTTCCAATATAATCTTCAACATTATAAGCAGGTACAATAACACTTACCAATATTTTATTACTCTTTTTCATTTACATCACCTAATTTTTCATTCTCTTCTATATTTTTTACATTATATAATAATTGCCCACATATAAAACTTAAAAAGATATTAACAATGAAGAAATCAAATTGATTACCACTAATAAGTGCTACTGCCAAAAGTACAGCAATAACAAAAGTATAAGTAACATTTTCTAAATTCATCTTATTTTTTAAATCGCTTAAAATTTTAAAGATAGAATATATTAAAACAAAATAATATGGAGCTACAAATAATAATAATCCAAATATACCTAAAGTATAAAAATGATAAACGCCATCTCTTTCTAAGACTATTTCATCATTAAAGTTTTGAGAATATCCATAGCCTACAAATTTATCATAACTATTATTGTTATGTTCATAAATATGTTTATATAAATAATATTCAAAATCACGTGTATCATTTCTATTCTCATAAGAAACTACAAAATAATCTAACCAAAAATCTAAATAATCATCATATAAATATTTATCAGGAGCTAAACCAGTATTAATAGAAAAATATTTATAATTATCTCTAATAAAATCTTCTATTTCTTCTTTTTCAGCATCCGTCAAATCATCATTTAAAGACTGTTTGTAAGATTCAACTTGACTTAAAAGTTCATTTTCTATAACATAACCACTAGCCTCTTCTGATAAACCTCTATCTGAAGAAAAAGTCACTGGAGCATTTATAAAAAATGGAATTATTAACAATATAAATAAAATATTATAAATTAAACATTTACGATTAAACATCTCTGTTTTAAATAGCTTACATAAAAAGATATAGACTATTAACATAACAAGCAAAATAATAATTGGCATATAAGAAGAAATTCTTGTTCCCAATATTAACATCGAAAGAAGTAATCCATAAATAATTAAAAATTTCTTTAAATCACACTTTTTATAAAAACTATATAATAAAATTGGTAAAATTAAACACATTAAACCTGATAATGGATTGGCATATCCAAAAAGTCCCTTAGTTGCTAAATCATAATAACCAATATCAGTTTTAGATAAGAATGGCCAATCTAAAAAACTTCCTACTATACCATTAGATTGTGAATAACTTGCATATGAAATATTAAAAATATTAGTAATAACTATAACACCTGAAAAAATAAAAGCTACTATAAAAAACAATTTACTTACTTTTTTAAAATCAAAATGATAATTATAACTAAATAAAATAAACAGCATTGGAATTGCTAATCTAATTAAATAAATTATCTCACTAACAACAGAATATTTACCTAAAATATTAGTATAATTATTTGAAGCATTTAGTAAGTGTAAGCCTGTATATATACAAAATAAAATAAAATATATAATTGGTAATTTTAACTTTTTCTTATTGAAAATAAATAATAAAAATAATATAGCAAAAAAACATAATCTGATTATGGTAGGTATCGTAACACCTAAGACTTCAAAATCATAAAATACTTTAATATCCAATATTGGTTGAATAATTAAAAAAATAAACGTCAATTTAATAATTAATTCTTTTGTAAATATTTTCTGCATTATATCACCTAATCTAAAATTTGTTTAATTTTTGCTAACTGTTCATTATTATCATAAAAATAATTAGTTAAATTATTCTTATATTTAATAATTAATTCTTTATTTTCAATTATTTTTTTTAATCCATTATAAATTCCATCAATACTATTTTCGACTACCATTCCATTAACATCATTATTAATTAATTTATCTGTAATTGAAGTTTCTGTTGCTAGTACAGGAACTTTTAAAGTCATAGCTTCAATAATTACAAGTCCAAATGCTTCAAAATTAGATGGCAAAACAAATAAGTCAAAATTTTTAACATATTTATAAGGATTATCAACTTGACCAACTAATAAAATAATGTCATTAAGATTTAAATCAGTAATTAATTTTTTAAGCTCAAAAAATAAAGGTCCATCACCATATATATATATTTTTAAATTATGAGTTAATTCTTCATTAAACTCTTTTAATTTAGCTATAACGTTAATTAAACGGTCATATCCTTTAGCTTGATGAAGTCTGCCAACTGATACAATATTTAAATCATTACTATTTAAAGTAATATCACATTCTTCATTAGCTTTTTTTAAAATTTTATTTTGATTTATCACATTATAAATAACACTAACTTTATCTCCTAAATTATAAACTTCATTAAAACATTTTTTTACATTATCTGAAACTGCTACAATTTGATCAAATTGTGGCAAAATTCTTTTAAATAATTTATCATACTTTTCATTAGGATTAGTTTTTTTATACTCGTATTGTAACCAATGAACTTTCTTTTTACTATCACCAAAAATAGTAAATAAAGCTGTAAAACCATCTTTAAAAGCAATTTCAACATCATATTGTTTGTTTAATATTTTTTTTCTTTCCTTTTTTATTGTCTTTTCAATATGACCTGTTTTCATATCTAAAACTACTCTTATTTTTTTGAAAAGTAAATTTATATTTTTCTTTTTTATAACTTCTTTCATTGTATAATCAATAGCTTCAAAATAAGGTGTACCATAAATAACATTTATTGATTTTGGTAAATTTTGTAAACCATCACCATTATTGTGAAGAACTAAAAGATCAATATTATAATTTGTAATATCAAGTAAAGATATAATATCTTCAAATAAAACAGATACGCCACCCATTCTTCTTTCATCAACTACAAATAAAATATCTCTTTTCATTATAACCACTACCTTTTTAAAATGCTTTTAAGTAATTTATATTTTTTCTTATAAAATAAAGAACAAATAATTTTATATTTAATACCATGCATCTTATAATATTTATTCTTTTTCCATTTAGGATATTTTTGCTTCATAATTTCGACAATTTTTGCCAATTGATCATACTTTTCAAAGCCAAAAAATCTTAATGAAGCAGCATGTAGTAAATGATCAATATAAATATGTTCTAATTCATCATAATATTTTTCAAAAGAATTATTTTTTATAAAAATATTACTAAGATAATCCAATGAATCAAATATATCCTCTAATGATTGCGAGTATTTAACTTGTTTCATTGTTGAACCATTTCTAACCAAATAATAATATAAACATTCATTTAAATATGTAATTCTTTTAGAAAATAAACATAAAGCTGGCATAACTGCAATATCTTCGTAAAAATGATGTTCTAAAAAATATAAATCATTATTCGTTATAATATCTTTTTTTATAAGTTGACCCCAACAAGCTCCAGGTGTATTTACAATATATTTTTTATAAAAATCTAAATTTTCACTTTTAAAAATGTCTAACTTTTTAACATTACCATCTACAACACTATAAGCTTCACAAACAACAATATCGGAATTAGTATTAATGGCCTGATTATACATTTTTTCAACCATTTCAGTATCAACCCAATCATCAGAGTCAACAAATGTAATATATTCGCCATGACATTTTTTTAATCCTAAATTTCTAGCACTAGCTTGTCCACCATTTTCTTTAATATAACAGCTTATTAAATCTGGATAATTTTTCTTATATTCATCAATTATTGCTTGACTATTATCAGGACTACTATCATTAATAATAACAATTTCTATATCTTTAAATGTTTGATTGACTAAACTATCTAAACACTTTCTTAAATATTGTTCAACATTCCATACAGGAACGATTATACTAACACGCTTCATATCTTAATCTTACCTTTCAATTTATTAGGAATAAGTCTATCAATAAAACTTAATTTTTTTATTAATTTATAATAAATAATTGTAATAACAAAATTTAAAATAAAAACAATTCCACTAAATAATAACCAATTAAAGAAATTACTTACAACTAAAATATTATTAACTAAATATACCAAACATAAATTTATAATAACAATAATTATATAGAATAAACAATCTTTATAATAAATAAATATTTTATTATGAAAAACATGTTTATTTAAAATACTTGGTTTTATAATATATTCACTTAATATATAAGCTATAGCAGTTGCTAAAATAACACCAGTAATACCAATATATTTAATTAAAACTAATGATAAAGTTAAATTTATAACAATCTCTAAAAAAACGCAAATAATTGTTTCTTTAAATAAACCAGCAGCTGTTACAAACGTATTAAAAATTGTTCTAATAATACTATAAAAAACTAAAAAGACAAATAATAAACAAGTTATAGTACCAACAACATAAGATTCGCCATAAAAAAGACTAACAAAAGGTGAAATAGCAAAATAAAGTGGTACACAAATTATAGTTGCCAAGAAAAAGACAAACGAATTATATTCTAAAAATTTATCATAAGCTGCATCTTTATCAACAACTAATAAATTACCAATCCCAGCTGAACTAGCTGTCGACAATTTAGAAAAAATAGTGACTAATGTATTAATGATATACATATAAGAAGTATATGTAACAACTTGCGCTAAACCAATATATTTTGAAATAATTAAAACATCAATATTATTAGCTACTAATGTACCAATTTTATGAGGAATTAATTCTTTAGTTTTTTGCCAAAAAGATAGATCTCTTTCACATTTAAAACTCAAATTTTTATGTTTTCGTTTTGATATTGTAACAATAATAATATTTTGAATAATCGCAACAATAACTCCTAAAATTAAGATAGATAAAATGTTCTTAAAAATAATAACGAAAACGATTTCTAAAATTGCTTTCACAAATAATAAAATTTGTGTATAGCGAATATATTGATACTTATTTTGTTCAGCATCAAATAAAATTGTATGACTTGCAACAAAATAAGTTATAACATTAGAGATGACCATTAAGAAGAAACATATTTGAATAAAGCCTAAAGATAAACTTGTTTCTTTGATAAAAAAGCCTATTCCTAAAGTAAGTCCAATACCTACTATAAACATAATAATTGTTATTATGTTAAAAACATATTTGGCACCACTTAAAATTCGATTTATTTTTTTCTCATCATGATTAGCAATTGGTGCATATAAACTATAACATACAGCACTTGTTAAACCAAAGTCCACAAATGTTATATAAGCCACTAATTGACCAAACAATTGATAAACGCCTAAAACATCTTCCCCTATATTAGATAAAATAAGTTTAAATCTTAAAAAACCTAATAACGAAATAATAAATTGAGGTAAGGCATCATATATAAAATTAAGAATAGCTTTTTTTGTTCTCATCTAAACACCTCATTGTCAAACTTAATTATATCAAAAATAACCAAAAAAAAGAAGATATAATATCTCCATCCTATTAACATGTGTAAACTAACTATTCAAAATTTCTTTTAAATCATCAATAGTTGTAGTATTTAACAGTGTAAATCTTGGAATTTGATATTTATCGCCACCAATTGGCATTTTTGAATTTCCACCTGCATAACTTCCACCAAAAGCCATTGTGAATCCTGCTTCCTTCAAAATACTAATAGAATAATCATTGTACTCATAAAAAGGATAACAGAAAACAGTAGAATTATATGTTTTTTCTCGACTTAAACGTAAATCCTCCAATAAAAACTCGCGACTTGAACATTGAATAGCCCCACCTTGTCCAGTAGGACATACTCCTTGTGTATGCAAATTATCACTATGTGAATGCGTTTCAAGATAATCTGTTTTATAATAATTAGCTCCATAAGCAGAAGTAATTAAAAATATGGTGGCATTTATATGATTACTTGTAAAAATATCACGAGCATTATCACCAAACCAACCATCATCAATAGTGATAACAACACTATTGTTAGGTAATAATAATTTCCCATCAATAAACATTTCAAATTCTTTCATTGTTGGTGTAAAATAATTTTCACTTTTTAAATAGTCAATATGACTTTGAACTTGATTTAATGTATGACAAATTATTTGATCGCACTCCTCAACATCTGGATTATAAATAAAGTGATAAGCTATTGTTGCAATTTCCTTGGCACTTTCTTTATCTGTATTATTTGTTTCGATAATACTATCAATCTCTGAATCTAAAACATACAATAACTTATTTTGATATTCAACATAAATCTTATGTTCATCTTTCATAATAATTGGTAAACTAAAACCACTATTAAGTTCATAAATTAAACTATCATCTTTATAAAATTTTGTTTTATCTTTTGTTACAACATTTTCATTAAATAAAATATAGTTTTTATATCTATCATTTTCTTTTGATAATTCTTCAATTGGATTAACACTATCATACTTTATAAAATAATCATCATCAAAATTATCAACAATAAAATAATCAGTATCACTAGTAATCTCTATAGTCTTTAATGTTAATTCAACATCTTGTCCAACTTTACCACTTTTTATATATTCATTATTCTCTAATAAATATAAATCTGTCTCTAATTCAGTCTTAACATACACATTATAATGATTAGTAATATCTTCTATCTTTTCTTCATTAATACGTTGTTTTTCTATCTCATCTTCTATTTTTTTGTTTTTATGATCTAAATAAAAAAATATCATTGAAACAATTGAAAGAACTACTATGATTATAATTTTTACTTTATCAAATTTAGACACATTAATCACTCCTAATAATATATATTATACATAATTTTTTGTTTTTTTTAATGTTTATTCTAAAATTTATTGTCAAAAGTATATATTTTTTTATATAATGTAATAAAGTTATCTATTATCAGGGAGGATAGATAAGATAATATTTAATTAGCGCCAGAACCACTTTGGTTGACGAGGATAACAGTTATCGAAAATTCGGCGGATGCTGTTACGGAAAGTGTAGTCGTTAGATATAAACAAAAAGTAAAATAAATATTACAACAAATTTTATATCACACACATAAAACACATTTATTTATAAGGAGGATTTTTTTATGTGTGGAATAATTGGGTACGTTGGAAAAGAAAAAAAAGCCCAAGAAATTTTGATTAATGGATTAGAAAGATTAAAGCGTCGAGGATATGATTCAGCTGGTATAGCTATAGTAGTAGATGATAAAGTAAAAATTACAAAAGCATCAGGAAAAATTGATAATTTAGTAAACATTTTAGAAAAAGAAGAAGCAAGTTTGGGGATTGGACATACTAGATGGGCTACTCATGGTGATCCATCAGAAGTAAATAGTCATCCACATAAACAAGGTAGAATTACCATTGTTCATAATGGTATAATAGAAAACTATAAAGAATTAAAAGAAGACCTAATAACAAAAGGATATAAATTTAACTCAGAAACTGATACCGAAATTGCTGCTGCTCTTTTAGATAAACTATATAATGAAACAAATGACATGAACAAAACGTTAGTTGAATTTCAAAAACAAGCTGAAGGCGCCTATGCCTTAGGTATAATTGTTGATGATGATTATGAAACTTTATATACCATAAAAAACAATAGTGCACTTATTATAGGTATCAATAATGATGAAAATTACATTGCATCAGAAATGACAGCTTTCAATGAATATACAAATAGGTGCATAATTTTAAACGATGGCGAATTTGCAAAAATAACTACTAATAATATACAATGTTTCGATAAAGATGGATATGAAATAGAAAAAGATATTATGACATTTAAAAAGAATGTAGATGACAATGATAAAGGTATTTATGAACATTTTATGTTAAAGGAAATCTATCAACAACCAAACATTTTTAAAAATTTAACAGATTTTTATATTGATATGAATGATAATTTTGATTCATTAAGTGAAAAAATGCCAAAATTTTCAAAATATAATAAAATAGTTATTGCTGCATGTGGTAGCGCAATGCATGCTGGTTTAATTGGAAAAAGTTTAATAGAAAAATATGCTAAAATTCCAGTTGAAGTTGAAATTGCCAGTGAATTTAGATATAAAGATACACAATTTATTGATGATAAATCACTAGTTATTGCCATATCGCAATCAGGTGAAACAGCTGATACATTAGAAGCTGTTAAAATAGCTAAACAACATAAATCCGATACATTGGGAATTATAAATGTTCCTAATAGCAATATTGCTCTAAATGTTGACAATGTATTATATACAGAAGCAGGTACAGAAAATGCTGTTGCAACAACCAAAGCCTATTTGGCCCAAATTGCATTACTTGCTTTAATTACTTTAAGTATTATGAATAACAATAATAATATAACAAACGAAGAGAAAAAAGAAATTTTAACTGCTTTTAAAGAATTGCCAGACCAAATGGAAATACTTCTCAATGATACGTATCGTGCGCAATATAAAGAAATTGCTAAAAATATTCACGAGCAAGACCGTGTTTTCTATATTGGACGTGGAATCGACAACTATTTAGGTATGGAAGGTTCTCTAAAGTTAAAAGAAATTGCTATTATAAATAGTCAAGCATATGCAGCTGGTGAATTAAAACATGGAACAATAGCTTTAATTGACCAAGGTACACCAGTTATTGCTGTTGTTAACAATGAAAGTACTATAGAAAAAACACTAAGTAACGTTAAAGAAACATTTTCAAGAGGTGCTAATGTATATCTTATTACTAATGAAAAATTAAAGGATTTAAATAATGATTATTACACTATTGAAATCCCACATACAATTGATTTATTACAACCGATACTAACTATTATACCTCTACAATTGATAGCTTATGAAACAGCACTTATAAAAGGAACAGATATAGATCAACCAAAAAATCTAGCTAAAACAGTTACAGTTGAATAGAAATTAAAAGACAAAATTAGTTTTAAAAATTTTGTCTTTTTTATTTTCTTCTTAAAAAACAAAATATAAATAATATTAATATTATTTATATTGCGCATAAAAAAATCATAAAAAAGTGAAATATAGAACCAGCTAAACAAAAAAAATGAAATATTGAATGCATATACTTTTTAGTTGCCCCTATTTTATATAAAAAGGCCCCTATAGAATAAAATATACCACCACTAAATAAAAAGATTAAACCAATGATATTTAAACTTAAAATAAGCTCTTTTAACATCAATAAAACTGACCAACCTATTAATAAATGCAATACTAAAGAGAACATCTGATATTTATCCACATTAATCAAATTTAAAACAATGCCTAAAATAGTTAATAGCCAAATAATAGTAAAATAAATGAAACCAATTTTACCACCTATTAATATTAAACAAATAGGTGTAAATGTTCCAGCCTCTAGTAAAAATACATTACAATGGTCTAGTAAACGGAATATTTTTTTTGCTGTCAAGTTTGGTGATAAGGCATGATAAAGGCATGATATCAAATATAATAGTATTAATGATATCCCATATATTAAACAAGCTACAAAAGATAGATTATCATCGTTTAAACTTTTAATAATCATAACAACTAGTCCAGCTATTGAAAGTAAAGCTCCTACTCCATGTGATATAGAATTTATTAATTCTTCACCCAGTGTATAATTTGGAATTTTTATTTTCTTCATATAACCCTCCCATTTTTTAGTTTAATTATATGAAAGAACTTTTAGATTATGAAAAAAAGTGATTACATAATATAATCACTTTAGAAATTAAATTTTAATAAATTTGGAAAAAATATCATTAAAATTCCAATAACTACCATAATTAAGCCACCTATTAGATGAGCATACTTATTATATTTATTTGAAATTCCAGTTAATTTCATTGTTGTCATTGCAATAATAAAGACAATTAAATCATCTAATAAAAAGAAAAATATATATAAAATGTTATAAAATAATACTTGAGCTGATGATAAGTCATTCATTGCTAAAATTTGAGCAAATAAAATAGGTAGACCTGCTGAACAAGCAAGTTCAATTATATTGACTGAAAAAGCTAATAAAATAACACCACCTAAAGCAAGCAAAAAACTATTTTCAGTAACAATTTGTTTAGCTTGAAGCATTATTTTCTTTTTCTTACCATCATTTGTAACACTACAACCTACATTTTTAGCCTTAACTTCTTTAATAAAATGATATAAGTTAATACCACCACCTAAAAGAGCAACAATAGCAACTAAAATTTCAATTATCTTTGATGATGTGAACATACCTGCTACGTTTATCCAAGCCATCATAAAGGCAAAATAAACAATCGCTGATGTTAGTAAAAAGGCAATTCCTAAACACCACATACGTTTACGATTTTTCATTCCAATCATTAAACTAATTAAAAATATTAATACCCACATCGCACAAGGATTAAAGCCATCAACAAGTCCAATAACAACTGAAGCTAATGGTAAGGAAATGTTTTTAGGATTGACCTCTCCTATAATTGGTATTTTAAATTTACAACTATTAGGATCAAAATTATCAACCAAATCTTCTCTAACTTCTGATGTTCCAAGGAATTCACCAACTAAATCACGATGCTCATTTTCTGAATAATAATTTATTGCGCACCTTATTTTTATACCAATATCATCATTATAACCAACAAAGTAATTAGTTCCAATAACAGTTAATGGCACACCTCTTATATCCCAATCATTCTCATTTAAAAAATCTTTTAGTAATTCACGATTTTGTTCGTCTTTTTTTACTTCATACATAATTATTTCTAAATTATCATATTCTTGTTCTAATTCATTTAAATAAACTTTTTCTTCAGCACAATGTGGACAATCATAATTATGAAACAAATAAAGTTTAACTTTTTCCTCTGCTTTTGTAATATTAATAAAAGAGAAAAAAACAATAAATATAACTGCTACTCTTTTTAATAATTTCATTTTATACACCTAAATCCTTAAATATTTTCTCTAATTCTTTTTTACTTTTTTCACCAATAATTCTTAATAGTTCTTGGTCATTATCAACAACTATAACAACTGGTAAAATGTCGCCAATTTTATAACTTTCAACAATGTCACTATCCATATCATAATCATACTCTACCATATCAAAATTATATGCTTTTTCAATTTCAGCATATCTAGGTTGCATAATTAAACAACTTGGACACCAAACTGAACTAATTTTTATTAATTTCATTTTATCACCTATCTATTTTTATACCTAATAAACTTGACAGTTCTAAAGCCTGAAATTCATTTACAATTAGGCCCTGTAAATCATTGATATTAACTTTTATACCTGATATCTTAGAATCTGATAAATTAATATTTTTTAAACTAGTATGCGCAAACTCACTAAAACATAAATCACTAGATTTAAAAATAATCTCTTTAAACTTTACATTATTAAAAAAACTATTCTGCATATAACAATTATTAAATAAACAATAATCTATACGACAATCAGTAAAATTTCCAAAAGATAAATTAGTATTTAAAAATATAGTATCATGAATATTACTAGTTGATAAATCAATACCATATAATTTACAGTTATTAAAGTTTACCTGATTAATAATAGAATTAGCCATTTCAAAATTTGAAAAATCGCAATCTTCAAAAATACAATTTATAAATTCTATTTTAATATTTTTGTGGTTAATAAATTTAACCTTTTTAAAATAGCACCCTTCAAATCGAAATTGCCCATCATCCTCAATATCAATAAGACAATTATTTATTTCATAATCATAAATATCAGCTCTAGCTAATAAGTCATTAACGTCACTACATATTATGAGTTCATCTTTTAAACGAGGTTCTAATATTTTTTTCATATTATTTTAATTTTAAATTTTTATAACATTTATCAAAAACATCTAAAAATTTTTCTATTTCATCTTCAGTCGTTAAATACGATAAACTGATACGTATACTAGATGATGCTCTTATTTCATCATGAGTAAGCGCAAAAACGGCTTTTGAACGCGTATTACTACTTGAGCAAGCACTCTGAGTTGATATATAAATATCATCCTCTTCTAAAGCATGTAGCATCGTTTCAGGTTTTATTCCAATAACACTTAAATTTAATATATGTGGAACACAGTAATCATTACTATTAATAAAAACATCATCATATTTTTCTAAACAAGATTTAATTTTATTATTTAAATTTAAAACATGAGAATACTTAATAGAAATATCATTCAATATTAATCTTAAAGCTTTTGAAAATGAAGCAATTAACGCAGGAGCTGGTGTACCACTACGATAAATCGTCGTACTTTTACCACCATGAATTAATGGTTCTAAGTTAATACCATCTTTTTTTATTAAACAACCTATACCTTTTAAACCATAAATTTTATGAGCAGAAAAACTTGCTAAATCAACATTTTCAAAAATATCATCATCTAATATTTTTTTACCAATAGCTTGCGTCATATCTGTATGAAAAAAACATTTTGGATATTTTTTTAACATTTTACCAATCTCGCTAATTGGTTGCCATAAACCAAGTTCACTATTAACAGCTGAAATTGTAACTAATATTACTTCATCATCCATTAATTTTTCTACCTCTTCTATATCTACTCTACCTTCTTGATCTAAGGGAGCAAAAATAACTTCAAAACCTTGTTTTTGTAAATATCCAAGTGGTCCAATTACCGAAGAATGTTCTAACTCGGTAGTTATTATTTTTTTACCACGATTTTGATATTTTAAAGCAATACCCTTTATAGCCAAATTATTTGATTCACTAGCCCCACTTGTATAAATTATCTCATCTGTCTTTACTTTTAAAAGCTCTGCGATTTGTTTAGTGGCATTATCAATTAAATCTTTACTTTGAACACCTAATTTATGTAAAGAATTAGGATTCCCTACAAATTCTAAAGAAACTTTGTTAAAAGTATTTAAAACTTCCTTATCCACAGGAGTTGTTGCTGAATAATCTAAATATATCATATTATCACCATCAATCTTTAATAATTATATCATATAATTATTATTTTTTTAATAAAATAGTATTGTAATCAGTGTTTTTAAACTTTTTTAAATAAAATTTAAAGAATTTACAGATTTTTTTCACAAAAAGTATTGCCAAATTAAAAAAAATAAGGTATACTTTAGTAGTCACTGATTAATGGGCTTGTAGCTCAGTTGGTTAGAGCACACGCTTGATAAGCGTGGGGTCGCAGGTTCAAGTCCTGCCAGGCCCACCATTAATTTTGGCCCGTTGGTGAAGCGGCTTAACACACATGCCTTTCACGCATGCATTCACGAGTCCGAATCTCGTACGGGTCACCATTTAAGCATTATACGAACTTAATTCGCTGTTATGTGGATTGCTTCGTTATTAAAGTACCTACAAAGGTACTTTTTTTGTATTTTTATGAACGTTTACGTTTAAGTTTTTTTCTATAATAATTTTTTTGTATTAACAAATTATTTGTGTTATAATATTACATCAGAGGTAATTTATATGGGAAAAAGAAACCAATTAAAACAAATCGTGAGAGAAATAAAAAGAACTTATAAAAGATATATAGAAAAAAGCAATGATGAAATTACTAGTCTAGTAGAACTACTTAGTTTTTTTGACATTCCTTTAGATGAAACAAGATTAGCTGATTATTGCATTGAAAGCATTAGTTTTCAAAAACCTACTATAGTTGTTATCGATAAGGGTACAAATAATATCTATAACTCCAAATACGTATATCACGAAGATACGACAGACTTATTAGATTGTGAAAAAAATTATATACGAGTGACTATAGAGAATGCCTTCTTTAAGATAATAAGTTTTTATCGCTTACCTTTCTATCCTAATGAAGAAAGACATATACGAACTAGTGTAATTTTAACAAATGGTAAATTTGAATTATATTTTATAAAAGAAGGTAGTTTTGGACTAGATTCTAGTAAAGAACACTTACTTCCAGGTTTTATAATAAAGTATGCTAAAATCTTAGAAAGTGAATCGAATTTAGACCACCAAGTATTACTCACTAAAGTTCATAAAAAATATGATAAAAATTCTAATTCTAGAGCATACAATCTAGTATATAATTATGGTGACGATAGTGTTATTAATGATGGTGATGAACAAGTTACGTATGACATCATTAGTTCTTGCGATATACAATATTTTATAAATAAAATGGCAACAAAAGATGAAAATGGGCAAATAAATAACTTTTTATTAGGTTTTTGTTTTGATAATTTAATAGATTATAATTTTAAAAACATTCCCTTTCCAAATTACTTAGATAGATTAAATCCAAGCGATAAAAAAGAACTTCATGACACTAATACAAGAGCTGCCATATATTTGAAAGGTGGTATACCTAGCCAAAGATGGTGTGAATTTAAGATATATAAGAAAAATCACAAAATCCAAATGACTTATTGTGTAAAAGTTAAAAATTTAGATAGTGAAAAAAGTTCTACAGACAATTGGTGGAACAGTTATGACTATGGAAATTTCTTTGATAATAAGAAAACTGTATGTGCTGATACTTTAAAATTGCCAGTATTGACATCTGATGAAGGTTTCTCTATTGAAGAAATTGATAATATAATAAATACATTAAATTCTAGATATGTAGGCGATGAATTTATAAAATTAGTTACTATTCAGTTACTCGCATTTCGTCATAAGATTTGTATAAATAGAGGCTTGGAAAATGAAAATGATTTTTTAGCTCCAAAAAAATTTATACAGATGTCTATCCCAGAAATTGTGAAGGACGTTATAGAAAATAAAGAAGCATACTTTGCTTTGGCAGAAAAACAATTTCAAGAAAGTGCTAATATTGATAAAACTGAAGATATAAAGATATTTAGAAAATCTTTTTCTACTTCTGATACTGAGTAATTCATAGTGCATTGTCTTAAGTGCGAGTGAATGGATTTAAATTCGAAAATACTGAATTATGAATGTGTATACCAATTATATTTTAATAGTGAAGATAAGCAAGAAATAAGAGTTAATCTTGATGAGATTAAAAGTTCGTTTAAAGATACAAACGAGTCACCAGTAAAAAATTTGTCCAAATTAATTAGGCTTTGCTATAGAGTAGACTTGCAAAGAGTCTTTTTTTGTGTTATCATGTATTTAGCAAGAATTCTTGCATAAAATAAAAAGGAACACTTAACCCGCTATGTTGAGTGTTGCCATAAAATTGCGTTCCACCTAAATCATTGCTGAGTTAGGTGGATTTCTTTTATATTAAGGTTATAAATAACAGTAATAACAAAAGGAAAATAATAATTACTAAAGACAAAATTAAAAAATCTTTCTTGTTCATATTATCGCCTCCCCTCAACACGAAGTTTAGCTCCACCCAACTTATTAAATGTTCCTAATAAAATTATATATTATGATATATAATAAAACAAGCGAACATAGCTATTTTTAAATATTTTATAAAAAAAATCACATTTCTGCGATTTCATCAAATATAAATTTATTTAATCTTTGGTTTATAATCTTCTATGCTTGGTTGTGCAGCCATGGGTTGACCAAATTCGGCAGCTTTTGGAGAGGTCATTTCCTTTCCTCTAACTATTTCTCCAAATTCATTGATTGTAAAATTTTCAGATGTTTGTATTGAATTTCTAGATGGCATTTGTAGGATTGTATTTTCTTTAATTTTGCTCATTGCCTCTACAATATCCAAATCTCTTATATCACGTTGAATTTTGGCAATAATGTTTAATAAATTTTGATTAACAGGTTTTTTAGCAAGGGCATTTTGAGCCAATTCTTCAATGCATTGATTATATGCTTCTTCTAATTCTTGTCTTTCCATAATTTTATACACCTCCTTTCCTTTTATTCATATTAACATAAAATTTCTAAAAAGTATATAGCCACTTATAGATACTCCCTAAATATAATGATAAAAAGAAAATAGACTAATCAAATCTAATAAGTTTTTTTTATAGTTAGTTAATATTTTTAGATAACAATTATTTTATAATAAATTGTATAAATTTAAAATATTTTATCCATAACAAAATGGTGATATGATGAAAAATGAATCAATATGGAAAATACAAAATAGACCATTTCAAACTAAAGATTTAAAAGAAGATATAAAAACAGATATTTTAATAATTGGTGGTGGAATAACAGGTATTTCAACTGCCTTTTATCTTAAAGATAAAAATTTAGATATAACTTTAATTGAAGCAAATGAAATTGGTAGTGGTGCCACTTTAAATACCACTGGTAAAATAACATTCTTACAAGGATTAATATATCATAAATTAGAAAATATTTTTGATTTTAATACTAGTTTAAAATATTTACAATCACAATTAGAAGCTATGAATTTAATAAAACAAAATATAAATAAATATAATATTGATTGTGATTATCAAGAAAACTCTTCATATGTTTATACAAATAAAGATAATGATATAAAAGAATTTTTAAAGGAACAACAATTTTTAGATAAAGCTAATCTAAATTATAAAATTATAAATAAATTACCTAATGGTATGCCATGCAAATATGGTATAAAAACAGATAATACAGCTGTTTTCCATCCTATTAAATATATTTACGCTTTAACTAATGAATTAATTAAAAATAATATTAATATCTATGAAAAAACTAAAGCTTTAAAAATCGAAAAATTTGATAATTTCTATAAAATTTATACAAATAATAATGTAATAAACGCTAATAAAGTTATTGTAGCAACCCACTACCCTTTTTTTGTTACACCAGGTTTAATTCCTTTTAAAACACATTTAGAGAAAGAATATGTTCTTGCATCTAAAATCGATAAAATTAAAGATTTTAACGCTATTACAAATAGTAATCCAATTGTTTCAACTAGATATCATCATGATAAAGAAAATTATATTATTTTTGCTAGTATTGAAAGTAAAATATCTAAAAATTTAAATAATGAAGCTAATTTTAAAAATTTGATAAAAAAATTTGAAAGTAATTTCCCTAATAAAATAACTAATTTGTGGTTTACATATGATTTAATAACTAATGATAAATTACCTATTATTGGTAAACTAAAAGACAATTTTTATATCGCAACAGGTTTTAATAAATGGGGTATGACAAATGGTACCATAGCTGGTAAAATATTAAGTGACCTAATTACCAATGAAAACAATCAATATATAACTTTATTCGAGCCTGAAAGAGAAATAAATATGGAACAAATAAAAAATTTTTTTGCAGATGGATTTACTACTATATCCTCAATGATTGATAGTAAAATAAATAAAAATAAAGATTTTTATGAAAATATAAGTTTTAAAAAAATAGATAATATTGAATGCGCAATTTATATTGATGAAAATAAAAAAGAACATATTGTTAGAAATAAATGTCCACATATGGGTTGTAGTTTAATTTTTAACAACGAAGAAAAAACATGGGATTGCCCATGTCATGGTTCAAGGTATGATATTGATGGTAATGTCCTAAAAGGTCCTAGCACCAAAAGTATAAAACTTTCAAATTCCAATGATTAAACATTAGATTTGCTTACTACCCTTTAAAGCTTTCTTTGAATTAAACGTACTTAAAATATTATTATCAAATGATGTAATTTTTTTAGTACGTTTTTTATAATCTTTAATTGCTAAAATAATTAATTCATCTAATAATTTTGTATAATTTTTAATATTTTTATCAAATAAATAAAAGGCTAAACTACCAGGAATGGTATTTGGCTCATTAATATAAACTTTTTTGGTTTTATAATCAATTAAAAAATCAATTCGAGCAACACCACTTAAATTAAGAACTCTAAATGTTTTTTTAGCTAAATCATAAATTTCATTTGTTAACTTTTCATCTAAATCAGCTGGAATTTTAAAATCAGCATTATCCATAGTTGAAGAATTCTTAGTAGGCATGCCCTTTTTACTTCCTTTACCACTACCTATATATTTATCATCAAAAGTTAATATATCATTTTTTAATTTCATTTGAGCTATAAGACTTGTTTCTTGATATTCATAATTACCTAAAACAGCGCAATTTACTTCTAATAAATTATTTACAGTTTCTTCAACAATAATCTTATTATCATATTTAATAGCATCATTAATTGCTTCAACTAAATCAGTTTGATTCTTAGCAATTTTTATACCTATACTACTTCCTAATGTAGCAGGTTTAACAATAACTGGGTATTTTAAACATTCAATATCTTTAATTATCTCATCTTTTTTCTCAAAATATTCATTATCGTAAAACCAAACATAATCTACAACTGGTAATTTTTCATTATGTAATACTTGTTTTTGAATAACTTTATCTTGACCTAATGCTGAACCAATAATTCTACTACCAACATAAGGAACACCTAACATTTCTAAAAAGCCTGCTAAAGTTCCATCCTCAACATTGTTACCATGAACAATTGGTAAAACTAAATCTATCTCTGTAATTACTTTTTTAAATAATCCTATTGATTGTAAAACAAATTTTCCATTTTTATTATACAAAACACATTTTTTAGCATAACCTTTTAAATCATTAAAATTTTTATACAAATTTATATCTTTTAATAATTTACCTGTATACCAATTTCTTTCTTTATCAATATAAATAGGTATAATATCATATTTTTCTTGATCTAAATTTTCCATTGCTTGAACAGCTGTGATAATACTAATCTCATGTTCAACAGTTGCTCCACCAAATATAACACCTAACTTTAACTTCATAACTACCTCTCCTATTTCAAAAAACTATTTAGTATATTTATTGTTTGTCCTAAACGTTCTAAATACGCATAATGCGTACATTCATCATAAACTACAACACCAGCATCCCTTATCAATTTTTCCAATTCATAAGCTCTAGGAAGTGGAACTGCTGTATCATTTTCACCCCAAATTAGTAATGTTGGGCACTCAATTTTTTTTACATCTTCTGTAATATCTAAATTAACTGTTTCAACTAATATTTTTCGCATCATAGGACTAGCGTTTTTATAATCAGTTGAACCAATATGTTTTTTAGCAAATTCTACTAATGGTGATAAAACTTTAACTTTAGCTAAACTTTTTAACACTTTTGTTTTTAAAGATAACTTTTGTATTTCAGGTCTATAAGGACTACCAAATAAAACTAATTTTTCAGTTTCATATTTACTACCATATATCAAAGAAATCTTTCCTCCAAAAGAATGACCTAATACAATAGGATTTTTAATTTTCAAATCCACTAATAACTCATGAATAGCGTCTGCATAATCATAAACAGTCCAAACATAATCTGGTTCATCACTCAAACCATAACCTGGTAAATCAACAATAATAATATCAAAAGAATCTTGTAAATTATCACCAATTGGTTTCATCATTTCGATGTTTTGACCCCACCCATGTAATAATACAAGCGTTTTTTTATTTTCATTTCCATATCTTATATAATTTATGTCAATATTTTTAATTTTCTTTTTCATACTTACACCATAATCATTATAACAAAATATTGTTAGCTTGTTAAGAAAAAACTAGTATTTTACTACTAGTTTAAGCATTTTATATTTTAAATATTTAGTAAATTAACATTTAATAGACAAAATACCTTTATCATAAATCTTTTTTAACCAAATATCTATTAAATAGAAACAAAATAATAAATGAAATAATCATTATTATAAAATTTAATAATAAATTATTATTAATAATTAACATACATGTAAAAATATTCATGATATTAGATGCTATATGTACTAATATTGGAGCTTTAATAGTCTTATATTTTTCATAAACATATAACAAAATAAAGCTTAAACAAAAAGCATATAACATTTGTACAGGGTTAGAATGGAAGAGCATAAAAATAAATGACGCTAATAAAATTGATTTCATCTGCTTATTAAATTTTTTTAGTCCATTAAAAACCATTCCTCTAAACAATAATTCCTCTAAAATTGGTCCTAATATACCAGTACAAATTATATAAGTAAGAATACTTATATTTATCGCATCATAATTATTAGTAAAAGAAAATAAATTATTTAAACTGCCAATAATTAAATTGTAACTTAAATTTAAAGCAATTCCAAGTACCAGCAAAATTAAAATATTTTTCATATCTAATTTATTATTATAATCATTCTTATATTTTCGATAAATTTTATAAAAAATAAAACCAAATATTACAAAAGTTATAATTGTAATAATCAAAGCCTTATCTGAAATATAATTTTGTAAATCAGTTTGATATTCGTCTGTTTTGATATATTCATTAAAAATTATGGTCAATTCGTTATTTTCTAAACTTTCATTAGCTAGTTTAATGTCATTAAATTTAGTTGCATTAAATATAACACCAAAAATAATAACTAATAAAAATTGACCAATTATAAATATAATTGGCCAAATTAATACTTTAAAAATATTTTTAATATAATTTAAAATATTTTTCATCTTATTTTTTATCTTTAAACATTTCGTTTAAAGTTGTACCTAAACTAGCAATATTTTGTAATTCAGATGGTACTATTATTTTAGTTGCTTGACCATTAGCTACAGTAGCGAAAGTTTCAAAACTTTTTAAAGTTAATACTGCCTGATCAGCTTTAGCATCTTTTAATAATCTAATACCTTCTGCTTCAGCTGTTTTAATTTTTAATAAAGCTTCTGCTTCACCTTCAGCCTCTTTAATTTGAGCTTCTTTTTTAGCTTCTGCTCTTAAAATAGCGCTTTCTTTTTCACCTTCAGCTATTAAAATACTTGATTTCTTTTCACCTTCAGCTTGAAGAATTTTTTCACGTCTTTCACGTTCAGCACGCATTTGTTTTTCCATTGTTTCTTGAATATCTCTTGGAGGAATAATATTTTTAACCTCAACACGATTTACTTTAATTCCCCAAGGATCTGTTGCTTCATCCAAAATTGAACGCATTTTTGCATTAATTAAATCTCTAGATGTTAAAGTTTGGTCTAATTCCAAATCACCAATAATATTACGTAATGTTGTAGCTGTTAAATTTTCAATCGCATTGATTGGATTTTCAACACCATAAGTATACAATTTAGCATCAGTTATTTGAAAATAAACAACTGTATCTATCTGCATTGTAACATTATCCTTTGTAATAACTGGTTGTGGAGCAAAATCCATAACAATTTCTTTTAAATTTACTTGATTTGCTACTCTATCAACAAATGGTATTTTAAAATGTAACCCATTAGCCCAAGTTGCATAATATGAACCAATTCTTTCAATAACATAAGATTTAGCTTGAGGAACTACCTTAATATTTGGAATAATTAATATTCCAGCAATAACTAATAAAATAATAAATATTTCCATATAATCACTCTCCTATTTTTTCTACTTTTAATTTGACACCATCAATTGATAAAACCTTGACGACACTATCAACACCAATTGTTTCATTAGAATAAGCAGACCACTTCTTGCCATCAACTCTTACTTCACCAATTTGATTTTTGCTTATTTCTTCTGTAACAATAGCTTCCATACCAATAACCCTGTCTAAATTAGTTGGTTCTTTCTTCCTTACCATAATTTTTTGTAAAAAAGGTCTAGTTGTTATTAATAAAATTGTTCCAATAACTGCAAAAGCACCAAATTGTAACATAAAACTTTTAGTAAAAATCGATATTATTAATGATACAACCGCACTTGCAACATACCATATTGTAGTTAAATTAATAGTCATAATTTCAACTAATGTTAACAAAATTATAATAATTATCCAGATAAAAATATCCATATCTCCACCTCTCTTAATTAAATTATACTATTTAATACAGCAAATTACAACAAAAAAATACATAAAATGATATTATGTATTTTTTAAAATTCCTTAACTTTATAATTAAAATCATGATAATTTAAATCGTGTAAATAAATAGAGTTATATGAAGCATATACTAATACCTTATCAATATTTATACCATCAAAATAAACCATATTAGCTTCTTCTATATAATTATTATTTTTAAGTAAACCAACATAATTATTTGTAAAATTATTTATATTAATTTTATTATTATATAATGGGCTAAAACTATAATAACTTAGTCTTTTTTTTAAGTTAGTGTTATATATTTTATCTAAGTTAGGATATATACCCATTATCTTAATATCTTTATCTGAAAAATAATCATCTAAATTATTAGTATTTAATTTAATCTCTTTAGAATCAACATAAAAATATTCATAATCATAATTATCAATATATTCATTCTCATTAAATGCTAATAACGTATTTTCTTCTGCCTTTGAATAAAAAATAAATACTAATGTAAGCATAAATGCTAATAAAAAAAACTTTTTCATTATATCACCTTTTTATTAGCATTAACCAAAAATGATAAAAATAAACAAAATGTGACAAAAAAAGCAGCTTTTTTAAGCTACTTTTTAAAAATTTAATTTTTTGAAATTGTAATATCTAAAAATAATTTTAATTCATCTTCTGTAATTGGATTACCAGATTTTTCATATTCAACTCTATAAACGTGATCATCATCAAGTTGATAGCAAACAGTTGCCTCATAATACTTACTATATGAACTTTCATAAGATAATTCTCTATAAACAAATTCTTTACCATTAACTTTTATTGTTTTTTCATCACTTAATTTAACATTCTTATAATAATCACTTTTTTCATAATATTCTTTATCAAACTCTATATCTTCAAATCTTTCTTCTTTGCTATCCCAATAATTTGAAATAGTAACATCAAGATCATCACTATGATAAATTTTAAAATCATCATCATTTACAGAACTAGCTTCAAAACCTTTTGGCATATTATATTTTACTTTATAACCATATTCAGTAACAGAATAATCATCAACATAATCTTCATTATCTAAATCCCAATCATCATCAATTAAATCATTATCATCTATATCTGGAATAATATTATTATTTCCAAATATTTCATTTAAACTAATTTCTTCAGCCTTTTTAGCATCACTTGGAATAGTTATTTCTGATACTTTATTAATATCTTTATATTCAATTGACATTACTAATTTTTCAAATTCAGTTTCTCCATCAGCTAAATTATTAACATAATCTTTCATATCAATACTAATTTTAGAAATATAATTTTCTTTTTTATCAATATAAATACCAATAATAAAACCATCACCAAGTTGCATTTCTTCAATATCGCTATCACTAATTTCTAAATCTTCATTAGCCTTAGCAATTTCTTTCATTATTTCTTCATTTATAGTTATTTCATAATATTCACTACCTGAAATATCACTTTTTTTCTTTTGAATAAAATCAATATCTTTTATTTTTTCATTAAATTCATCTAAATCAATTTTATTATCATCTACATCATTTATTGATTCACCAATTAATTCATCAATTGTTCCTAAAGATATTTTAGTCCATTCATCAGTTTGCGCAATCATAGCTGGTAGTTTAAAATATATTAAACCATTATCACTATCACTAAAATCAACATATGCAGGTAATTCAATCTCTACTCCAGAATATGAAACCTTAACATTCATTTTAGCAATTTTATTTTTTACATCAAAATTAGTTTCCCAATCTAATGAGGCTGTAAAACTATCACTACCCTTAGTAGCAATGTCACCTTTCACAACCATTGTATAACTATTTAAATCTTTCATATTTTCAACAGCTTTTTGGATTGCATCAATAGACTTCTCATTTTTATCCTTAAATAAGAAGAAATATAAACCTGTTCCAATTGCTGCTAAAACAATAAAAATTGCTAAAATCACTAACATTACTTTGCCAGTCGAACCCTTTTTGATATTATCACCTTTTGAATTATTATTTACAACTGGTTCAACTGATTCAATAGTTTTTTCTTCTTCTACTTTAGTCGCCTCTTCAGTTGAATTAGCAACAACTTCAGTTTGTACACTTTCTTGTTTTACCTCATTAGTTGTATCTGATGATTCTTCTTTTTTTACTGGACTACCACAGTTATTACAAAACGCATCATCTTTTGAAATTTTTTCACCACAGTTTTCACAAAACATACCTTTTTCACTCCTATCTTTTATATAAAATAATATGACCATATGCAAAAAAATATTCAATCCCTTTGCATTAGATATATTATAGCAAATATTTTTTAAAAAGCAAATAAATTATAAGTATAATAACAAAAAAACGTTAATATATTTACAGAATTAATAACTTTTTACTCATTCCTTATTTTCTTCCAGTAAATCCAAAAATTACCATCTTAATTTTTTTAAATAATAATAACAATTATTTGACATCCAAAAATAAAGATATATTTATTTTTTTTTATAATTAATGTATAATCATAATAGGTGGTAATAGATGACAAAGAAAAAAAACAATAATTTTAATAACGATGCAGAATTTCAAGATATTATGAGTCGTAATGAAAGAAAAAAATTAAAAAAAATGTTATTTGAAGAAGAAAACAATGAACAAAAAGAAGAAAAAGATATTCATTTAATTAATAAAGAATTTGATGATGAATTAAATAAGAAAACTAGATATAAAGAGAATGATAATACTGAAAAAATAGATAAAAAAGATAATGAAAAAAAGACAAAAAATACTGGACTTAAAGTATTTGCAGTCATAAGCTTAATATTAAGTATTGCCTACTTAATATTTACTATTCTTTTTTGTCAAAATCAAGTTAATAATTTGTATCTCATTATAAATGCATCAATCATTACTTTTATGACTTTAATGTTTACAATAAAAACAATGACACAAAAAAATGTCTTTGGTATATTTGCAAGTTTAACAATATCAATATTTTTAGTTTTTAACTTTCTAGTAATTAATGACATCATTGAACTACCTACTCAAGCATTATTAGAAAATTTTCAAAACAAAACGATTTCAGAAGCTTTAAAATGGGCTAAAGAAAATAATATTGAAGTAAATCAAATCTATGAATATAGTGATAATATTGAAGAATACCACATTATTACACAAGATGTCTATCCAAACACATTATTAAAAAATGTCAAAGAAATAACTTTTACTGTTTCCTATGGACCTAATTATGAAAAAATTATTTCTCTACCTAATATGGTTGGATGGAATATTGATGATGCGATAAAAACAATTAATAGCAATTTCTTAAATAATGTTAATATTGAATATGAAATTAATAATGATACAGAAAAAGATATTATTTTGGAACAAAATATTAGTGGTCAAGTAAGAAGAAATGATGAGCTTAAATTAAAAGTTTCATTAGGAAATGAAGAGGATTTAGAACCTGTTGATATGATTGATTTATATAATAAAAGTCTACTAGAAGCAACCCTTTGGTTAAAAAGGCATGGTATTAAATATGAAATAATATATGTATTTTCCGAAGATGTAGCTAAAAATTATATTGCTGGACAAGAAACAGAGGTTGGAAAAAGTGTTGATCCAAAAAATGATAAAGTAACAATTATTGTATCAAAAGGTAAAAAAATAATTGTTCCAGATTTAACTAAAATGACAGTTGATGAAGTAACTGAATGGATAATTAATAATAACTTAAAAGTTAGTTTTGAATCAAAATATAATTCAACAATCGAAATTGGTAAAATTATTGAAGCAGATTATAAAGAAAATGCTGAAATTGAAGCAGGAACTTTGATTACAATTACAACATCAAAGGGGCCTTTAAAAATGCCTAAATTTAATAACATAGCTGATTTTAGAAACTGGGCTAATAATACTGGTATAGAATTCCGTGAAGAATATGAATTTAATAATGATGTAGCTAAGGGAGAAATTATTAAAACTATTCCTGAAGAAAATTCTGTAATAAATTATAGTGACACTTTAGTTATTTATATATCGTATGGAAAACCAGTTACTATTCCTTCATTTATAGGTAAGCATAAAGATGAAATTTATTCAATTTGCTCAAATGTTGGATTAAACTGTACATTCTACTACAATGGTTATTCTGATACACCTGTTAATATCGCTCAAAATCAAAATAAAAATGCTGGTAATGAAGTTGTATCAGGTACTTATGTTAGCATTGGTTTAAGTAGTGGTCCAGCTCCAGTTAATAATGACCCACAACCACCAGCATGCAATAAAAATGAAACAACACAAATTTGGATTACCCCAGGTAATGATGGAAATCAAACAAAATCAAATATTTTAAAAGCCTATCCAAATATAAAATGGAATTTCAATTTAGTTGATAGTTGTAGTAATGGTGATTCTGGTGCTGGTGTTGTATGTAATGCTAATGATATAGATGGTAAAAATTTAAATTATTGTGATACTTATACTGTTACAATAGTAAAATAGAATTTCAAAATGAAATTCTATTTTTTTATTTTATTATCTTTTTTTAAAAAAACCTTTTTTGGACTTTTTCTCATCTATCTCCTCATTATAATAATTTGAATTCTCATTATAATAATCACTACTGCTAAAAGAATCATGTTCACTTTCTTGATAATCATCTTCATCACTTGACATAATTAAATAAGCTTTTATTATTGCGCTCATTTCCTTTTGCTCTATATCAGTTAAACCTGGCCAATTATCTCTTAAACTACTAATTGCATTTATTACAGATTCCTCATCAAATTCGCAACTCAATTCCATCAAAGTTGTAACAACTTTTAATAAATCAGGTCTCATAAAAATCACCCCTTTTGATAAATTGAATACTATTATATATAATTTTTTATTTTTGTCAAGTAAAAACAAACAGACACTATTAGTCTGTTTGTTAAAAACATATATTTATAATTTTATTGAACAATTAATTCTATTCGATTACCTTTACTATAATTAATATTAAAACTATACTTTTTACCATTTATTGTAGCTGTTACTGAATCAAGTTTTCTACCTAATTTTTCAGTGAACTCAGCAATATCAGTAATATTAGATTTCGTTGTTATATAAATTACATATTCTCCAACTGGTATATTAGAAATATCAATTGTATTATCATACCACGCACGAGTTTTATCTAGATTATCGTCTTCCGGTAAAACTGCAGGATATAAACCATTTGTAATACTACCTAAATCATAAGTATAAGTTTTATATGTTTTTTTATCTTCAAAAATTATTTTTCTTTCAACTTTCGCATCTTTATTTAAATCAGCCCCATAAGAATATGATAAACCTTTAAGATGCAATTTATTATCAATAAATTCAAAAGCGCGATATGTATCATATTGATTATACATATAAGAACTATTTTTATTTGCTAAAGTATTATCACGAACATTTAATTCTATAGCGCCTGTTTTATCATTAAAATTACGATATATAATTACACTTTTATCTTTATTATAACCAGTTGCTTGTTCCTTATATAGTTTATTACTTACAATTGAAAGTGAATAATATTTATCAGTTTGAGCTAAAACATACATTCTATAGTTACCAGAAGAAACCTTACTTAAATCAAATTTATATTCAAACCATGAATATGTATAATCTAAATTATCATCACTATAAGGAACACGTGTAATTAAATTACGATCAGTAACTCTTGTTGCATCTAAAGCTGTAATTTTGCCAGTATCAACATTTTCTAATAGAACACTGTATTTAATATTAGTTTCTAAATTATTAGCGATTCCATTGATTGTACTATACCCTTTTAATGATAAATATCCATCTACTTCTTTTAAATAATCCATATAGAATAATGAATCTTTTCGTGTCTTAGTTTTGTCAATATTTTCTAAAATATTATCATTAGTAATAGTCTGATTTCCGGATGTGTTAATTTCTACATTAACTTTAACAGTTTTACTAACACTAAAATTACTATTATCTTTTACTGTATAGGTAACACTATATTCTCCAGGTGTATCAAGTTTAGCATTAGTTTCATATTTAACCTTTGATGTAATATCACCATCTTCTTTATCAGTAGCCTTAACACCATTCATAAAATTAACTTTGTCCCCAACCTTAACTGTTATATCTTTAGCTGTGATTGTTGGTTGATTATTAGATACATATAAATCTGCCTCTTTAATATAGCCATAACTATATTTACGATCATATTTATCAATAACTATATTTTTATTTTCATCTAAACCTATTTCAGTATAAACTTTATACCACCAACTACCATCATTTTGAACTTTATCTAAAACGATAAGTGGGATATTAGCAACAGTCTCATAATCATTATTAACATTATAAATTATTTTAGATTTCACACTTGGTTCAGCATATATAAATATATCTTCGCTTTTCGTTTTTAAGCCTAAGGTATTATATAAATAATCAGCTCTACCATAAGCGTTATCAGCAAAAAAGTACGCTTGGGCAGCTTTTTCTCCCCAATAAGGGTCTGTTGCATACATAACATTCATTCCACTACCCTTATTACCATAATGACTTCCATGATAATAAGCATGATTAGGATTGTTATAATTTTCACCAGTCAATCTAGCATGTTCGTAGATAGCTTCACTAACTGTTTTATAAGTAGTAGCACAAGTAAATGGACATGAATCATAAGCTTTATGACCAAACAAGTTATTTTTAGCTAGTGCAATACTACTAGTTCCAGTAGCACTTTCATTAATAGCTGCTGAGAAAGTAAGAAGTGCATTAACACCATACATTTCTTGACTAGCAATAAAGCTTGCTCCCTCATTAACCATTTGAGAAATTCCATTTCGATTTATTCCACCAATGAAATTACCATTATCATCAACATATTTTATTGAAGCATCTGGTTTTGATGTATATCCTTTTTGCGCAATAATATAATTTAAATCATCAGCTGTATATGAAGTTTGAGACCTATTTGGTAAATATAAATAATAGGCAAAAAAGGGATTATTTTTATTAACAGCCCTATTATAGCTATCACTCTTATAATCATCTAACATTTTAATAACATCATCATAAAAATAATTACCATCAAAACTATAATAATTTTTATATGGTGTTAAAAAGCTTGGAGCTGGTCCTAAATTAGTAAAAGTAGAACTTTCAACACCTGATGTATTATAAGCAAAATAGTGCAACAAATTTCCTGTTGATTCCCAATTTTGATAATATGTTTTTAAATTAGTATCAACATCTTCAGAAATACCACTATCAACATTAGCAATCCATCCATAAGAACCATTATAATTTATTTTATACCAAGTATATCCATTACTAGTAGTCTTTTCTGTATACGAAAATACCTGACCAGCTACTACATATCCGATTTTATTACCGCTTGAATTAGCGCTCTCTCTAACATTTAAAGCATCACGAATATTTTCAGTAATTCGTAAATTATTGGTATATAATTGAACAATTGGAACTATATTTAAATAGCTTGAATCAACCCAACCAGTAAAACCACTTATTTTTACTTTAACACGATTTGTATTAGGATCATAATCAATAAAAGCAGCATCAACTCCATATGATGTATGAATTGATGTATAAAAATCATTATAAGCTTTGGTTGGTTCTTGATATAGCCTAGCAACAGAGCCAGGAATAAATTTTACCATTGCGTATTTTGCGTTTATCAATTTTCCATTTCTATATATTACAGCCACACTATCTGAATTAGATTGATGCTCATTCATTTTTTTCTTTGCTTCATTATAATCAGTATACTTACCAAGTTCTTGAATTTCACCTTTTTTATTTAATACAGAAACAACATATTCTTGTCCTTCTGCTTTAACATTAAAACCAATAGGAAATAAAAAACAAATCAAAATATTAATTACTAAAATAACATTTAATATTTTTTTCATCTATTAACCTCCTATTCTAATATAGTAAATTATATCACAAAAACCGACAGAATTCAACAATTCTATATATAAAAAAGGAAACTGTAACACTACAGGTTTCCTCTGTATTAAATAATTAATACATTATAATATATGAAAAAAAATAATTCATATGCATAATTGACAAAACCATATAAAAAATATAAAATTATCATGAAAGGATGTTAGCTAATGATTAAGTTTATTCCAAATATTTTAACTTCAATTCGTATTATAAGTATCCCGTTTATTGTCACTTTATTTACACTAGATAGAATTGATTTAGCGATTATTATAGCCTTTTTTACCGCCATTACAGACTGTTTTGATGGTTATATTGCTAGGAAGTTCAATGTTCAAAGTGAATTTGGTGCGAAATTAGATGCTGTAAGTGACAAATTTTTTGCAATTGGTCTATTAATTACTCTATCAATAAAATTTCCTATTTTATTAATAAGTTTAATCTTAGAAATAATTATTTCAATGATTAACTTATATTTACATTTCAAATATAAAAAAACTAAATCACTATTAATTGGTAAAATTAAAACATGGTTTTTATTTCTAAATGTTATTATGGGATTTATTTCTTGTTTCAATAGTAATTTTATTTTAATAATGAATATAATCTTAATCATAACAATAACTCTACAAATTATTAGTATAATATTCTATATCATAAATGGTTATAAACAAAAAGAAGTCGTTTGAATATTTTAAATATTTTTTAAAATATCTACGGCTTCTTTAAATTTATTCACTATTTTTTCACTTACATTCTTAACAGATTGCTCAGCATCAATAAATGAAAAACTTTTAAAATTTTTACACATATCAACATCATTGATTCCATCACCAATTGTATATATACTAGAGGCATCTAAATCGTAATTATCAATCAAAAATTCAATAGCTTTAGCTTTAGATGTATTTTTATTTCTAATATTTATATAATACTCACTCAAATAAGCATACGCATCATCAAACTGTTGATTTATTTTTTCTACTAAACAACTACAAACATTTCTATCAATAAACTTACCAGCCAGAGAAGTTATTTGACTAGAATATTCATCTTTATTACTTTGCAATAAAATTTCTACAATATTTTTGTCACTTTCTAATAATTTATAAATAGCTGTCATTGTTTCCTTATTAATACTACATGAAAAAATATTATTATTTTCATTATCATAAATATTCATACCATCATCACAAATTAAATAACTATATGAAATTTGATAATTTTTAATAGTTTCGTTTAATTTATCAAAACTTCTACCAGTTGCAATAATAAACATATTACCACTATTCACGAATTTATTTATAATATCTATATTCTCTAAATAATCATCATCAAAAAATGTTTTATCAAAATCACTCACCAATATTTTCATTATTCACTTTTTCCTTACTTATTTTTAAATTGGTATCCATTAAATCTTCAATATTAACAATACCTTCCTCTAAAGATTCTAATAATTTATATTCTTTATTATTATTAACTACAATAACACTATCAATTTCTGAACAAGTTATATAATAAACAAATTCATCATTACGTAATAATTCTATATCATTATCAAGACATAAATCAGATGTATCAAACAAATCTGATTTACCACCAATATTACCTAAATACATATTAGAGAAATTTTTATTTTCATATCTTTTATTTATTTTATCAATATTAATATCTATAAAATCATTATAAATTAAAGCAATTTTATCATATTTAAATGAATAGATTTGCTCACCAATTTTATAATTAATAATTCTTAAATCTTTAACTAAATAAAATAAAATGGAAGCATTCTTTTCTAAATTTTTATAATTAACTAACTCAGTTGTATAATTTATATTTAAACTATTTTCTACAATATCAAAAGTAAATTTACTTTTATCATAGTTTAATAAATGAATAATTTTTTCAATACTAGTTTTATTACTAATAGATGTATCTTTAAATACTTCTAACGTATTACCATTAGTTTTAATTACAATTAATACAGCTAAAACAGCTACTATTCCAACTAAAATAAGTTTCAATTTATTTATCATTTTATCCCCTTTTAGCTACACAACTAGTTTTTAATTTTTCATACTTATTATCAAAACCACTTGTTTCATAATAAACATCATATTCAAAATCTTTACCATCATATTTTATTTCAATTTTTGTAAGCTCTGGTGAAAAATATTTATTTTCCCCATCACAAAATGGATTCATAACATCTGCTTCAATAGCCCCTGCTGCTTGTAGTTGACTCAAACTTATGGTTATAGTTTGTGGAGTATGACTCTTAGCCATATCAGAAATTGTTTGGTTAACATTTGAATGGGCTATAGAATCAGTTACATATCCAACAGCTCCTGCTTTAATAAGATCAATTTGCGTATTATACAAATCCTCCTTAGTTGTCTTTATATTATTCAAAACAGCTGGAACTGCAATTAAAGAAATAAGACCTAAAATAACAATAACAGCTAATAATTCCACTAATGTAAAACCTTTATTTTTATTATTCATATCACTCCCTCGATTCTATTATAATTTTAACATATTTTTATAAAAAAATAAACAAAAACAATAAAAACCCATCAAGGGTTTTTATCTACATCATATCTTCTAGCTTTTCGTTAGCTTTTTTTAGGGCTTTTTTTGCAGTTTTATCTACTGCTTTCATCATTGGCTTACTATATTTTTGATAAGCTAAAACAGCACCAGCACCCATTGCCATAAGCGCTATATTTTTTCCTAGTTTCATACTATCACCTCACAGCTAATCCAATATGATTATTGTATATATAATTAAACATATATACATTATTATCATCACCAAAAAAGCAATATTTATACAACTAAATTGTCTAATAATGTCGTTTTTCTTACACATTCATTATTATTACCAACAGCATATCTAAAAGCTTCTTCTTCACCAATTAAAATTAATTTTCGTTTAGCTCGCGTTACAGCTGTATAAATTAATTTACGATATAACATTCTTTTATGAGAATTACTTAAAACAACAACTGTAATAGGAAATTCACTACCTTGTGATTTATGAATACTTATCGCATAACCATGACGTATTTGATTAAAATCTTTTGGAAAAAATTTAACTATATTACCATAAAAATCAACATAAATTTCTGTTTTTTTACTTTCACTTTCATGTTCATCAATAATTTTTTTAATAAAACCAATATCTCCATTATATATATTTTCTTCAGGAATATTCATTAACTCTAAAACTTTGTCATTTTCTCTATAAATAGTATTACCAACTTTGATTTCCTTTTTAGAAATACTTGGAGGATTAAAAATAGCTTGTAACTCTATATTTAAACTATCAATACCTGCTTCACCATAATACATTGGAGCCATAATTTGAAAATCTTGATGATCAATTCCTTTATTTAAAATTTGTTCACATAAATGTTGTAAATTTTTTTTAATACTACTGCTAGAACAATTTAAAAACGTATAATCATCTTTTGTTACTAAAAAATCACTTAAATTATTTTCTTTTATTTCATAAGCTAATGTATTTATATAAGAATTTTCTTTTTGACGATATAATAGTTCTAAATAAATAGTTGGAAAGACATTACTCATGATTAAATCTTTTAAAACTTGTCCTGGTCCTACACTAGGTAATTGATTATAGTCCCCAACTAAAATCAATTTAATGTCAGTTGTTAAACCTTTTAATAAACTATTAAAAATATTAATATCAAGCATACTAACTTCATCAACAATTATTAATTTACTGTAGTCTTTATTATATTCATTAATACCAAACGAATTATTATCTTTATTCCATTTTAAAAAGCGATGAATTGTCATAGCTGGAAAACTAGTTGCCTCACTCAGTCTTTTACTAGCTCTACCAGTTGGCGCTAATAAAGTAACATTTTCAACCATTTTTTTATTATCATAATTATTTAACATTTGATATAAATCGACAATAGCTCTAACAATTGTTGTTTTTCCTGTTCCTGGTCCACCAGTAATAATTGTAATATTATTTTCTAAAGATGTTATAATAGCGTCCTTTTGTTTTTCATCATAAGTTATATTATTTAAACTTTCCAGTTCTTTAAGTTTTATACCAATATCTTTATTTTTTGTCTTAATTTTTTGATTTAAAAATTTTAAAGTTTTACATATATTAATCTCTGCATCATACATATATTTTAAATAATATTTTTCATCTTTAATAACAATTTTTTCTTCATATTTTAAGTCTAATAAATAAGTTTTTAACAAATCAATATCTATTTTAAATTTAACAAATCCAAACAACTCTTCATAAAGTTCATCTAATAAAAAATAAGTATCACCACTATTAAAAGTTAAATTATTCATAATATAAAGAACACAAGCTTTAATTCTTTTTTCATCATCAGATGGAATATTCATGCCTTTAGCTATCTCATCAACTTTTAAAAACGAAATATCATCAACATCATCTATTATTTTAAAAATATCATTTTCTAGTTGCATTATTGTATTAGTTCGATATTTATTATAAATAGCTAAACTATCACGCATTGAAAAGCCTAATTCCGTTAAATAAACAATCGTTTTATGACTATCTTCATAATTTATCAATGTTTCGTAAATAAGTTGTCTTTTTTGAGTATTAAGTCCTTTAACCATTAATAAGCATTTTGGATCTTGAATAATTAAATCAAGTGTATTTTCACCTAATTTTTCAACAATTTTAGTAGCCATTTTAACACCAATGCCTGTAAATAAATCGCTAGATAAAAATTCAATAATCCCATCTCTATCAGCTGGCTTTAATCGTTCGTATTCTTTAACTTGATACTGTATACCATACCTAGGATGCTCAACCACTTCACCATAAAAAGCGTATAACTCATTTTCATTTAGTTGTTCAAAGAATCCAGTAAAAGTAACTGTTTTACCAACGAAATCTTCCATTAAACTATCATTAGTTTCTTTTATTTTAAAAAGGCCAACTACATAACCTTTCTCAGTTGAAAAAATTGTTCGTTTATAATTACCCTTAATAAAATTAGGCATTAAATCACCTTCTATAATTATGAAAAAAAATTATAGTAATTATAATTTTTTTATCTAGACTTGATTCATCAATAGTGTAACCAACTATTTTTTGAAAATGCACATTCTCTTTTTTATTATCAGCCCTCATACATTTATATGTAGCTACCTTCATAACAAAATCATTTGCATATATTTAAAATATAGCATTTAAAATTTTAAAAGTCAATCTAATCAGCTTTATTCTTTAAAGAAGTTAGACAATAAGGATAAGAAATTTCTGTGATGACGCCTAGAACATCTGTATTTAATAATTTTTGGTCACCTAATGCCTTAATTAAAAGATAATTACCAGTATGACCCACTAAATAAGAATCATGACAAACTTCTGGAATAAATAAAATTTCTTTACCTATAAATTTTTTCATATAATCAATTTCCAATTCTTTAGATAACTCTAATAATTTTTTAACTCGTTCTTTTTTTATAACCTCATCTACTTGACCAGACATCAATTCTGCTTTTGTACCTTTTCTAACTGAATAAGGGAAAACATGGATTTTTGAAAAATTAATTTCTTTAATATTATTATAAGTAATTTTAAAATCTTCTTCTGTTTCATTTGGAAATCCAACAATAACATCGGTTGTAAGAGATATATTAGGTCTAATTTTTCTAATTTGTGAAACTTTATCTTTAAAATACTTAATATCATATTTACGATTCATTTCTCTAAGCGTTTTATCACAGCCAGATTGAAGAGGAATATGTAAATGGTCAACAATAATTTTACTTTTCTTTATAATATTTAAAACTTTATCATCTAATTCTGTTATTTCAATTGAAGAAATTCTTAATCTCTCTAAACCATTGATTTGAATAATTTCATTTAACAAATCAGCAAAATCATAATTGTCTAAATCACTACCGTAGTGACCTGTATGAATACCTGTTAATACTATCTCTTTATGACCACTTAATACTAAAGCATTAATTTCTTCTAAAACATCCTCACGACTTTTACTACGAACATCACCTCTAGTATATGGAATTATACAATATGCACAAAAATTATTACAGCCATCTTGAATTTTAACAAATGCTCTCGTTTGATTAACATTATCTAATTTCATACATTCAAAATTAACTTTATTTAAATCATATATATCAATAATTTGTTTTTTACTATTCTGATACTCTTTAATATAATCAACAATCTTACTTTTATTTTTATTTCCTAATACAATACCAACACCTGGTAAATTAGAAATCATATTACTTTCAACCTGCGATAAACATCCAACAACAATTATCAAAGCTTTGCTATTTTTTCGATATGCTTGACGTATCATTTTCAAGGACTTATTACTAGCTGTATTAGTAACAGTACAAGTATTTATTATATATATATTAGCCTTATCAATAAATTCGCTTTTAGCTATTTCTTTAAAACCAGATTTTTTTAAATTGTCAGCCATAACACTAGATTCATAAGTATTCACTTTACATCCAAGGGTATAAATATAAAAATTCATCTTTTACCTCCAAAAAAATAGACCTAAGGCCTATTCCAAATTTTTTCTAAACTCTTTTAAAGCACTTAAAAACGCATCATCTTTTTTCATTTGTTCTGTAAGTGGTTCTAAATTTAAAGTTGCTTCTAAATCATAAGTATTACTTTTTTCATTTTTAACAACCATATCTTTAAAATTAGGAACTTTTGGATAATCAAATTCAGCCGTTCTTCGACCAAATACAGGAGAAATAAAATCTGTCGTTACAAATTTTTTAGATTGACGTTCACTTTCTTCTTTAGCAGAATCAATACTAATTGTATTATTTACATTATCTATTAAATTAACATAATTATCAGTTAAATTATTATCAGTATTTTCTATAATAGATGGTTCATTCTCAAATCTTGTATCTTGTAAAACGCCTGAATTAGCTAAATCATTTTTACGTTCTAATAACTCTTTATAACTAATAATTGATTTTTCTTCCTGTTCTTGTTCAAAGATTGCTACAGCATCCTTATCCTTTTGTTCTTCTAAATCTTGTTGCATCTTTTCTAACATTAATTCCAATTCTGATTTTGGTTCTTCATTGACTGGCTCTTTTGTCATCAATTCTGGTTGTTTAACTTCAAGCTTAGGATTAATATTATCCTCTTTATTTTCTAGAGCAATCGTATTAGGAGCTTTCGCATCTTCATTTAATATTTTTTCAATTGCTGATTTGCCATCTATATTAGAAATCTTTTCTTCTATTTCTTGATTTTCAATTCTTTTAAGTGAAGCACTTGCTTCTTCTACTTTAGCCATAATTTCTAAATTATCATTATTATCTTCATCTTCAACTTTATTAAATTCAACTTCTTCTTCCAATAAATTAATAAATTTTTTATGATGCAAATACATAAATAATAAAATTACACCAACAATTAAAAAAACAATAATACCATAAAATAATGAATCATTACTTACTATCATATTAATAAAATTGCCCATAAACATCACTCCATAAATTCATAATTAATAATACTAAGTAAAAACAATGGCACCGTTTCAACGCGCATTATCCTATTCCCAAGTGTTACTTGATGAAAATCATGTTCAACTAAATAAGTTTCTTCTTTTTCTGAAAGACCACCCTCGGGACCTATCACTAATAACAGTTTATCACAATAAGTACGTTTTTGCAAAAACATTTTTATATTGTTGACATCTTTTTTTGTAGAGCAAACAAGTTTTTGCCCCTCAAAATTAACTAAATCTTTTAAGCTTTTTATATTTGTAACAATTGGAATATCTACCCTTTTTGATTGTTCACTTGCTTCTTTGCAAATCTTCTGCCAACGATTAATTTTATTTTGTTCTTTATCATCTTTTAGTTTAATTATACTACGTTCAGCTATAAAAGGAACAATTTTATTAACACCTAGCTCAGTACTTTTTTGTAATATTAAATCCATTTTTTGTTCTTTAACTAAAGGTATAGCTAAAACAATTTCTAAATCATTTTTACTAACTTTTTCTAATTCTTCAACTATCACAACTTTAACAGCATTATTTACATCTTCTAAACGACAAATGTAAACTTTACTCTGATAGACAACTTCTACTAAATCGCCATCTATCATGCGCATAACTGTTTTTATATGAAATAAATCATCAGAATTTAATATAAAATTATTATTATTTTTCTTTTGAGCAAAATATCGTTGCATAACTCACCTAACTTATTAAAAACTCTGTTAAATAATCAAAAAGCATTATAAAAAAATCAATAAAACGATAAAAAAGATTTTTAAATTTATTTGTTTTTGCTTTAGTCGTATCTATTTCTAAAATAAAATCATCATTTGGATATTTAATTAAATTAATTGTAACATTATATCGACGATACTTTTTTATTAAAACATCTAAGTCATATTCACTAGTTTTTCCATAATAGAAAATTTTATTCTTATTAAAATAGATAGTATCATTAATAAATGTTTGAAAATGATTTTTACAGTCACTTATTTCACACAAAGTATAATCTATATTTTTCTTTTTATTCTTTTTTCTTATTTTTTTTATCTTAATTCGTTTAGTAGGTTTATAATTATCTGACCTTTCATATTCAACTGTTTGATTAATATTTAACATTAAAAAATGAGCAATCTTTGTATTCTTTTGAATAGCGTGAATCAATTCTTTATCAATAATTCCTAATGTAAAAACATTACCATTAAAATCTTGAATAATTTTTAATAACTCCTGTTTCAAAAAATCACCTCAATATATCATTAATAATATAACTAGAACATAATAATCCAGCAGTTGATGGAACCAAACAATTAGAGCCTAATATTTTACTATTATTTTTAATTGGTGACTCATCACTACACACAACCATAACTTTACCATTTATATGCTCATCACGAACCATGCGTCTTAAAATACTAGCAATTGGATCATAAGAGGTTTTTCTTATATCCATAATCTTTAAGCGACTTGGATCCATTTTATTACCTGTACCCATCGAAGAAATAAGCTTAATATTTTGTACCTTTGACTGTCTTATTAATTCTTGCTTAACTTCTATTGTATCACAAGCATCGACAATATAGTCAATATTTTCACAAAATAATTCATTTATATTGTCTTTAGTAATAAATTTGGCAACTTTTTTTACTATACAATTAGGATTTATCTCTAAAATTCTTTTTTCCCAAACATCTGTCTTAAACTCTCCTACATTACTTTGTAAAGTCATAATCTGCCTATTTAAATTAGTTATATCTACTATATCATTATCAACAATAATAACTTTACCAATACCATTTCTAACTAATGATTCAAGAGCAAAACTGCCAACACCACCAAGTCCAATAATTAAAACTGTTGTATTTTTAAGTTTTTCTAAATTATCTAAACCTATTAATAATTCTAATCTTGAAAATTGATTCATAGTCTCACCAATTTAATTATAACATCTTTTAACCACAAAAAAAAGCCCAGAAGAAGGGGCCATTAACGATCAAAACCTAGTCTCCCAGGTGGGCATCACATTATTGGTTTTAGGATCTTTGCATAAATGCAAATATTCAACACCACCAACAAATTAGATTCCCTATCGTTTTAATTAGTAGGTTTTTCTTAAATAGGCTTTTCCTATCTTCTAGACAATTATATTATATCACAAAATTAGATAAATATGCAAATAAATTTTAATTTAGTGTAAAGTTACATACTATTTTTTTACATCTCTGAAATTTTAGATTTTGAGACAGTTATAACTGGGCGAACGCCATAACGAGTCGCATCGGACACAAAATTGACGTGCAAGACCCCGCTAGAGTCGACGTGCCAAACTTCGATGGAATCTCCAAAATAGGTACTACTTGTCCAATATCCACTTGTATATGTTCCTATTGCATTATTTAAGCAACCTATACAATAGTTTGTTCTATCAAATAACCAGCCATATGATGAAGCTAAAGCAATGTGATCTGTAAATGCTGATGTAGCTGTCGCTGAATTCCAGCTGGTATTTCCAGTAATCTGAGCAACTTCATCAGCTGTTATTAATCTTGGGCTTAAACTACTATTCCATCCTACTATATCATTTGTTAATTGTTCTGCTACTTCTTTCATACTACTATTATCATTATCTGAATTCCATGCAACTGTTGCGGTTGTATTATGGTCTAATATCATTGTATAAGTTGTAGCATCATCTGCATATGCATACCATTTCATACATCCTGTTTTTGTTTCTGTATCACTATTTATATTACTTGCATCACAACTATTTGTTAAATCCGTTGGATCCAAATATACTATTTTTAAAACTCCTGTATATCCTTCTACTCCACTTGGTGGATTTTCACTCGTTGGTCCTGTTACTACTGGTGTTATAGGTTCTGGTGTTGCACTACCACCATCACTAGTACATGTTGCTGTATCATTTGTATAATTACAATTAAAACCATTTATCTTTAAATTTTCTGCTACTATAGTTCTTCCATTATTACTTATTATTACTTTACCACTTGTTGGTTTTGTTCCTTTAAAATCTAAATTATTTAGACCTGTTAAATTATAACCTGTTAAGGTTGTTTTTAAATTACAACCACTACTACTACATTCAAACTCTATAGCTTCACTTGGTAATGACCCATTATTTTCTAACATAAAGTTTGTTGCATAAGTTTCTGCTGCCTTTACTATTCCATATGTTGAATCTTTTGCTGCATTTAGTCTTGCCTTATTTAATATATTTAATATTTGTGGCACTGCTATTAAAGCTATTATTGCTAATATTACTATTACAGCTAATAATTCTATTAATGTAAAACCATTTTTCTTTTTCATCTCTTTACTCCTTTTCCTACTATACATAACTTATTATAACATTGCAATTCTTTGCTTTCAATAATATCTACCTATTTTTTTTATTATTGACATTATCTTGATATTTATTATAGTGTATTTATTTTTTATTTAAAGAAATATAATGTTATAAAATAAAAAAAGATAAATCTAATTATCTTAATTTAAAACTATTTATTATAATCATCTAAAAAATTATATTCATTACCATCTTTATGATAAGAAATCATTGTATTTAAATTAACATTACAAGTTGATTTAAAAATATTTAAATCAATATTAGGGTTTAGTTCTTTTAAATTTTCAATTAATTCTTTAATTTGCTTTCTTCTTCCTATACCTTTTTTAGTAACTGAACAAGCACAATCTATAAATTCTAACCCATTATATTTAGCCCACGTAATAATATCTTTCTCAAAAATAAAATATAAAGGTCTAATAAGTTCCATTTCCTCAAAATTATCACTTTTTAATTTAGGCATCATACTAGAAAATTGACCATTAAAAATCATATTAAGCATTACTGTTTCGATAACATCATTAAAATGATGCCCCAAAGCTATTTTATTACAACCTAATTCTTTAGCTTTACTATATAAATATCCTCTTCGCATTCTAGCGCATAAATAACATGGATTATCTCCTAAGCTTTTTTTAGAAACTTCAAAAATATTACTTTCAAATAAATGGATATTTAAATTTAATAATTTAACATTTTCTAAAATTTTATTTAAATTCTCTTTATTATAACCTGGATTCATGACAATAAATTCTAAATCAAATTTAAATTGACCATGTCGTTTTAACTCTTCCATACATTTGGCTAATAAAAAGGAATCTTTACCTCCACTAATACAAACAGCAATTTTATCATTTTCTTGAATCAATTTATACTCTTTAATTGCTTTAACAAATTTACTCCATATTTCTTTACGATATTTTTTTATTATACTTTTTTCTATTTCACGATATTTTTCCATTTTATTCACCAAAATAATTATACTATATCACTAAATTATTTCAAAATATATTTTTTAGGATCTGTCACTATTTCTTCACTAACACTTAATTCAGTGAATTTTTTGTCAGATTCAAGTATTTCCCATAAACAATCTCCAAAAACACTCTCCAAAACTTGATTAATACCTCTTGCTCCACCATTCTTTTTCATAGAATATTTTGCCAATGTTTCAATAAAATTATCGCTACGTTTAAATTCAATACCATAATCTTTAAATACTTCTAAATAATAATTAAAAATACTTTTCTCTGATAAAATTATTTTTATAATATCTTCAACTTTCAAAGGGTTCAATAACACTTTATTAAACCTTCCCATTAATTCACTCTTCATACCATATTGAATTACTTTTTTATCAATATCTTTTTTATAATTAGGTAATGTTATATCTTGGGATTCAAAACCAATATTTTTTTCAATTTTAGGTGATGTTATAGTTTCAAAAGCACCAGCAGCAATAAAAGTAATTTTAGCAGTATTAAGAATGACTGGTCCCACATAGATATCATTTTCAAATAAATCATAGTCCTGCCCTTCAACCATTTTTAGCAAAGTGTCTTGAACTGCGATTGTTTTAACATAATCTTGTGTATCTTTAATCGCTAACTTATCAAGTTCATCTATAAAAATAATACCTTTTTGAGCTTGTTCTATATCACAGTTTGCCTTTATATATAAATTTTTTAAACATCCTGTTATATCAGACCCCATATAACCAGGTGCACTACAATTAGATGCATCAATGCTTGCATATGGCACACCCAAAACATCAGCTACTGCATTCGCAATTAGTGTTTTTCCTACTCCTGTTGGTCCAATTAATAAAATATTACTAAGTGGATAACCTTTATCAACTTTTTGAATATTATTTCTTATTGTTAATAAAACTTGTTTTAAAGCTTCATCTTGAGAAATAATATACTTACTTAACTTTTCATAAGCTTCATGAACGTTTAAAATAGAATCATATTTTTCTCTATTATTTAGATTATTTTTTTTTGATTTTTTAATCATTTTTTCATAATTATGTTTATTAGCTTTTAAAATATTATAAATACGATCCATATCTAAATTACCAGATTTATCACAAATTTTTTTACAAATTAATTCACTATTATCCTCAGAATAATAATTAATAATATTAGTGGCTAATAAACTGTTATCTTCATTAACTTGATAAAAATATTTTTTGCCAGCGCCATTAACCCTTTCAAAATGTTTAATCCTTCTAATTTGCTCAAAATACGATTTAGCAATGGTTTCAATCTTACTATCATCTTCACTTTCTGATAGTGAAATTGGATAACCAATACCTTCTCCAAAAAAGTTAGATTCATCAACAAATTTATACTTAACATCATAATCATCATCATTATCATATTCAAAATCACTATCATCAACATCAAAAGAACTACAAATTATATATTCTTTTGGAATTAACTCCCAAAAACCATTTCTAATTTTTTTATGCTCAAAAACTATAGCTATTGTTACTTCTTCCATAAAAAACCACCCTTTAAGTCTTATATTATAACATTAAAATATAATCTTGTAAACAAAAAAACATACCATTTTAAGTATGCTTAATTACTTTATCATTGAATTAAAAAATTCAATGACATTAAATTGTGTTAACATGACTATTAATGCTCCAATTCCTAATAATGGCCCAAAAGGAATAACATGATCTTTCTTCTTAAGCAAAATAATAAATGCAATTGGTAAACCAACTAAAGAACCAACAAAAATTGAAAATAAAGCTTGTGGGAAACCTAAAACTAAGCCAATTACAAATAAAAGTTTTATGTCTCCTCCACCCATAGACTCTTTTTTAAAAATAAAATCTCCTAGTAATTTTATTATATACATAGCTAAAAAAGAAAGACCTCCATTAATAAGTGGTAAATAAATACTGCTAATTCCATTTTTTATAACTAATTCAATTAATAAAGCGATTGAAAAAATTAATAACACAGAATCAGGAATAATTAAATAATGAAAATCACTAACAAAAATAATTATTATCATTGAAACAAAAGTCAAAGCAATGGCTAAATCAATAATACTATCTTTAAAAACTAAATAACATAATACAAATAATAAACCAGTTAAAAACTCAAAAATAGTATAAAACCACGAAATTTTTTGTTTACAACTGCTACATTTCCCTTTTAAAAATAAAAAAGAAAAAATAGGAACTAATTCATATGGTTTTAATTTATGACCACAATTAGTACAATGTGATGATGGAAAAATTACTGACTCACCTTTAGGTAATCGATAACCAACAACATTATAAAATGATCCTAGTATCGCTCCAAAGATAAAAAATACACAAATATAATAAATTTCCATCATACACAACTCCTATTGAATTTCATTATACATATTAAACATTGGAATAACAATTGACAATATGATAAAACCAACACCAACTGTTAAGAAAATAATTAAAACTGGTTCAATAAAGGCTTTAACACGCGTTACAGAATTTCGATGTTGCTCTTGATAATAAGAAGAAACTTTACTCATCATCTCTGGCAATTGACCAGTTCTTTCACCTGTAACAATCATTTCATAAGCTGGGATTGGGAATGCCCATTGATTATTAAATGCTACAGATATTTTTTCACCCTTAGCTAAATTACTAATAGTATCTAAAATCATATTTTTATATATTTCATTATTAGTAATTTTATTTAAAATTTCCATACTATCAGTAATGAAAACATTATGTTTTAATAATGAAGAAAAGGTTTTAGTAAACATTGTTACCTCATTATAAATTATAATATTTCCAAACACTGGTAATTTCATCGCAAAAGTTTGCATAATAGCTCTAATAGCTTTAACATTATCATAAAGCCACTTAAGTAGAATAATCAAAATTACAATAACAATCATTATCCAAACTATATTATTTTGTAAAAAATCACTAATCTTCATAACCATTACTGTAAAAATTGGAATTTGCGCTGCATCCATTGTATCATAAATTTCAACGAATTTTGGTACAATATAAACCATAATAAAGGTCATAACACCAATCGCAATAACAAAAACTATCGATGGATAAGTTAAAGCTGTAATCATTTGTTTTCTAGTTGCCTCTGCTTCAGTATAATATTGTTCCATATCATCTAAAGCCTCTGGTAATTCACCTGTCATTTCTGATGCTCTAACCATATTTATTAATAACTTAGGGAAAGCAACTCCTTGTTTTTCCATAGCTACACTAAAGTTTTCACCCATTGTTAAGTCATACATCATTGATCTAAAAATTCTTTGATAACTTTTTTGTTTATATTGACGACTCAAAATTTGAAGTGAATCAACTAAAGGAATTCCTGCTTTAATATATGTTGATAACTGTGTTAAAAAGAAAATTAAATCTTTTGTTTTAATCTTTACACGATTTGACGAATAATTACTATGGAAGAATTTAATCCATTTTGATGTTCTAATACTATAAACTTCATAACCTTCATTTATTAAAAATGAGTGAACTTCAACTTTAGAAAAGGCATCAAAATATCCTTTAACAATTTTTCCTTCTTTACTTTTAGCAACATACTCATATATTTGCTTTTCACTACTTTTAACTGCATCTTCACCATCAAAATCAAGTAATAAAACTTGCCTTGACAAATTTTTACGTTCCAATTGTTTTTGTCTTTGTTCTTCATTTTTTTTCTTAATATTTTTAGGAATCGAAATAATTGATGTAAGTAAATCATTAATTAAATCCCCAATTTTCTTTTTTTCCCTTTTTGCTAAATATAAACTATCTTCTTCTTTTTCTCTTTTCTTAGCAGCAATACGTTCCTGTTCCTGTAAGTATTTACGTTCTTGTTCACGTTGCTTAGCTTGTATTTTTTGTAACTTAGTTAATTTTTTTGTTCTGCCCTTTTCTTGTTTTAATAATTGTTTTTCACTATAATTAATTTTCTTAAGTAAAAATCTTATAGGAAAAGTAATTATTTTAAAAATTCCAGATACAAGAAAATAAACACCATAACAGATAACTAAAAAACCATAGAAAAGATTTCCTAATATAAATGTAATTAATTTATAAATAAACACAAAAGGTGCCAATAGTATTTTGCTTATCATCACACATCACCCATATCCTTTATTATCTATACCTCTATTTATTCTAATATAAATTATACCATAAATGTATAAATTGTAAAACATTTTTTTATTATTTCATATAATAATTTAGAAGGGAGTATTTAAACATGAACTATTATTCACCTTATTTTGGTTATGCACCATATATGTCTGCTCCTGCTAGCAAAGGAATTTTAGGTAGCATTTTTGGTGGAGTTAGAAATTTAAATTGGTCAGGATTATTATCAAATGTTCAGAAAACATTAGGAATTGTCAATCAAGCTATTCCAATGGTAAAACAAGTTTCACCAATCGTAAGTAACGCTAAAACAATGTTTAAAATAATGAATGAATTTAAAAAGGTAGATACGCCTACAGCAGTTAATAATCAAGCAACAAATACTAATATTAACAATAATCAAAATTTAGAAGTTGACACAATTGATAGTAATGAAGCTGATACTATTAATAGTGGTGGGCCAACATTCTTTATATAAAAAATTCACAAGTAGATTTAAATTTTCATACATGTGAATTTTTTTATTTTATATAAATAAATGTAATGTTTTAACTTTTTTAATACATATTTATTAGGTATTTTTTTTACAATTTGTTTATTTTTTAAATATAAGGAATTGTAAAAATTATTATAACTTATATTTTTTCTAACAATTGGACCAAATAAATAATCTACATTTTTATATTTTCTATATCCTCTTTTAAAATAAATAATAATATAATTCTTTTTATGTTCACAAACAATCTTTTCGTCAAAAATATAAAACCCTTTTTTAATAACCATTTTTCTTAATAATTCAATTTCATTATTAGATTGAATTATTAAGTCATTAATAGTTAATACTTTATCATCATTTAAAATATCTAAAATTGTATTTGTACCCATACCAGATATCACAACAATATCCTTTGTTGTAATATTAAGCCTTTTTAGTCCAGCACTGCATACAACCTGTATTTTATCATCTAGACCATTAGTACTAATATTAATCATCGTATTTTTTAAAACATTAGTACTAATATCACTAGCTACACAATGACAATCTTTATTTTTAGTCAAATAAATATCTAATAGGCCATGATCACACCCAACATCAAAAACAGTACTACCAAACTCAATCATATTGGCAATACATTTTAATCTTTTTGATAATTCCAAATTAATCACTCATATAATCTTTTAATTTTCTAGAACGTGATGGATGACGTAATTTTCGTAATGCTTTAGCTTCAATTTGACGAATTCTCTCACGTGTAACTCCAAACATTTGACCAACTTCTTCTAGTGTTCTAGATTTACCATCTTCAAGACCAAATCTTAAACGAATAACCTTCTCTTCACGTTCTGTTAAAGTAAGTAATACTTCAGAAATTTCATCTTTTAATAATTCATTTTCAGCATATTCTTCAGGACTCATATTTCTCTCATCTTTTATAAAATCGCCCAAATGCGAATCATCTTCCTCGCCAATTGGTGTTTCTAAGCTAACTGGTTCTTGAGAAATTTTATAAATATCTCTTATTTTATCAATTGAAATATTCATTTTTTTAGCCAGTTCTTCTTCGCTAGGTTCACGATTAAGTTCCAATGTTAATTGTCTTTGAACACGAGCTAATTTATTAATTGTTTCAACCATATGAACTGGTACTCTGATTGTTCTTGCTTGGTCAGCTATAGCACGAGTAATAGCTTGTCTAATCCACCAAGTAGCATAAGTTGAAAATTTATATCCTTTAGATACATCAAATTTTTCTACTGCTTTCATTAAACCAATATTACCTTCTTGAATTAAGTCAAGAAATAACATTCCTCTTCCAACATATCTTTTTGCAATACTAACAACTAAACGTAAATTTGCTTCTGCTAATATTGACTTAGCTGTTTCATCTCCAGCTAAAATACGATCAGCTAATTTTAACTCTTCATCCATTGTTAATAACTTAATTTGACCAATTTCCTTTAAATACATTCTAACAGGGTCATTAATAGTTAAATCTTTAGTAAGATCATTATCATCTAATAATAATTTATCCACTCCACCATTAGAATCATCATCGTCTTCTGAAACAATAGCGATATTATTTTCATTAAATAAATTATATAATTCATCTAAAGAATCAGAATCTAAATCTAATCCCTTTAAAGCATTAGCCAATTCTTCATAAGTAATAAATCCTTTTTCTTTTCCATTTTTTACAAGTTCATTTTTTCTTTCCTCAAATGTTTTAATTTCATTCATACTATTTTTCCTCCATACCATTACTTTGTTCTTTTTTTAAATCTAATAATTTTTGAGCTAACGCTATTTTTTCATCATGACTATTAGTACTATGTAACTGTTTGTCCAAATTTCTTGTTTCATTATTTATTGTATATTGTTTTAAAACATTAAGACAATCATTTATCTTTTTTAAATCATAATCATCACTTAACTCAAGTTTTTCTATTTCTCCAATTAATTTAATAATTTCTGGCTCATTAACAAATGAATTCATTAAATCAGCTACTTTAATAAAACCATTATTTAGATAAAAACAACTAATTTCTTTAGCTAAAAAACGATACTTTTCATTTGGAATAAAAACCTTAGAATTATTATAAAGTTTTATAGCCTTCTTATCTTTTAACATATAATAAATCAAATACTTAGTAGCTAACTCATATTTATTTTCTTTAATTTGTGGAGTTACTACTTTAACATCCTTTTTTACTAATACCTTTTTATTATTTAAACTATTTCGTAAAAATTCAATATCTAATTTTGATTCTAAGCTAAGTTTTTTTAAAGTTAGTTCTTTTAATATATCATCATCTATTTTAGCTAATTCATTAATCATTGTATTGACGTATTTGGCAATATCATTATTATTATTTAAATTTTTATCATTTTTATAAAATGATAATTTAAAATCCATAAAACTGATAGGATTATCAATTTTTTCTAAAAATCTCTCCTTACCATATTTTTTAATATATTCATCAGGATCCAAAGAATCTTCTAAACGAATAATTTTGGGTGTGATTCCTAAGGTTTCAAGTTCATTACCACAAGCTAGAGTAGCTTTTTCACCAGCACCATCACCATCAAAACATATAATAACATCTTTAGCCAACCTTTTTACAAGTAAAGCATGTTCCTTAGTAAATGCTGTTCCCATCGTTGCTACTACATTAGATACACCAATACTATATATTCTAATTAAATCAAGTTGGCCTTCTACAAGAACTGTGAAATTTTTTTGACGACAAGCATTCTTAGCTCGATGGTAATTATATAAAAGTTCGCCTTTTTTAAAGATTGGGGTTTCCTTAGTATTAATATATTTCGCATACTTAGTTGTATCCTCACCATTAAAAGTTCTACCACTAAATCCAACTACCTTACCAGTAATATCCCAAATTGGAAACATAATTCGATTATTATAAATATCACTATAACCATAATTATTTTTAACAATTAAACCACTTTTTAACATATCATCATAAGAATTTTTATTATTTATTAAAATCTTTGTTAATAAATCACGATTAGTAAGGGAAAGACCAATCATAAATTCTTTAATAATTTCATCAGTAAAACCTCTATTATATAAATAATTTTTGGCTTTTTCTCCATTAACTGTATTAATATTATTTTGATAAAATTTACTAGCAACATCATATATATCAAATAATTTACCATTTTTATTAGGCAAATGCCTAGTCTCAGCTATATCAACATTAATACCTACCTTATCAGCAACTATCTTTATAGCTTCTTTAAATGATACATTTTCATAATTCATAATAAAATGCAAAACATTACCAGTAGCTTTACAAGAGAAACATGTATAAATTTGTTTTTCTTCTGATACACAAAAACTTGGATCACTATCTGGGTGAAATGGACAAGTACCAAAATAGTTTTTTCCCTTTTTAGTTAGTGGAATATAGCTAGATACAATATCTACAATATTAACACTACTTCTAATATTATTGATTTGTTCATTACTAAGCATATATTCACACTCCCTATATATAAATATACAACAAAAGTTTTTAAAATCCTTTTTTTTAATGAAAAAAAGTTATATTTTTTATAACTTTTTAAAAATTTTTAACTATTTTGGCAATAAAGCCCAACCATTAACGACATATCTTCCACCTGTTTTAGCTGCATTTGGCATCAATTTATTATAAGTTTCACCATTAACAATTAAGGTTGAAGAATTTCCACCATCTAAATTAGCTGCATTATGAGCACCATATCGCATTAGTAAATCAATCATTTCTGTTAACGTTGCCCCATCAACATATAAAGCACTTCCATCAACTACTAAGAATAAAATAATTCCATCTTTTCTTTGAGCTATCGCAACACGAGGTGATCTTCCATAACCACCATCACCAACTGTCGTCATTGGCGTACCATTAACAATTAAAAATGGGCCAAACTCTAAAGCATCACGAACATTACTATTAGCAATCGCATTTTCAGCTGAATCTATTGTAAGAAGTAATTTATTATCATTTGTCATCGCAATTAATTGGGCATTAGGATTATAACCAGAAGACCAAATAATTTCACCATTATTAACAACATAACCCATTGGCGAACCAATTCCCCAACCATCTTCTTCTAAGAATCCTCCACCATTAATACATACTAAACCATTATAACGCTTACACATATCAATTGTTTTTTCACCTAATTTAGTTCCAAGAACTTCCTTAGTAATTAAATGAACTCGTGAAGGATCATATATTGCTACTAAATAACCTTTATTATTTCCAATCTCAACATCAATAATTTTATAATCATCATTACCTGGATCACGTTTTAGAATTTCCTCATCTTCAGGAGAATCATAACGTGTTTTTTCAGAAGTATCGATTACAATTTGATCTAAATCTACATTTTCATTGACAGGGATTGAATAATTAGAATTTAAAACTTCTTGTACCATTTTATCACTATAAAATACATAAGCTAAATATTTATGCGTCATTGTATTTAAAGCAGTTGTTATAACCAAACCTTTTAAGGGAGTAAAATATACTACAATAAAACAAATAATCGCACATAAATCTAAAACAGCAAAAAGAATTGTTAACCTATAAACTTTTTTCTTTTTTTTAGGTTGTGTTAAATTTTCGTTATTATTTTCGTTCATATTAACCCTCCAATATATATGGATCACTTAGTGTTCCACTACCACTAACTATTTTATTTTTTCTAATTGTAATTGCTGGCTTGATAAGGCGATTTTGCGTTGCCACAGATTCAAACATATAACCACTCATATCAAAAGCAAAAACCTTATTATCACTACCACTTGTAAGCATATAATAATTTTTTGTATCATTATTTAATTTAATATCTGCTATATTATATAAACCTATCTTAGCTGAAACTTTATCCTCATATATATTTGTAAAGTCATCATCATAAGAACCAATATACCAATCGTTATTAATAATCAAATCTTTATATGGTAAACTTTCATAAAGATTATTATTCAAATAATATCCTAAATTTCCTGCTGTAGTTGGTGAATAATTATTGTTAGTGCCAAACTTATAAGTTGCACTTCCGTTATCAACATAGCCAGCTAGAGCTAAACGAACATTATCATTATTAATCTCATAGACAATCCAAATATCACTGCCTAATTTAACATGACTACCTAATGACAATCCCTCATTATAGCCAATTGTATATGGATTATCAATAGTACCATCACCGCTTTCATAAGAAACAGTTGCATTAAGTGTTATAGTTGGTCTAATACCATAAGAATCTGTTATAGCTGTTTTAGATACTTTATCAGAATCTACAAACCAAGCATTGCTACTATCAACCATTGTTAAAAGCCAATACTCATCATTTATATTTAAATAGGTTTCATCATCAACAATACTATTTGTATAATCCATTACATTAAGCATTCCAACATAATCATCAGTAAGTATTTTTTCACATTTAAAGCTAGATAAACTTGAAGCATTGTCTAAACACAATAAATTAGGTTGCAAATAAGTTTCAGGATTATATAAATTTCGGTAGAAAATACCCGTATTATCGTCACTTTTATTTAACCATTTTTTTACCTGGCTATTATTATAGTTAGATCCTACTGTTCCCCACATAAATTCATTCATATTTTTATCGGTAACCAAATTAATTGAACCATCATTATTAATTTTAATAATTCGCCATAATAATCCAGAATACATTAAATAATTATTAACAGACGCACCTTTAAATATAAATTCATTTCCAACACTATATAAACCATCTCCAAGTGTAACTGGTTCATTATTACTTCTTATAGCATTAGAAAGTAATTGAATTGTTTGCCCATTATCAGTTTTTTTATGGAACTTTCGATAGTAATATATAAATCTAAAACCATAAAATAAAATACAAAGACTTATAAAAACAATGCTTATAAAAATAAATACTTTTTGTTTATTAAGAACCCTTTTTTTCATTCACAACGCTCCTATCAACTAGTATTCATTATACCAAAACAATAATTCTAAATCAATCCAAATTAAAATAAAATAGAATTGCTTTACAATTCTATTTTTATTATTTAATTATCTAACAATATATATACCCTTATTATCATCTTTATCTATAACTGTAACTAATATACTACCATCATCCCTTTTAGAAACACTATGAATTTGTAAATCTTTCTTTTCTAGTAAAACTTTACCGTTTACACCAATAACTTTAAAAGTATTGTCATATGAATTATTAACAAAAAGCGCATTTCTATATGGAACTAATTCTTTGCCTGTACTACCATTAGTTGATTCGTTTTTACCTAGTTCATAACTAGAAGTATCTTTAGTAAATACATTATAGTAAGAAACTTTATTATCACTTGATAAATAAATACCAATACCATCATTTGATTTGTATGTTCCTTCTAATTTAGTAACTTCGCCATCTTCATTTACTAAATAGGTATTGTTACCATTAACAAATTGATATAATATATTATCTTCAAATTTTTGACTTGATACACTGATAACTTCGTCATCAGAATCTAAATTAATAACTTTCTTTTCTTTCAAACTATATAGATTGATTTTACCAGTATCACTAATAGACGAACTATAATAAGTTACCTTACTATCAATTAATTTTATATCATTTTCGCTATTAAATAATTCTTCATCTTTTTCATTATATAAGAAATAAGTATTTGAATCATCTAATTTTGACGATGCTGTTTTAATTACATAATAACCATTATCATATAATTTATAAGAATAAATTGGCGATTTTTCAGAACCATCTCTTGAAACTAATAATTCATTTTTACTGAAATTATAAATAGTAGTAATATTATTATCACAATAATAAGTTGTACATTCAATAGAATAAATGATATCGTCATTTCCTTCTAACTTATTATTTGTAGATAATTTCTTTAAATTTAAACGACGGCCAGAATTTTCTTTATATGTACCTAATTCTTTAAATTCACCTTTAGATACATCTAAAACACCAAATTTATTTGCACTTTTATCATCAACTAAAATATAATTTTGATCCTCTGCATTTAAAACTGATTTAAATATACCATATTTTTCAGAATCAATTTTTTCTTTAAATTTATCATAATATGCATCAGTATCTTTTGAATCTATTTCACCAGTAACATATTCTACTTGTTCTCCATTTGAATTTAAAACAAATTTTTTACTCTTAGAATCAACTTTTTTAGTAATAATTACTTTGTCATCTTCAGTTGTATAATTAGTAAAAGAATCACCTTTTTTACTATTTTCTTTTATATTGTAATAATTATATACTGATTCTTCAGTATTTTTAATGATTAAATAATCAATTTCATCATTTTCATCTAATATAACTTTTGAAATAGTATAACCTGATAAAATTTCTTTCGCATTTTCATCGATAACTTTATCAACTTTATTTGTTCTAAATGTTATATATTTATCATTATAGACATTAGCGTTTTCAATATCCTCATAAATAACCTTACCACTATTATCAAAAATATATTTTTTATCATCATCAGTAGCAGTAAAATATTTATTAGTTAATTTTTCTGCATCACTAGCTTCTAATAATACTTTACCTTTCATATTATAAACAACGTATTTATAATCTAATTCACCTGCAACTAAATAGCTTGCGATAAAATAGCTATCAGCGATATCTTCAATATCAAAAGTTACAGCAAGTTTTGGATCAACTTTAGATAAATCAAATTCACCTATTTTTTTACCTGATTCATCAAAAAAATCAAATTTTCCTGTTAATTTATCTTCACCTTTATAACCATAAAGATATTTACATTTTTCAGCGCAATCAATAGATTGATAATCATTAGAAATCAATTCATAAGCCTTACTTACACTTTGCGTTTTTTCAATACTACCTAATTTATTACCTTTACCTTTCAATACAATAAATAAAACTATTGCGATAACTACAATAACAACTATACCAATTATAATTGGTAGACCAATTTTTTTCTTTTTTTCCATAATTCTCCTCCATTTGAACTAATCTTACTATATCCAAACTATAAAGTCAATTATTCGTCATCATTATTATTTAATTTTACTAAAACCTCACGAGGTTTAGAACCATTATTAGGACCAATTATACCTCTTTCCTCTAGTAAATCTATAACACGTGCAGCACGGTTATAACCTAAGCGAAATCTTCTTTGTAATAAAGAAGCACTAGCCTTACCTTGCATTACCACAAATTCAACAATTTCGTTATATAATGGTTCATCAGCATCGTCACTTGATTCTACATTAGTAGTAGCGTGCATTTCCTCTTCATCCATTAGAAGTGTTTCATCATAATGCGCTTTTTGTTGGTTAACAACATGATCAACAACTGCGCTAATCTCATCTTCTGAAATATAAGTTCCTTGAACTCTTATTGGTGTATTTTCACCTTGTGGTAAAAATAACATATCACCTTTACCTAATAACTTTTCAGCACCTGTCATATCCAAAATAGTACGAGAATCAATACTACTAGAAACTGCAAAAGATATACGTGATGGAATATTAGCCTTTACAACACCAGTAATAACGTCAGTAGATGGTCTTTGTGTAGCTACAATTAAATGAATTCCTGCCGCTCTAGCCATTTGTGTAATACGCATTATTGAATCTTCAACTTCTTTTGCAGCAACTAACATTAAATCAGCAAGTTCATCAATAATAACTACAATATAAGGTATTTTTCGTAGTTTTTCTCCATCAGGTAAAGTTTCGTTTTTCTTTTCAATATATTTGTTGTAACCAGCAATATTTTTAGTTCCACTTTCACTAAAAGCATCATATCTTCGCTCCATTTCAACAACAATTTTTTTAAGAGCAATATTAGCTTTTTTAGGATCTGTTACAACTGGCGCTAATAAATGTGGAACACCATTATACATTGATAATTCAACTTTTTTTGGGTCAACTAATACAAGTTTTACTTCTTCTGGTTTAGCACGCATTAAAATGGAAACAATTATACTATTAATACAAACTGATTTACCACTACCTGTTGAACCTGCTACTAATAAATGTGGTGTTTTATTTATTTCACACCAAACAGGGTTATTATCAATAGATTTACCTAGTGTTACAAGTAATTTGCTATCATCTAAAGATTTAGGTACACGTTCTAAAATTTCACGAACAACTACCATTGAAATACTTTTATTAGGTATCTCAATACCAATTGTGCTTTTACCAGGAATTGGTGCTTGAATTCTAACTTCTTTAGCAGCTAAAGCTAAAGCTATTTCACGATGAATTCCTAATAATTTGCTTACCTTTGTTCCAGCTTTTATCTCAAGTTCATATTGTGTAACTGATGGTCCAATATTAGCAGCAATGATTTTTCCTTCAATTCCAAAATCTTTCAAAACTTGAATCAAAATTGGAACATTATGCTTAATGCTTTCTTGATTTTCAGTTGTTTTACTTCTAGATGGTTTTGCTAATAAATTAAGAGATGGAAATACATAACCCTTATTTTCTTCATAAATATCATCATTAATTACCACATTAGATACTTCTTCTAAGCTAGAAACATTTTTTTCAACAATCTTGTTTTCAACATTATCATTTTTATCTATCTTATCATCAATTTTTTCATCATTAATATGAATTAATTCATCAACACTAGATACAACAATTTTATTATCATTTTCAAATTTTTCTTCTGCTTTAGCAATCTCTTTTTTATCTTTTTTCTCTTTACCTTGAAGCATTTTTTCTTTAGCCTTATTAGACGTATTCTTAATAAAATCGATAATTGAGAAACCTGTAAATAAAACAAATCCTCCTAAAGCAATTGTAATTACAACAATCCATATTGCTTGTGTTCCAAATAGATTAAAGAATAGAACTGATACACTTGCACCAATAATTCCTCCACCTTGAGGTTCTTTTATTTCATTAATTGATGCCATAAAATTGTCAACTGTTTCTTTTATAACTTCCATTTCATTTAAATTAGAAACTAAATTTGTACCATCAGGAAATTGTCTTTCAATATAAGTTGAATGAGCAAACACTAAGATACTTAAGACAAGCATGTAAAAACCAATTAATTTTACACTAAAAAATTTAACACTTTCACGTTTTATAATCATATAGCCACCAATTGCAAAGATTGATACTAAAAATATCCAATACCAAGCTCCAAATAAAAAAATGGCAAATGCTTTAATTAAATTTCCAATAAAACCATTGTATGGTACAAATCCAATAATAGCCCCTAAAACTAATAATATTCCAATAAATTCTACTTTGAAATTACTACTACTTTTTTTATCCTCTTTTCTTTTCTTTTTCTTTGCCATAACTACCTCCTAGACTACTAATATAAGTATATCATAAAATTCAGCTTAAAACAAAAAATACTTGTTAAAAAATAACTTTTAAAGTAAGGTAAAAGTAAAGTAATTAAACATAATAAAAAAAAGATAAATAATAATTTGGATTTATATTTATCTTCATTAATCATTATTATCCACATTTTTTCCCTTGTAAACAAATCTCTTTACATAATTTTTCTTTACAGGTTTCTTAGCTCCATATTTTTTTAATTTGTAAATTTTTGAACGATTTAGTCTTCGCTTTTCCCATTCTCTTCTTATTTTCTTTAAAATTCTAGATTGGTTTGATCTAGCCCATTCTCTAGTCATATTAAAATAATTCCCAACTTCTTCTAAAGATCTTTTTCTACCATCTTCAAGTCCAAAACGAAGAGTTAAAAAAATAACTTCTTCTTCATTTAATATATTAAACATATTCTTAACAGTTAAAAAGTCGACCTCATTTATAACTGAATCTTCTAATGAGGTATTATCAATAAATACTTCAGTTTCTTCATTCAATACTACATCAATATTAATAGGTTCCATTTGCCAGTTCAAAAGCAATTCAATTTTATCTACTGATAAACCTAATTCTTCAGAAATTTGCTCAATGCTTGGCTTATATCCTAATTTTTTACTTAATTTTTGTTGAGCATTTTCGCATTTTAATATATCAGAATAAGAAACATTAAATAGCCTAATATTCTTCACTTGACTATCAACCACATTACAAACATGACGATATATTAAAAGTCGAGCATAATCATGAAAATGCAAACCTTCATCCACTTTAAAAGTCTCAATCGCATTTATAAGAGCGATATTTCCTTCTTCAATCAAATCTAAATCAAGAAAAGAAAGACTACTAATCATCATCTGTTTTACAGTTCTAACAACTAAATGCAAATTCGCTTCAATAAGCCTTTTTTTAGCATAAATATCACCATTAGAAAATCGATAAAACAAATCCATTTCTTCCTTAGCATTTAATAAAGGAATACGTTCTACCTCTTTTAAATATACATTGGTAATATCATAAATAAAATCTATATCCTCATCATTATCAATATGCGACTCATTTAAAATTAATTCTTCTTCCATACTACTAACCCTCTTAATAATTAATACATTTATCATTACAAAACATATTTTCATTATAACATTAATATTTGTTTTTAAATAGTGTTATTAAAAATTTTTATAAAAAAAAGAGGACATATATATCCTGTTCTCTTTTAAAAATTAAAATTTTTTTAAATATTTTAATTACCAGTTAAATGAACCCATTGAAGTTGGAACATTGTTTACTGCATTAACAGCTATATTAACACCAACAAAATATACCATAACTAAAATAACACTAACACATATTAAATTAAAGTATACTGCTTTATCAGCATTATCAAACTTAAATTCATCTTTAATTGCACTAAAGAATACTATTAATGAATAAACAAAACCAACTATAGTAATAATTACACCTAAATGGATATGAATCCAACTGAATATTGGTGTTAATAAATACATTGTAGTGCAAGCTGGTACAAAAGACACTGCTGTAATTGTAAGTAATCTCATAAAGTTTGCTGTTTTTTTAGCAATTAAGCTAGCTAAATAATAAACACCAGCAACTACAAACATTGAAATTAAAATAATTAATAAATGTTTTAAAGTGATACCCATCCAATCAATTGCTTTTAATTTTTCACCAACTGATAAACAACTACCTTTTCCAAATAAAGATGTAGTACATTGTTTTTGAATTAAAGCCATAACAAATGATACAACTACTCTAATAATCATTGTTGCAAGAGCAACAACACCTGCTAAGATAAATCCATTTTTAGGTTCAGAATAATGTTCTATTTTTTCTTTTAAAGTTTTAATAGGTTTTAAAAGAATATTAAATAAGAACATTAGACTAGCTAATACTGTTTTCATAAAATCACTATCAGCTGCTTTTTTAGCACTTTCTTTAACTTCATTCATTTTAGCTGAAACTTTTTCTTTTACAGCTTCAACTTTTTGATTTTTCTCAGTATTTTCTACATTTTTAGTTTCTTCATTAGTTTGAACTAAAGATGTTCCACAACCAACACAAAATTTAGCTCCCTCTTTAACTTCTTTTCCACAATTTGGACATTTCATTTTCATACACTCCCTACTTTTTTATTTATTCTCCTATTGCATTTCCACATTCAGGGCAAAATTTACCTTGAACGTCTACTCCGCAATTTGGACACTTATTAGTTTTTGGTTCTTCTGGAACAGTTTCCTCATATTTTGTACCACAATTAGTACAAAATTTACTAGTTACTTCTGTACCACAATTCGCACAATATCTTTTGTTATCTGCTACTGACTCTGATGCACTAGCTACATTAGTTTGTGCATTCCCTGGTCTTGCAAATGGATCATTCATTTGTTGAAAAGAATTATTATTTGGTTGATTATTAAATGGTGCTTGAGCAGCTCCACCCATCATACCACCAGATGCCATATTCATCATACCAACACCCATAAATCCATTCATAGCTCCACCTTCATTTTTAGCAGCATCTTGAACAGCATTTGCATATGCACCTGTAAGTGTTCCTTGTTGCATAAAGCTATTAGAACTTAATTCATAATTATCTATCTTCTTAGCTGATTCATCATCTAAGATAACTGATTCAACAGCAAAACTAATTAAACTTATACCTCTTCTTTTAATTGCAGCATCAAATTCTTTTGTTTCCATCATTGCTTGAATCTCATCAGTTGCACTTGGCATTTCTAAAACTGGAACTTTATGTTCACTATTTCCAAGCTCATTAGCAACATTTTGGAAAGCAGCAATAACTTCTGAACGCATTTGTTCTGTTATTTCTTCTTTTCTATAAATAGAAGCTGTACTAGTAATTTCTCGCATAAAAGTCATTGGATCAGCAATTTTAAATGTATATTTACCATGACATTTAACTTGTACACGAAGTGGTGTTACTGTTCCAGTCATTTGGTTTGGAATTGGATGTGACCAATCTTGGAATGGAATTGGATTTGGTGTTCCAAATTTATTATCAGTAATTTCAGTAATATTGATATAATAAATAGCCTGTTCTTTTGCAGGTGTTCCATTATATGTAAATCTTTGCCACATTTCTTTAAACATTGCACCAAATTGACCAGCAAATAATGATGGTGAGGATGAAGCATCAAAAGTATAAATACCTTCTTCAGCTGTTGCATCTAAAATTTGACCACTATCCATGATAATTGCGCATTGTCCAGGATTAACCTGAATTCTACTCTTAGCTGATATTTGACCTGTCTTTGTTGTCTTCTTTACCATCAAAGTATCATTATCAAGCTCATCACATTTGATATAATCTTCCCATTGTTCATGTAATGTTCCACCAATGGAACTAATTGCAGATTTTATTAAACCCATTTTTTTACCTCTTTCTTTCCCTAACTTTCTTGAATATCATTTAATATCCAAGTTTTCTTTACTAAATCTATCACACCAGTACCACAATAACTACAAGTTTTAACTCCTAAATCTTTAATTGGAGCGCCACAATTTGGGCAATTTAAAGCGATACCAGATTGATGCATATTTACCTTTGAATCATCAAAAATATAAATAAATTCTGTATTAAATCGATTCTGAATTTTTTTATAATCATTATTATTTTTTCTATATAAATACTCTATTGAAGTTTGAAATATAAGTGAATAAACACCATTTTTATTAGTATACCTACTTAAAACAGTTCGATGAAATTTTATTGAATCATAATTAATAGATTCTTCTAGGTTTAAATCATCAATTCGACTTTGAATCCAATTTATTATTGTTTCACTTACATAATCAGTTTTTAATATTTCTTTTTTTTCAATTGATTGTAAACACATTAGAATACTATCTTCAGCCATCTTTTTCATTTCATTGATATTTAAATTCGGAAAATCTTTAGATATATTTGGAAGTATTAGTTTTTCCATACCAAATACAGACCTAGGTTCATTAGCTAAATCAATCTGTTGCCTTTTAATTCCTTCAATAATATTTGAAGTACCAAATATTGAAGATGAGAATTCTCTAAGTTTTTTCTTAACTTCCCAATATATTAAAATAGCAATAACCAATAAAATTAAAATAACAGTCAATATAACACTCATAGCATTCTTCCTTTAGTAACTTTAATTAATACTATTATGAGTATACCATATATATTCTAGTAAAAACAAGTTTTATTAGATATTTTTATTTATTTCTTCTTCAATTCGCATTAGTTGATTATATTTACATATACGATCTGTTCTAGATAATGAACCAGTTTTTATTTGTCCTAAATCAAGACCAACTGCTAAATCAGCAATTGTTGTATCTTCTGTTTCACCACTACGATGTGAGATTACTGTTTTATAACCATTATTTCTAGCAAGTTCAATTGTTTCAATTGTTTCTGTTATTGTTCCAATTTGATTAACTTTTAAAAGAATAGCATTACCTGCATGATTATCGATTCCCATTTGTAGACATTTTTTATTTGTTACAAATAAATCATCACCAACTAATTGAACTTTATCACCTAAGACTTCAGTAATTTTTCTAAATCCTTGCCAATCATTTTCATCAACTGGATCTTCGATAGAAATAATTGGATACTTACTAACTAATTCTTGATAATATTCGATTAATTCATCAGTTGTTAAACTTTTGCCTTCACCAACTAATTCATATTTACCATTTTTATAAAATTCACTAGCAGCCACATCAATACCTAGTTTAACATCTCTACCAGGTTCATATCCAGCTCTTTTAATAGCTTCCATAATAAGTTCAAATCCTTCAGAATTACTTTCTAAATTAGGAGCAAATCCACCTTCATCTCCAACACCAGTAGCTAATCCTTTTTCATTTAAAACTTTCTTTAAATTATGAAAAACCTCTGCTCCAATTCTAACTCTATCATGAATAGTATTAGCTTGTGGAATAATCATAAATTCTTGAAAATCCAATTTATTATCAGCATGAGCTCCACCATTAATAATGTTCATCATTGGAACAGGTAATGTTCTACCATTACCAATATATTTATAAAGTGGCAATCCTTTATATAAAGCTGCAGCTTTCATAGCAGCCATTGAAACTCCCAAAATAGCATTTGCCCCTAAACGTGATTTTGTATCTGTTCCATCAAGCTTAATCATCGCATAATCTAGTGTTTTTTGATCTAATACATCATAACCAATCACTAAATTACGAAGCTCTGTATTAACATTATTAACAGCCTTTAATACACCTTTACCTAAATAACGACTAGAATCACCATCACGCATTTCTAAAGCTTCTCTTTCGCCAGTTGAAGCTCCACTTGGTACACAAGCACGACCTATGATTCCACTTTCTAGAATAACATCTACCTCTACAGTTGGATTACCTCTAGAGTCCAAAATTTCTCTTCCTACAACATCCTTTATTTTTGACATTTTATCACCTTCCTTTATAATTATAGCAGTTTTTTTTCATTTTAAAATATATTACACACTAAATTTACACTTTTTTATATAATTGTAGAGACATATTTTTGTATAATTGTGTTATAATTATATTGAGGTTGATAACTTATGAAAAAAATTATATTAATATGTATATCATTATTTTTATTAGGTATAACTGGGTGTGGTAGTGATAAAAAAACACTTGAATGTAAACAAAACAACGAAATTAGTACCATTACAATCGAAAAAGGAAAAATCACCAAATCCTCTATTAATGGTGATGAAGAAGCTGTTACTAGCGAAGAATGGGAAACACTTAAAAATTTTTATGAATTCAGTGGTGATGAAACAAGTGAGGATATTGCTAACAAATTAAAAACATTAAATGAAAGTATTGGTTATACATGCACAATAAAATAACGAAAAATCAATTCGTTATTTTTTTATTAATTAAATAAAAGTAAACTTTAAAATGGCAACATTAAATTTTTAATTTTATCTTTACAATACTCATACTTATCCTCTAAATAAGGTAAATGAGGTTCATATTCAATAATTGCGTTTTCTAATCCAAGTACATGTTGTCCATTTAATTGTAACTTAATCCTTTCAGAAATAATTGCACCTTTTAAATCAGCATTTTCGAGAATAACATTATCAATATTTGTATTACGTAAATCAATGCCACATAATATTGATCGAACTAAATTTTTATTCGCTATCTCTTGTGGATTTAAATTAACATTTTTAGCTTTACTAAAATCTGTTGCAACACATTTAACATTATCAAAAATTTTTCCTGCAAAATCACCACATAATTTAGTACCAGTTAAATCTCTATCATATATGGTTTGTGGATCACAAGGAATATTAAAGAAGAGAGATAAATCAACAAAACTAACTTTTCTATTTACTAATGATGCATTACTAAAATCAATATATGACAAAATATCTATTAACTCCGATGCATGTTCTAGAAAATAATCCATAAGTTCATTTACAAGCCAATCATCTAATATTATATGTTCATTTGGGAATTTTTTTATTTCATCCTTATTTTTTAATATTTCATCTTTAAGTAATTTTATTAGATTTAATATTTGTTCATCTGTCAAATTCATAGTACAACTCCAATCATATTAATTATTAAATAACATTAATTTTAACTTACGTATATAAGCAAAAATGTTTAAAATATTTCTATCTTAAAGATTCAAGTTCTTCTTTAGATAAATTTGTAATTTTTACAATTATATCTAAATTTATATTTTCATTTAACATATTTTTAGCTATTTCAATGGCTTTTTCATTACGTCCTTGTTTAATTCCCTTTTCAATACCACTACGTTCAGCTCCCAAAATTTGTGTTTGTTTAACTCTCTCTGCTTCTTTTTCAGCATCATATAATCCTA
>CAYOYB010000010.1:0-78959 GCA_964408085.1 uncultured Muribaculaceae bacterium | reverse complement strand
TTATCTCTTTTAAATAATCTCTATTTTCAGGATCTAGCATAATAGCTTTAAAAATACAATCGTATGTACCTAACATTAATTCACTACTTGTTCTTGTTGTGGTCATTTTCCACCTCCATTTATAACATACAACAAGTATTAAGAAAAACCCTTTTTCAAAACAAAAAAATAATTGAAAAAAACTATATAGCTTTAAAATTATATAGTTTCTCTAATTTTATTTTGTTTAGAATAAATGCAAATACAATAGTTTTATTTTTTATGTATTTACAGAAATATACTGTTTTAGCAATCAATATTATGATGTTTTTTTATTATTTTGTGGTTTAAATACTTTAAGTAATTTTTTAGCTTTGTCTAATTTTCCTAATGTTTTTAACATTTTATAATCTGAATCATCATTAGTGCTATTCATTATTAATTTTATTTTTGAAGCATCTGATAAGGCACAAAAGCATTCAATATATTGACTTGTTTTATTTCTTATATGCTTACAACTAATTTCACTAGATAGAAATTGTATAATTTCTTCCTCATCACTGTTTTTAATAAACGTTTCAAGTCCATCTTCTAATGGACAAATAGAACTCTTAAAATTAATTGAAAATTCTGGTTTTAAAATTAATACTTTTTGGAGTTTTGAAAGATTGTCACTGTTGTGATGATAAAATGCCATAACTGATAGTATTTGGTCTAATGAGGCATTAGCTATATATTTTATTCCTACTTTATCAAACACGTAATTATCAATAATCCAATTGTAATTTATTATAACAAATGGATATGTATAAAATTCGAACTTTGGATTTATGCTCAATATATTTTTTAATAATTCTAATTGATCATTTGAAAAATCTGAAATAACGCTTTGTGTATTTTTTGATGTATTAGCTAAATACTCTATTCCTAATATTCGAATTGTTTCATCATTAAACCAAGATTCTTGTGAATAAAAAGTAAAATTAGGATTAATTGTAAATAATTCTTTCCATTTTTCTAACAAATTATTATTAACAATATAACTTATAAATTTTTGTTCACTAGAATCTGAATTAGCAACAAAATTAAATCCAAAAGTATCAACAACAGTTTTTGTAAGCCAATCTCTATTAGAAATTTTAATTTTGAAATTATTATTAATTGTTTTTAATTTTGCAATTAAGATGCTTTCTTCTTTATTAAATAGTTCGTTAAATAAGGAGAGATTTTCGTTAGAATTAATGCCACTATTTTCTTTTAAATCTTCACAATTTTGATTTAAAGTAAGTATATCTTTATTAGATTTATCTATCTTATCCTCTAATATCTTTATTTTTTCTTCTAACTCTTTTATTTTTTCTTCATCAATATCATAAACACCAGCTAATTTTTTGTCTAATTTAAGTTGTTCTATATTTAATTTTTTGTTTTTCTCATAATATTCTGTGTTAATTTCATTATCAAAAAAATAACTATTTAAAAGATTAATTATTGCATTGAAATAAGCATGTTCATCAGTATAATATATTCGTGATTTAATCACATAATCACTTATACAATCAAGACAACCATTAATATTTATTTTAGGGCTTGGGATATTTCCAATTCTCTCAAATAAAAGTAATGCTATATTTTTATTTTCAAAAGAATTATAAATATTGCTTATATTAATAAATATTTCGAAACTTTTAAAAATTGTATTATAATTAGATTTTAGTAATACATTATAAAGATTATAAAAATTTTTCAAATCTGTATCTGTTGGTTCTAATGGCACATTTGTTTTATAAAGATTTTGAGCTAAAACATTATCATCTATAAAACCACTATTTTGTTGATTTAGCATAATAATATTCAGAATATTTTTAAAAATATTAATATCACAATATAATTGATATTTTTTATTTATTATTCCAGTTAAATAATCAACAGTTTCGTTTTTATATTTATAGCCAGTTCTCTTTACATAATTTATTAATTCTTTTATATCTTTATTTAAAGTTTTGCCATATAAATATTCTAACATCTTCTTCGCCTACTTTTTTATTAACTTTTTAAATTTTAGCTTGGTAGCATTTATTTTCACTATTTGTTCAAATAACATATCAACCATGCCATCATTAAAAATATTCGTGTTTATATTTAATACTTTTTTTCTATCCTCTGGACTTACATTAATAAATTCGTTTATCGAATTGTCATTTTTTTGTGTTTTCACCTTATACCAACGAATTTTTTCATATACGTTAATAAAATTATGCAGATTTTTTCCCTCTACATCAAAGAAATCAATTATTTCTTTAATATCAAAATTTTGAATTAATGGACAAATAATATTACTGTAATAGCAAATTGATTTGTTATCGACTGTTTCATTTATATAGAAATTAGGCTCGATTTTAAAAATATCAACTAATTTAGAAAGCTCATTTGCCATAGAAAAATAAAAAATGGTATGTTTGCTCTCGTTACTACAGTTAGCAACATATTCAACACTAAATTGTTCTATAACTTTTTTGTTGATAATATATTGATTAATATATGTATCCAAAAGATTATAATTTGGATTAATCTTTAATATCTCTTTAAGCGCAGTTATTTCTCCAATATTGAAAAGATTTACTACAAATGTTTGTACATCTCTTATAAAAACATTGGCAATTAAATGAAAATCAAATGATTCTACAATTTCTTTAGTAAGTAAAATTGGGCTAAGTAAAATAAAGTCAGGATTTAATTTAAGTATTTGACACAGTGTCTCTAATTGATTATTTTTATATGCTATATCAATAGATTCTTGTTGACTATGACTACTATTTGCAATATACTTTATTCCTAATTTGTCTATTACCTCTTTACAAAGCCATCTTGTATCTGATGTTTTTAAATTAAAGTTAGTGTTACGCATTCTTATTTTATATAGTAAATTTTTTCTTTCTAATTCCTCATTATTGACTATTTTATATCTATTGCCAGTTTTAACTGTTTTATATTTTTCTATATCGCTCAATATTTCTTTTGATTTTGATTCTATTTTTGCATAATTATTAGAATTTTTTTCAGCATCTTTTTCTATGCTACCTAATTTATCTGCTAACTCAAATATTTTTTCTTCTAACTCTTTTATTTTTTTCTCATCAATATCATAAACACCTGCTAATCTTTTGTCAAAAGATAACTGTTCCTCTATTATGCAACCTAGTATTATTGCATCATTAATGCAGTATGCAATCTTATTTAAAAAGTTATTTATAGAACTTACATAAAGTAATTCATCACTATAATACATACGTGATTGACTAATATATTTTTTTAAATAGGAAAATATCTCAGGTCTATCTTTCTTGCTAATTAATAATAAGTCAATTTCATGAAATATAATTCTAACTAAATTTTTATTTTCAAAAGAATTATAAATAAAATTTATATTATCTATTAAACAATTCTTTTTATATTGATCACTAATTAAATTATAACAATCTATTCCTAATATCAATTTATAAATATTTAGAAAATTATTTATTTCATCGTTAGTTTCTATGGCTGACACATTTAATTCATATAGCTTTTTTGCTACAGAAAGGTAATCAGTATCGACCATATGTTTATCACATGATAATGTAATACTAATAATACTTTTTAAAGTATATGTGTTACAAAATAATTGTTGCTTTCCTCCTATAATATCAGATAGATATTTTATAGAATCTTTGTTGAACAATAGTGGATTTTTATTTATATAATTATAAATTTCTTTAATTTCTTTTTTTAGTGTTTTATCTATAGCATAATTAAACATTATTTTTTACCTCGATTAAATATTAATCTTTTTCTTCTTGTTTGTTTTTTATAATTATTTAAAATTCTTTGTAATTCTCTTATAATTTCTTTTTTTTGAATATTATCCAAATTAGAGATATCATCTTGTTCTAAATTAGGAATATTAAATATTTGTTCTCTATATTCATCGGATAGTGATAAAAAACTCATTGTTAATGAATCATAGCTAAAATTCATACTACGAGCAATAATTAAACAATTGCACAACTTTTTATAATTTATAGAATTATTATCAAACATTTTTATTATTTCATTAATGTTTAATATATTAATTATGGATTCAATTGTATTCTTTTTTAAATAGACAATAGATTGCTCATCAGTAGTTTCAATACAATCATTTATAAAAAAAGTATTGTTTATTTTTGAAATACTGGCTAATTTTGATATTTTATTGCATTTAGAAAAATATTCATCTGTTTTTACTTTATTCATATCTATATAAGCAATATATTCTAAATCCAACATTTTTGCATGAACATATGCATCTCTTTCTAAAGTTGCGATTTGCGTAATAAAATTAGGATTAATTTCAATTATTTTCTTTAGTGATGGATACGTAGTTTCATCAAAGGAACAATTAATAAAATTTTGAACACTTTCATTAAACTGAGTAGCAATTAATTTAATCCCAAACATCTCAATTATTTCCTTATTAAACCAACCTGCATTTTCTAGGTAAAAATGAGGATTTATTTTTAATATATTACTTAATTCATCAATCAAACCCTTTTTATATATATAATTAATAAAATTTGGAGGTGAATTGACAACAAATTCTGTTCCTAATTTATCAATTACATAAGGACAAAACCAACTAGTATCATTTGTTCCTGATTTAAAATGATTATAATATATTTTTGCTTTTTGTAATAATTTTTTTATTTGTTCTTCTTCACTTATATCAATTATTTTAAAATTTGATATGTCACTCAATATTGTTTTTGTTTTTGCTTCTACTTCTATTTGCGCATAATTATTAGAATTTTTTTCAGCAGCTTTTTCTATGCTATCTAATTTATTTTCTAACTCTTTTATTTTTTCTTCTAAAGTTTGAAGTTTTTCTTCATCAACCTCATAAATACCTGCTTGTTTTTTTGCTAATTTTATTTGATTATGTATATAATTTTCTATTTCTTCTGAATTACTAATAGATAATGACTCTAACTCATCAATCACATTAATCATGACCCTTGCAAAGGTATATTCATCAGTATAATATCTATGAGTTTTCTTCATACACTCATAAATTGATTTTAATATTATATCAGATTTAATTTCATTTTGAATTATTTTTATTATAATAAGCTTAGCATTATTTGCATTTTCAAAAAAATTGTATATATTATTAATATAATCAATCTTAACAATATGAAAAATTTCTCCATCATGTATTTCTAAAATAAGACTATAATATTTACTAACTAATTTAAATAATCCAATATAATTATTTATTTCTATTTCACTATTTTCATCTAGTACATTTTCTCTATATAAATATTCAGAGATATTTATACAATCTGAAAATTTCAGACCTTTAATTGCTTCATTAATATATGTATAAATTACTTCTTCTAATAATTTGTCGTTACAAAAACTAATTATTTTATTTTTCTTTAAATTATTTAAATAATTTAAAATTATATTTTTATTAGCATTATTTAAAAATTTATTAGATTTTATAAACTTAATAATGTCAGCAAATCTATTTTTATTTTCTGTATTATAAATATAATCTGATAACATATTATCACCACAATTTCTTTGTTAATGCTTTTGTTACTTGTTTCTTTTTTTTGAAAAGATTATCCTGTAGCGTGAAAAGTTCTAATTTCACTGAAAATGGATCTGAAAAACTAAGTAGTTTTTTCTTAAATTCAAAAGATAAAGTATTAAATATTTTATAGTATTCCTCTATACATAATAAACTAACTATTTTTTCAAATAAATGATTATCGTTAAAATACATTATTTCTTCTACACTAGAAGAGACAATAATGTCATCTATTCGCTTTAGAAAATCATATTCACATATTTGCGATGCAATGTGGTTAGGTGAATGATAAAATAAACATAAATTATACAAATCATGATAACATTCGCATGTTAAATCAAAATTTATTTCATACAAATTAAAATTTTCATCAATTTCCAATATTTGTAATAATTTATTTAAACACTTTTTATCATCAAACATATTTATTGTTTTTTGCCTTTTCTCATCACTAAACGCAACAGTTTTTATACCTATTTTTTCTGTAATTTTAATATCAAAGTCTTCAACATATACTCTAAAATTAGGATTAATCTCTAATACTCTGTTTAAGTTATCATAATCATATTTAGACGTAATATCGAAAGTGTTTTGCAATTTCTCATCAGCATTAGCAAGAAAATCAACATCAAACCATTTCAATAACCAAATTATCTTAGAATAGTCAACTGTAAAAGTAGGATTTAACTTTAATAGTTGTATCATTCTATCTAAAAGAGCTTTATTATCAAGAAGCACAAATATACACTCAAATTGACTCCTATTTAAATTTGCAAATATAGCTATACCTATATTATTTATAATACTTAAAAAATCACATTCCAAAAAATTGCCAATATGTGACAAATGAAAACCAAAATTTACCATAAAAGAATGGTTATTATCTATAATTTTTTTTAATATATTTGTTCCATTAGCAGCATAAAATCTTTTAAATATAGAATATTCTTCTAAACTAAAATCAGCCCCCAATAAATTTATTGCTTCGTGATGTAAAAAATCATTTTGCTCAGAATAATCACTAATTTTATTGCTTGCTTTTACTTTTTTCTTCTTGTTTTTAGGTTTTTTATTACTATTTGGCATTGAATCATCTAAAGCTTTTTTTATTTCACTTAAAATATCTTTTTTGCAGTCCAACAATTCCTTTTTTATTTTAGCTGAATAATTATCTACATATTCTTCCATATCATCAATGTTGGAAAATAAATTATCTATTTTGTTATTTAAAGTATTTGTTTTTTTATCAAAGTTATTTAAAACTTCTTCTATCTTAGATATTCTTTCTTCATCAATATCATAAATACCAGCTAATTTTTTATCCTGTTTAATTAAATCATCAATTAAGTGAGTTGATTCTAAAATAGGTTCCAATTCAGATACTAATCTACTTAAATATATAACCTCATCATTATAATATTTTCTTGATTCTGTTAAATATTCATTAATTTTATATACATATTTGTGTAACTTATGTTTATCAATATCTGACTTGGTGATTACTTCAATTAATCTATTTAAAAACTGAAATGTTTTCTTTTTATCATTAAATAAATTATAAGAATTAGAGATTAATAAACTGCTCCAATCAACGCTAACATGTCCTCTTTTAGTAATAAAAAGATAAATCTCAACTAATTTAAAATAGTCGTTTAATTCTTTTTCATTACTAGCATCTATAGAACACTCCCTATATATTCTATCAAAAGTTGTAAATCTATCAATAAACAGGGAATCAGTAAGGATGCTACCATCTTTAATAGAAATATCTAATAATCTATCTATTACACAGTTAGGAAACGAACAATGTGATAAAAGAGTACCAAAATTTTTTTCTTTAAGATATTTTTTTAATCGCAATTTATTAATTGAAGTCATATTTTCACCACAATTCTTTTTTATTTAATTAATTTTTTGATATCAGTAATACTTTCCACATTATCATTTATTCTTTGGATATCTTCAAAATTAGTAAAATTTAATAAGTCATTACTAGGATTTCCATATACACAATAGTTATATTTAGATAGATAATCTTTTTGTATTTCTGTTTGTCTTAAAACATAATCTCTACCATTATTGCTAAATTTTAAAAAAGTAAATTCATTTTCTTTATTTTCAGTAATTAAGCGAAAATTATTTTCTTTTAAATAACCAACTTCTTCTACATAATGTATTTTTACAACACTTGGTTTTAAAGTAATATGATAATATTTAGTATCGAATTTGTCATCTTTAAATTCTTCTTCCTTGCTTAAATATTGATTTAGAACATAAGATTTGAGAGACGAAATATTGCCTAAATTGCAATTATCTAAATAAGAATTTATGTGATCATGTGTAGTATCATTAATATCTAATAGTGGTTGTTCTAAGTATATATAATTTTCATCACCATTATTATTAAATTTAATAACATTAGTATTATTGGCTTCCTCAAAATGATTAATATTACGACCAATAAAATTACTATTTAATCCATTCCAAGTAATATTAACTGAATTTTTACTAAATTCAAGTGTAGCTTCAAAATTAAATAGTTTATTCTCGATTTGCTTAGTCTTAATTAAATATTTATTATTATCAATTCTATGTATATTATAATATAGACAAATGTTATCCACAGAACTAAATTCATCAATAACTTCATATAATAACATAAAATTATTTTTATAACCTTTAAAACTAGTTATATTAATATTCTTATCTTGCAAAAAAATTGAAGATAATATATTTTTTGACATATTTATAATATATTCTTCAATTATTTTTATTCTGAAATGTAAACGCCCTAATTCAACAATAGGAAATGTTTGATAAAAATCATTATCAGGCTTTGGAATGTTTATATTTTGTATTGTTTCTCCAGTAAAATTATTTAAATATATAAAATTATTGTTTTTTTCAATATTATATAAATTTATTACATAATTAACATATTCATAAAATTTTTCATCACGATAATCAGCACTAAAGATTTCATCATTTCCATAAATAATCTTTAAACCTAAAGTATTGGTATTTTCATAAACCTGATAAAATTGAATTAATTTAAGATTTTTAATTGAAGATAATAAATTATTAGTAATTTTAATCATCATCCATTGTACCTAATTTCTTTTTTAAAGTTTTGCCATTTTCTTCTTCATTAGAAAATGATGCTACTTCAAGCAAATTTTTTTCACCAAAATCATCAGTACAATCAATATCGAAATCAGTACTAGTTAAAAGATTTTCTGGTGTTGAGCCAAATTTCTTAAAATCATTTAAAATTCCATTAACAATTTCATCATTTGCTCGACGTTTTTCAGCCATAATCGCTTGATAGTTTTCTAACTGACTAAGTGCTTTAAAAGTATTATCTCTTAATGTAGTTAATGTATTAACTTCGATAAAACCACTACTTCCAATTTGCTGCGCATTAGCTAAATTTTCGTTTAAGGTTTCAGAGTTTTTAATCATACTAGAATTAACTGCTTTTGATAATTGTTGAAGACTATTAAGTCTATCTGATTGTTGTTTTGTTCCTATGGTATCATAACTTTGAAATTTTAAGTTTGGAGATATCGTTTTAACGAAATTATCATATTGCATAAGAATTTCTATATTAGGCATATTCTTGACTTCTAAATTATCATAAAGTGCATTATTTGTTGCTAAAGATTCTCTTAGTGTACTTAATTTTTTCTCAAATGTTACAACATTATGTCTTATAGTTTTGGCCTTTCTTTCATTGATAGAATCTTTACCTAATTCATTTAATTTTTTTAAATATTCATTTTTATCATTTTCACCAGTTATAATAACGTTTTCTAATAATTCGAGTAATACATCTAAAATTTTTAATAATTCATAACTTGTATTCATAGTATTTTTTAAATTAGTTTGGTCTTCTATTATCTTATTACATATATTATCAATATTATCACAGTATTTTGCGTATAAATCTGCATAAGTATCTATTTTTTTGTCTTGATTATCTTTTAATGACACAGGCAGTTTATCCAAAACTTTATTAACTAATTGTTCTAAAAAACTACTGTTTTGTCCTTTATTATTTTTAGTTTTTAATTGTTCTAATTCATTATCGAAAGCGTTAATGCTTGCAATATCTTCAATAAAATTAACAGTACTTGTATCTTCTTCGCGCATTATTTTCCTAAGTGAACTAACAATACTACTCATAATTTCTATAACATCATTACCATAGTTTAAAATTGAATTTGGATCTGTTAAATCGATTCTTTTAAATTTAAAATTTCGCATTTCTTCTAAATCAATACCTAGTTTTGTCATATTCTCCATATAAATTCCACCTCATAGTGCTTTATTATAAGTGAATAGCCTTTAATTGTCAACATTAAATTTTATTCTTTAAGAATATTTATAACGTTAAAAAACTATATAATTTTAAAATTATATAGTTTCTCTAATTTTATTTTGTTTAGAATAAATACATCCACAATAATCTTGTCTATATAAATTGTATATTTTAGAAAGCTCAATTGACCTTTTATAGCCATTTTTCTTTTTAAAATCAGAATATAAATATTTTATATTTAATTCATTTTCTAGATTTTCCCCTATTTCATTTACTTTATTAGAATTCTTATATGGACTTAGGGTTAAGGTTGTAGCAAAATAATCGAATTTTAATTTTTTAGCAATCATAGCTGTTTCTCGCATTCTAAGTTCATAACATTTACTACAACGATTTCCTCTTTCTGGTTCGTTCTCTAAACCTTTAGAAATATCAAAAAATAAATCAGGATTGTAGTCACCTTCAATAAATTTTATTTCATATTTACATGGAAGCTCTTTAATTAACCTTTGCTGCTCATTAACTCTTTTTAAATATTCTTCTTTTTCTGTTATATTTGGATTATAGTAAAGAATTGTTATTTTAAAAAAATCTGATAGATATTCTAAGCAATAACTACTACATGGTGCACAACAACTATGTAGTAATAAAGTTGGTACATAATTATTTTTTTCATTTTCTTTTATAATTTCTTCTAATTTTAATTGATAGTTCATTAGTTAAAAAATACCATATAAATCATAAATCCAAAATAAATTAATGACATAATTATACCATTTATTTTATCTGATATCTTTGATTTATACTTAACTCCTGCAGTCATTGAAATTAAAATTCCACCAACTAATCCACCAATATGAGCAAAATTGTTTATATTAGAAACAAGCATTCCTAACCCTAAATTTAAAATAATGATAGGCATTATCTGTGATTTAATAACTGTTCCTAAATATACACGATAATGGTATCCAAAGTATAGTAAAGCACCCATAAGACCAAATATTGCTCCACTAGCACCAACACTAACAACATTATTTGCTAAAAACATTAAGCTTAATAAATTACCAGCAATTCCACTTAATAAGTAAATAATTATAAATTTAATTTTACCAAAAAAACTTTCGAGTTGTGGACCTAAAATATATAGTGCATACATGTTAAATGCTAAATGAAAAATACCATTATGCAAAAAAATAGAAGTTACTAATCTAAACAGTTCATAATCGCCAATAACATGCATTTTTACTAAGCCACCAAAATTTACTAGGGTATTTAAATTAGTACTACCTTTTCCTAAAATATAAGTTAATAGGAACAAAATAACATTGATAAATATTAAGATATAAGTAACAATTGGTTTTTTAATTTTAAATAATTCTTCAGCTTGTTTACTTTCTTCTTCATTTTTTTTATTTATATCTTTAGTTATTTTTAAAAATAGCTCTGCGCCCTTTTCTTTAAATTTTGTTGACACAGATATATTAGGAAATATATTAGTTAAAAATTTATAATTATTTAAATCATCAATTTCATTAATTCTAATACAATCTATATTACCAAAGTTATATTGTTCTTCTTTAAGCTCTGCTACATTATCACCTAAGTTTAAAAAAATACTTAATGTTTTTAAATTAACTGATAAAGTTTTTTTCTTAATTTTCTTTATAATTTGATTTGTTTTAAATAAATCAAAGTCAAATTGTTCATCATTATGTATATAATTTGTTACAATTCGAACAATACCATAATCAGATTCTAAATTTTCTAACCAAATTTCGTCTTTGGCACCACGTAGAATAATTGGATTATAGCCTTGTTCTGTTATAAAAAAATGTAACAATTTCATAACTTTTTCGTCTAATTCGTTAACGATTGTTTCCATGTTAACCTCCTAATTATCTATAAATTTATTTAAAATGTTTTGAAAACACTCTGGTAAGTCACTTTCAAATTCCATATATTTTAAAGTTCTTGGATGAATAAAACCTAAAACTTTAGCATGTAAACATTGACCACTATCATCTAACAATTTTCTTTTTCCATAAACAGGGTCATTGACAACAGGATGTCCTATATAATTCATATGCACACGTATTTGATGGGTACGTCCTGTCTCTAATTTAAGTTCTATTAAACTAGCATTAGAATATCTTTTTAAAACTTTAAAATGTGTAATAGCTTTTTTGCTATTTTGGTCAGTTACAGACATTTTTTTTCGATCGTTTTTGTCTCTACCAATTGGTGCATCAATTGTTCCAGTATCTGTTCCAATAACTCCCCATACTAGAGCTATATATTTTCTAGTAGTTTTCTTTTCCTCTAATTGTTTAGCTAAAAATTCATGAGCATAATTATTTTTAGCAACCATCAATAAACCAGTTGTAAAAGCATCAATTCTATGAACAATACCAGGTCTAAATTCACCATTTAAATCACTAAGACTTTTTGAGTGAAACATCAAACCATTAACTAAAGTATGACTGCTATTACCAACTGCAGGATGAACAACTATACCATTTTCTTTATTTATTACGATGACATCATCATCTTCGTAAACAATATCTAAATTCATATCTTCTGGTAAGACATTTGGTAACTCTTCAACATAGTCTTCTATTTTAATAATATCATGTTCTTTTAGTAAATAACTATTTTTAACTTTTTTATCATTTACTGTTATATAGTTTTCTTTTAACATTTTTTGAATTTTACTTCTTGAAAAATTTAGTATTTCAATTAAATAAGTATCAATTCTTAAATTATTGTTTTCATTAACTATTATCTTTTGCATCTTTATTTTCACCTTTGAAACTATAGATTAATAATATTATAACTGAAATAACGATACAAATATCGGCAAAATTAAAAACTGGAAAGTTATACCCAAAAATTTTAAAATCTAAGTAATCAATTACGCTACCAACTTTAATACGATCTAATAAATTTCCAATTATTCCGCCTATTAAAACACTATAAGTAACAAGCTCAAATATTTTAATATCTTTGTTTTTTAAAAAATACCAATATATCAATATTAGAGCAATAACTGAAATAGAAATTAAAAGAATTCGATTGCCACTAAAAATACTCCAAGCAGCACCATTATTCTCTACATATGTTAAAGAAAAGAAATTAGGAATAACTGAGATACTGCTACCAATTCCCATTGTTCCCATAATTATTAATTTTATAATTTGATCAATTAAAACACAACCTAATGTTATAATTAAACTTTTCTGCAACATAATATCACCATTATTAATTATACACTTAAATAAAAAATATCGCAACTAACTATTAGTCGTGATATTTCTTACTTTACAATAATTTTAACTCTTAACTGCATTTGGATATTTAAGACATTTTTGTACACCTATTTCAGGATATCCTGCATCATTTTCATAATAATCTAAAGGATGAACTCCAAGATTATTATCACCAATTGAACTAAAACGTCTTGCTATATAATCAATTATAACTATTTCTTTTAATTTTTCTAAAAAGTCTCCTTCATAAGGATCTGTTTTAGGGTCACAATTTAATACGCTTAAATCTTTGTTAAATATAAAATTGTAACCTTGTTTAGAAAAATTAACTTTTTCAAAAAGTTTTTTGTTCTTGCCAAATCTTATCAAGTCACCAGCAAACATTGGAATTTTTCTATTAACATTATAGTCAGCAATTTTATTTAGACAATCAATTAACTCTTGAATATCAATATTATTGTCAATAATTTCACCAACAAATAATTTATCTGTTTTATCGTTGATAGAATAATCATAAATAATCAAATTATGTTTTTGATTTGTATCAATGTCAACGTAGTTTTCATTATAAATCTTTCCTTTTATTTTATTCATAAAACTGTTACCACCCTTTACAAAAAAAGAAGAAAAACTAATATGAATTGAATCATCTTAAGTTTTTCTTCACCTACTTCCTATATTAATAATATAATATTAATTAATGTTTGTAAATACTTATTAAATAAAAAAATAAAAAAGATTTTGAATAATCAAAATCTAAACTCTTTCAGCATAAATACTAACTTGTTTTCTATCCTTGCCTACTCTTTCAAATTTAACATAACCGTCTATTTTAGCATAAACTGTATCATCTGAACCAATTCCAACATTCTTGCCAGGATATATTTTAGTTCCACGTTGACGATATAAAATTGATCCACCTGACACATATTCACCATCAGCAGCTTTTGCTCCTAATCTTTTGGCGATTGAATCACGACCATTTTTAGTAGAACCTTGTCCTTTTTTATGCGCAAATAGTTGAATGTTTAATTGCATTAAATTCATGATACACCTCCTCTTATTTAAAATTTATATATTTTTTATATTTTTTTTCTAATTCTTTAAATAAATCTAACATATTTGAAATTAATGTATCAACATATTCACTATGTTTAACTAATTTAATTTCTAAATAACCATCAGATTCTTTATACGTAAGTGCCTTACTATCAAGTTTTAATATAGCATTTACTGTTGTAATAGCAATACTACTAACACTAGCACATACAATATCTGTGCCAGCTTCACTATAACCAGAATGCCCACTTATTGTTATATCACTTACTTTATTATTGTTATAAGTAACTACTATTTTAATCATTATTTACACTCAATTTTTTTGATTTGAACTTTAGTATATGGTTGACGGTGTCCTTGAGTTCTATGATAATTTTTCTTTTGGTTATATTTAAATACTTTTATTTTTTTGTTTTTACCATGTTTTACAACTTCAGCTGTTACTGTTGCATCTAAATATGGAGTACCAATCTTATCATCAACCATTAAAACCTTATCGAATTTTACAGTTTTACCTACTTCAGTATCTAATTTTTCAATATATAGAACTGTATCTTTTTCAACTGTATATTGTTTTCCACCAGTTTCAATTACTGCTTTCATTTTTTAACCTCCTTTTATTTAATCTAAGACTCGCCATTAAGGTACAAAATAAATTGTTTCAAACCTTTTCTGTGCGGTTGTAGAGAGAGGCTCTACACAGTATTAGATTTTAACATAATTTATGCTTAATGTCAAATTTTTTCTTTAAAAAACTCTTTTCTGTTTCATATTTGTTATTATAATAAAAAATATGTTTATATTCACGCATCATTTTTTTTAAATTATTACTTTTAATAATTTTTGATTTTTTTAAATTAATAGAATATAAATATCTTTCAAGTAAAAATTTATTAAAAATTAAATTATGATTAATAAATTCTTCAATATTTTTTATTATTAGAAAAATAATAGCTAATAACATAATAAAGTTTAAATTATATAAATTTATAATAAAAACTAAACTAGTTATTAAAACAGAAATAATTATAGTTAGTAGATGGCTTGTTTTAAAAGAATAAAATTTATTAATACAAATATTTAATAATTTATAACCATCTAAAGGAAAAATTGGTAAAATATTAAAAAATAATAAGGCATAATGATAATTATGTAATAAAACATTGAATCCAAAAATATAGCTATATAAAAAATAAAAAATTATTTGGAATAGTGGCCCTAATATTAAAATAATAAATTCTTCATATAAACTTTTACTTAAAAATTCATTAAAAATAGTAATCCCACCAAATGGTAAAAGAATTATTTTTTTTACTTTCCATTTCATTATTTTAGCGCCAATAAAGTGACCAAGTTCATGAATAGCAATTAACAAACTAAAATATACGAAGTTTTTAAATAGTCCACAAAAACCACATATGAAAGCCATTACCCAATATAAAAAATGAATTTTAAATATAATCATTATAATCTAAAACTTTCCCATCTTTTTTATATACTAAATATAATTCATCATTTATCGTTGAACCTAATAAAGTTCCTTTATCAATATAGTCATATAAGTCAACATTAATATTTTCAATATTAGAATACCAAACATTAATGCCATTTACTTGTTCGACAATAATAGTATTTGGATAATTATCTTTATCACCAATAAAAACAACCATACCACTTTCTAAAGATGGTACTAGATAGTTTTTATCAACGATTAATTTAACCCCATCTTGATATTCTTCGCTTTTATAATAGGTTAATTTTTCATTAAAAACAGGTTTTGTTTTACTTTCAAAGTAATCACTAAAAGGAATGGGACTACCAAATATATTTTTATAAAAATGATTAATTGAAGCAAAAGAAATGTTTTTTTCATAAACTTCATTATAAAATTTATCTTTTAAATTAGGATATTTTTTTAAAATTATTAAAGTAGCTACTGTAAGTAGAATTGTGATTAAAAATCTAATGCCTGTTTTATATAAAATACTATTATAACTAGGTTTATTTTTTTTCTCAGATGTTTTATAACGTTTTTGTTTCATTTGCATTTTTATTTTTTCAATGTCTTTATCCATAAATTTCACCTATTAATATATATGAAAAAATATTAGAATTAGACTATATATAAAATTTAAAAATTTTTATGTTCTATTTTTTCTAAATAATATTGTTAAAATAATTATATAAATTATATTTAAGATGATAGAACTATAAATACTATGTAATAATTTAAATGTATCAAATGATAAATATCCAATTAGCACTAAAACTATATAGCTAATTACTCGATAGGAAATTATGATTATAATATCTTTAATGATATCAAATTTTATTTTTGTTATTTTATTAATGTTTTTTATTATAATAGATCCTAGTAAAAATGTTAAAATGCTATAACCTATTCTATCTATAAAAAATAAGTCATAAAATAGTCCAGTAAAAAAAGCAAAAAGATAAAATGCTTCTTTTTTTTCTATTATATTTGAAATAATAATTAATGACGAAAAGACTAAACAAGTATTGAAAAAATTGGTATTTATAGAAAAATAATTAGATAGGTTCCCTTCTAAAATAAAGGATAAAATAACAATTATTAAACTTTTAATCATTGGCGTTATCTACATTTCTATTTAATATTGTTACATAGTAAATATCGTCAAAATTGATATCACTTTTAACTTTTAAAGTTTTAGCTAAATCAAAATTATCAATAGAAATTTCACTAACATATCCAATTAAGATTCCGCTAGGAAAAAGGTCTGTCAAGCCACTAGTTGTTACTTTTGCTCCCTCATTTATTTCAATGTTGTTACTAATACCTGTAATAATAAATTCACCATCTTTATAATTTGATAATAAACCATAGACAAAGCGATCATCGTATTCTATTTTAACAGAAATTTTATCTTCCATATGCTCATCAGTCAGTAATTTTACTTTGCTAGTATAATTAGTTGTTTTTGATATTTTTCCAACTAATCCCTTTGAATTGATGACAGCCATGCCTTCAGTTATCCCATGCTTAGTTCCTTTATTTATAGTTATCTCATTAAACCAATATCCAATATTACGATTAATAACAGTAGCATTAATATATTCTCGTTCACTTAGAGTTTGATTTAATTCTAACAATTCTTTTAATTCTTTATTTTCTTTTAATATTTCACTATTGATACCTATATTTTCTTCTCTTTCTAAATTTTCTTGGTAATTCTCTTTAGATTCAGTAAAAAAATTAGTTTTGATTGCTAAAAAAGGAGTTGAAACAAAATTACTTAATGCTACAACTCCATCTTTAATTACTTTTTCAACGCTTGTTAATTTTCGATCATCATCAATAATGATAACCAAGGAAACTAATGCCATTAATAAAATAATTAGTAATATAATAAATTTCTTTTTATCCTTTTTTTTCTTTCGCATTTTATCACCTTATATCATTGTTTTCAAAAAAACTATAGTAATTGTCTTTTGTGATTATTACATGGTCAATAATTTTAACCCCTAATAAATTACCAATCTCAACTAGTTTATTGGTCAATTTTATATCTTCAGCACTTGGAAAAATTGAACCAGCTGGATGATTATGGACACAAATTATCCCAGAAGCACTAAGTAAATATGCCTCTTTAAAAATTTCTCTAGGATGAACAATACTTTGATTAATAGTTCCAATAAATAAAAGTTTATCTTTAATAACTTTTTTAGATGTATTTAAATACACGCAATAAAAATGTTCTTGTAATTTATCACCAATTATATTTTTATAATATTTGTATACTAAACTACTATTGGTTATTTTCATGTCGTTTAAGGTACTAATTTCATTGTTAATCCTTTTGGAAAGCTCTAAGGCAGCTAAAATATTAGCAGCTTTTTTAGTACCTATACCTTTAATTTTCTTTAATTGTTCTAGTTTTAAATTTTTTAATTCATGAATATTATCAATAGTTTTTAATACTTCTTCAGCTAAAGTTTTGGCTGATTTTTGTTTAGTACCACTATTAATTAGAATGGTTAATAATTCAGTATTACTTAATGATTCTGGACCACTATTAATCAATCTTTCAATTGGTCTATCATTTACTGGAATATCTTTAATTAGAACTGTCACTATTTACTACCAACTCCTCATACTTTGCTAATATTTGTGAACAAATTCCTTTAATTGTTTGATTATCTTCTGTTTCCCTTAACATTTGATCATATTGATCAACTAAAACAGAGAATGCGTCATTATTAAAATTAACATCTCTTACATATATAGTATATCCAGCATTTGTAAAATATCCTTGTATTTTCATCATATTATCGTAATCTTTTGTAATTCCTACATATGTCATGAATTTTCCATCTTTTTCTTCATAGATATAATAATCAAACCCCATCATACTTTGTTCCATATCCTCAAAGTTATCATATTCACCTTGATTTAAGAAATAATAACGATCACTATTTTGATTAAAAACAGGAGCTAATTCATATTCTGAATTATATTGATTAAGCATAAATTTTCCCATCAAAAAGCCTACTGAAACTGCGAATACAACTGATAAAGCTGTTTTCCATTTCATATTATCACCATAATTATTATCTAATATAATGACGTAATATCTTGTCGAAAAATATTCAAAATATTATTTTTTTAAGAAAAAAGAATTAGGTTATCCTAATTCTTAACTTTAACTGTTACATTTCACCATAGTTATTACATTTATAAAGATTAAAAAAATTAATAACAAAACTAATAATACTATAAATACTATAATAAATATAAATTTATTTGTTTATTTTCTATTTTAACGATTCTATTTCTTCTATAGATAGATTAGTGTATTTTGAAATGATTGAAATATCGACATTATCTTCCAACATCTTTTTAACTATTTCAATATTTCGTTGATTAATTCCTTCCTCTTTAGCTTCAGCTATATATGTATTATATTCTAATTCTTTCTTAGATAATTTTGTATATAATCCTATATACTCATCATCACTACATAACATTTCTACTTCGCTCATAAATTCTTCACCACTTTCACGCCCCAGTAAATAGGTAGCTAAATTATATAATTCTTCTCTTTTATTAGTCATTAATAATCGACACCATTTTGATAACTTGTCGTTAATATTGTAACACATCTTACTTCCTAATACAAGATCTACCATATCGATTCTAAATTTAGTAGTTAAAATTTCTTTATTTTCTATATCTGCTAAATAATATTTAGCTAACAATTTATTTTTATTACATCTAAAATTATTTAGGTTTATTTGTAATGTCTCATCGATATTTTTATAATCCTTATTTCCATATTCTAACTGGCTGCCATGTATTTTACAAGCAAAGACAATATTTCTTTCCATTATACCTGTTGATTTTCTTTCATTAGATAATTCAATATTAATTAGTCTACCATTATAATTTAATACTAGATCAACTTCATTACTTGCTTCTCTTTTATTATTAGGTATTAATTTTCTTTTTAATGTTTTTAAATTACCTTTAATATTATTAATTGGTATTTCTAAATAATCTGATAGAAATTGCTCTAAAACATAGATATTTTTTTCATTATTAAATATAGTCGCAAACATAAAATCCATATTTAAAGGTATTGTTTCATTCTCTTTTAATTTAGTTTTTCTTATATTGTTTTTCATTAGTTGTCTCCTTTCAAAAACTAAATTATCAAATATTTTTTTAGTTGTAAAATCATTAATTTCTTATATTTACAAATAACTCATGACAAATTTTCTAAATTTGATAATATGATTAAAATAATCTGTTATCAATATTTCACCTAACAATCAAAAATAATATAATAAAAAAATTGACATTACTATCAATTTTTTTCTAACAATTCATTTATTTTTATTTTTGCTTCATTAACTGTATTATAATCTGGTTCCATAACATATAGTAACATATCCCCCATACTATAGGTATAATTACTAGAATCATAACCATTTAAGCTATAAGTTTCGATTTGCCATTTTGGCATAGTCGATAATTGCATTTTTACTAAGTCATAAATTTGATTAGAATCAATATTTGTTTGGAAGGTTCCACTTAAACTATTTAATATATCTAGATAATTAGTAACTAATACTCTTGATGAAGATATTTTATTGATGACAGCTTCGATAACACGCATTTGATTTTCTCCACGTGTTCTGTCCCCACCTTCAAAATTATAGCGAGCACGAGAAAAGGCCAAGGCATAGTCTCCATTCAAATAATTATATCCTTCGTAAAATTGATAGCCATAAGTATTAAATGTATATGGTGAGTAAACCTCAACACCACCTATAGCATCAATAGCATTTATCAGAGTTGAAAAGTTTAATCTTACATAATAATTTATATCAATATCTAATAAATCTTCAATTGTTGAAGCAGACATATCTATTCCATACATACCAGCGTGTGTAAGTTTATCTCTAATACCAGTTGTATTATGTAACTGAACATAATAATCTCTAGGTATTGTAAGTAATAATATTTTTTTAATTTTAGGGTTGATTACAGCTATAATATTTACATCACTTCTAGCAGTACTATAAATTTCGCCATAAGTATCAATTCCTGTAATATAGACAATAAATGGTGTATCAATAACATTTAAATCTTTTGAAGAAATATTTATTTGAGTGACAGCATCAACATTATAAATATATCTAAGTTTGATATCAAATATTTCTTGGTTTTCTTCAATTATATTCTTATTTGCTTCATTTATAAAAATAGCGTCAATTTCACCAAATGTTAAATTATTATAAAGTTCAACCAATGTTTCATAATTTTGTTCATCATACTCAATTAAATTATTAATAGTATTAATAACTTGATTGTAAGATTCTTCGTTATTATAATATGAACCAATTTTTAGATTTTTTAAATCTTCAATTTCTTCATATACTGAATCCTCTAATACAGCTATATAATAAGTTTCAATTTGTTCATTATTAAATAGTCCATTAATAAATGTATGTGTTTTATTAAGATAAATATAAGCAAATATATAAAATATTATAAAAATTAATGATAATGTCGTAGATATCAATTTCATTATTTTACTTTTTAAAATAAACTCTGTTAAAACAGCAAATAAAATTATAATACTAGATACTAAGATAAAAATTAATAAATATTTGGTAGGAAGTATATCCATCTTTAATAAAAAAACTAAATTCATTATAAAAGAAATTATAAATAGTGTTTTAATAGATAAAGAAACTATATTAATTATTTTTTTAAATATATTGTTTTTAGAGTTTGATATAGGTTGTTTTATTGATGATTCTATATTATTTTGCTCATTTGTTTTATCATTTGTAGTTTTATTTTTTAAATTTTCTTTTTTATTTTCAAGTTTATTATCTACTTTTTTAGTTGTAGAGCTTGAACTACTACTTGTTTTTGATTTAATGGTCTTTGACTTTATTTCTGCTTGAGTTTCAGAAGCTTTAGTTTTGATATTTGCTTTGACTTTTGCAGTTTTAGATTCATCAATTGTTTTTGCTTCTGATTCTAGTTTAGTTTTTGATTTTGTACTTTCTTTTACTTGCGATTTTTTCGTTTCAATTTCTTTTTTAGCTTCTATATTCTTTGAATTATTAGTTTTAGATTTGGTAGTTTCCTTTTTGATTACTTCTTTTGTTTTATCATTAACTTTAGTAGTTTTATCATTTTTTTGATTCGCTATTGTTGGCTTATTACTTTTAGAACTTGTAGCTTTTTGTTTAGTAACTTGTTCAACTTCGTTATTTTTTTGTTTATTAGTTTCTGTTTTAGGAGATTTTACTGTTTTTGTTTTTATATTATTTGTCTTTTTATTTGCTTTTGTTTTACTTTCAGAATTAATTTTATTATTACTCAAAGTTACCACACCTTATCATTTGATTTTTTTTGTTTTCTATTAATTATCTTAGATACTATTAGAATTCCTAATAAACTACCTATTGTATCAATTAATACATCCCTTAATTCTCCAGATCTACCTATAACAAATAATTGATGTATTTCATCACTACAAGCGTATATTATACAAAATAATATACTGATTAGAAATATTTTTTTATTATCTATATTATATAACATAACAACATTATAAACTAATATTCCTAATATAAAATATAAAGTAAAGTGAGCTAATTTTCTAACTGGAAAAATTAAATAGTTTGATATTATTTCTAATTCATTATCATTAAATTCATGATTACTTATTATTTCAACAGTGTGAATAATTTTAACTATTACTCCATTACTTGCTTTGTCAGAGTCAATCGCAGGTTGATGTGAAAAAAAGAAAATTAAGCTTATCCATAGTATTAGTAATATATGTAAAATTATTTTTTTCATATAAATCACCATTAAAATTATCTATGCTTTTTTTTAATTTTGGAAAATATTTTTTTTAGAATGTATGATATTTTATCTTTTAAAATTATAAAAAATGGTTTTTTATTAACTATTTTTAATTTAGAAAACCATAATAAATCTTTTGGAATTTCAGATGTTTTATAATTTTCAATAAATTGTCTTTGCATTTCTGAATATTGGCGACTATGATTATATTTAGCGAAAGGTTGAACTGTTTTCATCATTTTCTTTCTAACATTACTATTGAAATTAAATCCAAATTTATTAGGATCATTTTTTTCTGTTAATATTCCTAACATAGTTCTACAACATTTTTCACATTCACAGCAGTTTTTTCCCCCTGTTGATTCCCAACAAACTCTTAATTTGATTGGTTTATTGGTTTTATCTACATAATTGCAAATATTATGTATTTTATCTTGCCTATTAAATTCATACCCATCATGTATTGTTTTACAACTTGAATGCTTTAAATGATTATCAATAGTTGGATCAGAGGCACAAGTATAGTTTCCTTTATCTGCTATAGTGAATGATGAAGCTATATAAACTATTTTATACTTTTCTGTATAAGCTAATGGAGCAGTTAAACCTATTAACCCTATTCCATGTTGAAATTCGTGCCACCATTCGCCCTTTACTTTCTTTGAAACATAATTTGAAAGAGCACTACAATTTATAAAACTTCTAAAATTGGTTTTAATAGCATGATATTTAATATCAAAATCACTTGCTGTCTTTTTATGATGCGTATCAACTAATTCCCAGCCTGTTTTATCTGATAATGAAATATCAGAACCCCATACTGTTATCAAAGCTGGTTTTTCATCTATGTGACTAATAAGGGTATTAAAAGCATCAACACCCCCAGAAAACAACACCGCTGAACCTTTTGAAACATAATTGTTTGAAACTACTTTTTCAACATATAAATTTCCACCAAACTTTATTTCTGGGTACATGTCAATGTAACCTTTTTTTATCTCATTTATGTTGTTATAAAAAACCTCATCTAACTCATTAATAACTATATCTATATTGAATACCCAACTAATTGGCAAAATGTTGCATAACATTGGAATAATAGCAATACTATCAGGTACATTTTCTATATTGGTATCAAATTCTAAAAATAAATTTTTTGTTTTTGATAATAAATCTGCCCATTTACCACTTGCTTGATAAATATAATTTATTTTATTTTTTTCTTTGTTGATTTTATTTATTAATATTTTCTGTTCCATAAATTTTTACCTCATTAACTAATTATATACTCATCTTGTAATTGAATTGTGTCAATATTTTTATCTAATACTATTTGTATAATATTTTTGTTATCATTTAGTAATTGTTTCTTTTCTATTTCATTTTTTGATTTATTTATTAAATTATTTAGCATTTCAGTTTTTACTACTTCACCATATTCAGTTTTTTGAATTATTTGTTTTAAAATTGTAAATGTAATTTTTTCTATTTTTACACTTTTTTCGTTTTTTTCAATATATATATGTATTAATATGGAATAGTCGTTTAAATAATTTTTTGGATCATCAATAATACCAAAAGTTGATGTTAAATTTCCTAAGGAATAAGCAACAAACTTTTCTTTCTTCTTTTCTACTTTATGAATTACATGTTCATGATTACCAATTATAATATCTACACCATTTTTAAATAAAAAGTTGGCTCTTTTGATTGCCCTAGATGTTACTTCTTTATTATATTGACCACCTTCATGCATACACATTATTATTAAATCAGCATTATTTAATTTTGCATTTTTTATTTCTCTTTTCAATTTCTTTTTATATGTATAAGAAAATTCTGTTCTCTCGTAAGGCATTTTATTAAATTGAAATAATTTTAATTTGGATAATATTTTTCTGATTACTTTTGCTAATATAAATGTTGAATTATAGAAAAAACGTAAAATACTATTGCTTAATTCTTGATTTTGAAACATATTAATTTTTTGTTTTTCTTTTGATTTTAAATACACATTATTATTAAATGCATTAGTTCCATATGTATAAGATAAAATGCTAATTTTAATTCCATTAATGTTTAAAAGACAGTCATTATTTTTTGTTTTATAGGTACCTGTATGACCAATATTAATTGAATCTAATATATCTATAGTTTTGTCTATTCCATCTAATCCATTATCTAAACAATGATTATTTGCTGTTGTTACAAATCTAATTCCATTATTAAATAATGCTGTTGCAAACTCTTTTGGAGCTGTTAATAGATATAAATTTTTTCCCCATTCATCTTTATTTTCACTTAATGGAGTTTCTAAGTTAGAAATAACAAGATCTGATTGTTCAAAAAGAGGTTTTAAACTAACAAATATATTATTTAAATCATATTTACTATCATCTAATCCCTTTTTATATATATCTATAATTCTTTTTGTCAAAAAGGCATCTCCTGTAAAAGTTAGTTTTATATTACTCATCCATTTCTCCTTTTTTTATAAATTTTTTGATTAAGAAAAGATATGCTTTATTTTTTCTATATAGCAATATGTATATTAAGGCTGTAACAATTACACATATAATAGATTTTACAATTAATAGAATTAGCAAATTATCAATACTAATTAATTTAAATATTAACGACAATACTAAACATATAAATGATGTTAAAATAAGTCTCAAAATATATTTTTGACAATAGAATCTAACGTTTTTGTTAAAAATATCCTTATAAATAATTTGCGGTTCTTTCCACCATGCGTATAACATACGTGCAATTACTGTCGCTAAAACAATTCCTACTATACCACAAAATTTTCCTAATATTATAGATAAAATTAAATTGATAATTGCAGTTATTAAAGTAATGTATTTTGTTTTTGAAAATATTCCCGTTGTTTCTCTATAAACCCATAAAGTTTGCCTGATATTTGAAGTATAAAAATTTAATATAGCACATATTAAAAATAAAGTACTAAGTAAATATTCTTCCCCAAATAGTAATTCAATAAAATTAGGTATTAAAGCAAAGAAACAAATTGAACAAAAGCTCACTATCCAAAAATTATAAACTTCTAATATTTCAAACATTTCATATTGTGATTCTATATTTTTTTCGGTAACATAATTTCCAATACTAGCTTTTAATGCAGTAAAAATAATTGTAATAAATGTTGTAACCTGTAATATTATAGTACTATAATTTGAATAATATCCTACTGTAATAGTACCTATAAAAAGTGATATCAATATATTATCAGTATTAGATTGAAGTATTCCCCCTAACTTATAAAAAAACAAAGAATATGAATTTTTAAATAATAGTTTTTTTTCATCAGTATTAAGACTATTCTTTTGGTTTTCTTTTAAGTAAGGATATATTTTTTCTGTTGCCCTTACTTTAAAAACATTTCCTATAAATGTGCACAAAATGTTGCATCCTAAGTATAATGCAAAACTATTTGTTAATAATAAAACCAAAACTTGTAGGACAAATAATACTACCTGAAAAATGGTGTCATATTTGTTAATTATATACATTTTTTGATCAGCTTGCAAAAGCGTTGTTTTATAGATGAATAAATATGATATTATTGAATTAAATAGAATTAATAAATAGTAAAAATATATATGTGGCATTTCAGTTGGCAAATTAACGATATATTTTAATAATGGTATTATTGCGATTCCAACTACAGATATAATTATAGCAATAATGTTATATATTTTTTGAAAATAATTCATATATGCAGTTATTTTAAACTTATCGTTGTCAGCTAAAGGTTTATATAAACAATACATCATGGTTGTCGACATTCCTAAATCAGCTAATGATAAAATTGATAAAATGTTTGTAAAAAGACCATTAATCCCTAAAAAAGAAGCCCCTAATTGGTTTATAAATATTTTTCTACTGATAAATACTAAAATTATTTTAGTAAATTGAAACATTGTTGCATAAACTACATTTCTACCAGTTTTTTTTGTTCTAGATTCTATTTCCATATTAATCACCATTTTTATCAATTAATTCTTTTAACAACTCAAATTTCTCAATTAATTTTTTATTATCATAAATTGGTTGAATTTTTAATAATTCTTCTATATCTTTTTCTAATGTTTTTTCATTATACATTTTAACGTACTTACAATCAGATATCCATTCATATAATCCTTTAACTTTGTAATTACTATTTTCAAATACAAGACATGGAGTATTTGTTAAAAATGCGAATACCATTCCATGTAGTCTATCTGTAAACAAAATCTTATAATTTGATATTTGTTTTAATTTTTTAAAAAATTCTCTTTTTCGATTAAATCTATATACATTTTTTTTAATAACTGTATCAGTATAATCAAATAAAACATTTTTTGACTTTAATAATGTTTCAATTTCATTAAAGGAGTAATTTATTTTTTCTCTATCTCTTCTAATACAAAATAAAGCACCATTTCTAATAGATTTAAAATTAAAGAAATTATTGAATAACACAATATCTGGTACTAAAATTGTTTTACATTTTGGAAACTCTTTTTTCATAAAATTATATGAGTATTGTTCTCTACAACAAAAATATAATTTTTTATGAGATTGATATATTTCTTTTGAAATAAGTAATTCTTGGTTTCCTTTTTCACTATTATCAAAAAAAATAGTTTGTGGCATTATAATAATGGTATTTTTAGAAAAACTCTGAACTATTTTTCTGAACATTTGCTCTTCATTAGGCCAAACAGTTCCTAAAAACCCCCCACCATGTATAAAAATCATTTTATCTTCAATTATTTTCTTTAATATTTTTGTTTTGCTTTGGGCTAATGATGATTCTATCTCAATAACTTTTTTATTTGGATAAAAATAATTAAAAAATTTATTTTCGCTATATATTATAGCTTGATCACCTAAATTTTCATGAATTGGTGTCCCAATTATATATATTTTATCTTTGTATAAAGCATTTTTAATTATTATATTTATTAGCATAAGATGCTGGATAATCTTCTTTTTTATAAATATAATTTTGCGTGCAATTAATCTAATTATTTTGATTTTCTTTAATTTTTCTACCATAATACTCATCCTTTTTATTTGATAATACATCTGTTTAAAACATTAGTTTTTAATCATATTATACTAATTATTATAATTTTTTACTTTTTTCTTTAAATAATAAAATTTTTGAATATAAATTTCCAGTTTTTCCTAATAATATAACTAATAATCTATTTTTTGACCCTATATATTTATTGTGTAAGTACCCTTTTTTATTATTTCTAATTTTGTCAATTAACTCTTGTTTTTCACTACCATTATAATTATTACGCATCATTGTATTGATTAAATTAAGCATAATTGATAATTCATAACAATCAATTAAATCTTGATCAATTTTTAAATTATAATCTTTAAAAAATTTTCTAGCTTCTTTAACAGCATTTAATATTTCTAATCTTTTGGTATTAAAGTTTTGACTCATAATACTATTATTACGTTGTAAATAATAGTATAGTTTATCATTTACTAAAGTTACTTTTTTGGAAAAATAATATAATTTATAAGTTGTAAAATTATCTTCATGAAGCTTACCAACTGGAAAAGTTATATCATTGTCTATAAAAAGGCTGCGTTTATATAATTTATTCCAAGCCATAACTTCTGTAGTTTGTTTCTCACTTAATATATCACAAATTGCTTCTATATTAGTAAATTCTTGCTTGTTTTTTACAATATTTTTACTCCAAGTATCCTCGTTTTCATTTATATAATAGAAATCGCAGGCACAAATATCTGAATTATTTTCTATAATATTTTTTAACATATATTCAACATAATGCTCATCAACAAAATCATCACTATCTATAAAACAAATATATTCTCCACTTGCCTTTTTTAATCCAGTATTTCGAGCTTTAGAAAGCCCTCCATTTTTTTGACTAATTACTTTAATTCTGTCATCTTCTTTAGCATTTTCATTACAAATTGCTAAAGAATTGTCTTGTGTCCCATCATTAATTAATAAAATTTCTAAATTTTTGTATGTTTGACTGCGAATCGAAGTAAGACATTTTTGTAAATATTTTTCAACATTATAAATAGGGACTACTACACTAACTAAAATATTTTCATCAAGCATTTCTTTATTTATCATTTTATCCTCCTTTTTAACATTAGCTTCTTTTTCATTTTCTAGAAAAAACATAAATCCTAAGGTATAAATAACAACACTACCTGGGTTATAAGTAAAAACAGTACATTTAATCATAAATACAGAAATTGCTAAAAAGAAGAAAGAAAACATATTACGGCATTCAATAGTTTTTGATAATAAATATATCTTTTTATGGAAATAAAGCACAAAATAATATATTACTAATGAACCTATTATACCAACTTTCCATAGTTCATTTATATAACCTACATCAGAATGAGCAATCATTGGTACAGCAAATTCTGAATATCCAGAAACACTATACCCTGTACCTATCAATAGATTTTCTAAATGTGGTATTTTCCAAAAATCATTACTAAACAATACACTGGCAGTTCCATCATTTTGAATAAAAAATGAACTAAAATCATTAATAATCCAATCAATAGTATTAGGAGAAAAAATATAAATTATTAAAAATAAAAATAGAATTCCTAGTACACTAAAAAATATATATTTCTTCAAATTTTTAAATTTTTCATTTGTAAAAACACATATTAAAAAAAATATAAAACCAATTGCAAAAATTATTAATCCAGAACGCGAATTTAAAAAAGGAACGGCTAATAATAATGGTGTAAGCATTAAGTATTTATGACCATGTTTTAGACCATAAAATAAGGCTAAGACAGCAATAATACCAGTTCCAAATCCAAATAAATCAAGCATACTATTAGAAAAACCATAAAATCTTCTGGATACGAGCCAAGGAACACTAAGGTGTTCATCGCCTGTATTATATAGCATAATTTCAACTAGTAAATTTTTTAGAGGTGGAATAATTAGTGTTAAAACGCATATAACAGCTTGAATAAGACCAGCTTTTATAAAAATTTTAATTAAATCATCAAATTTTAAGTTTAAATCTTCACAACGAAAAATTAGATAAAATGAACAAGTAAAAGTAACTGGGAAAGCTAAGACAAAGGAATAAATATTTATTATATAATTTTTTAAATACCAATTACCAGTAATAAGTCCATTTATTAAGATAGATGTTATATAAATAATAAAATATATAGTTAAAATAGTTAAACATTTTTTAATATTATTATTTTTTAAAATATTTTTAAGTCTATTTTTATATTTTAAAATAATCATAATGAAAGAATAAATAGTTAAAATTAAAACTGAATTTATTTCTGGAAAAAAAGGTGGGGCAAATAAAAAACAAAAAGCAAATAGAATTAAACCTATTTGGTATTTTTTGCTTATATTAATTATATATTCTACAAAGTTATTCACCTAACATCACCTATTTTTTGAATTAATAAATTTCGCTAATAATTTGCCTGTATTTTTAAACCCAATAATATGATACATCATTGACACTAATTTTACTTTTTTATTTTGATTATACTTTAATAGCCATTTATATTCATAAATGTTTGAATACATTTTAGAAAAAGTTGTTTTATCTGATAAAAATAATAAACCGTAAACAATGGAATATTCATAAGCTATAAAATTTATTAAATAGTTTTTAATTTTATAGTCAAAAGTAGATATTTTGTAAAATTCATACCAATTTTTAACAAAATTTAAATTGTCTACTACTCTTTTTTCTGATATTGTGGAAGTTGCAGAACCATTTCTAGCTTGTCTATAGGCGTATATTTTATTTGTTAAAACATTAACTTTTTTACAATAAAAAAATGCTTTTAAACAAAAATCCAAATCTTCTGTATATTTAACTGTTTCAATAAATCTAATATTATTTTTGTTAATAATATCTAGTCTAAAGATATTACACCATAAACTAGAATTAAATAAATTATTATTTGTTAAGTTAATTATATTCTCAGGATAACTAGAATTTTCAATATTTAAAATTATATTTGTATCTAATTTTTTTTCTTTTATAAAATCAACTTCATCATAAAATTTTATATAATCTCCTACAATAATATCTGGATTATTTAATTTTATTTTATTTAAAATAGCAGGAATGGAGTTAGGTAAAAGATAATCATCACCATCAACAAATTCAATATACTTACCTTTAGCTAACTTTAAACCATTATTACGTGCATTGGATACACCAGCGTTGTTTTGATAGATATATTTAATATAAGGATATTTTGAACAATATTTTTCACAAATTTTGGCACTTTTATCGGTTGAACCATCGTTAACAATAATTATCTCAACATTTTCAGAAATTTGATTTATCAAACTATTCAAACAACGTTCAATATAAAGTTCTAAATTGTAAACAGGAATAATAATACTAAGTAAAATATCTTTATTTTTCATTTAACTTATCACTCATACATTTCAATAATATCTTCTATAACTCGATCTAACAAATATTGTTCAATAATTTCCTTATTTCCTTTTTTTATTTTTTCTTTTTCTTCTTCAGTTAACTTAGAAAAATACAAAACTTTTTCACAAAATTCTTTACTATCATTAATACCAACAATGTAACCATTTTTACCATTTTCAATTAAATCACGATTACCACGACAAGCAGTAACAACAAGCGGTAAACCACAATACATAGCTTCCATAACATTGACAGGTAAACCCTCTTGTTTTGATGAAGAAACAGCTAAATCTGAGATAGCTAATAATTCTGGAACATCTTTTCTAAAACCCAAAAAATGAATTTGGTCATTCAAATTTAAATCATTTACTAATTTTTGACATTCACCATTCATTGAGTCTTTTCCAGGTAATAATAAATGAAATTTAGGATTTTCTTTAAATAATTCATTTAAAGTTTTAATTAACCAAGTTTGTCTTTTACGAGGTAATAATTCAGCTGGATAAATCAAAATAAAATCATCTTTTTCTAACCCAATTTTTCTTCTATAGTCTTGTTTTAACTCTTCATTCATTTCAAAATCAAATTTAGAAACATCTAATCCCACACCTTTTACATATCTTACATCAGTTTTAAATTTTTTCTTAGCTAGCTCATAGTCATCTAAATTAATTGTAACTAAAGTATCTGTATGTTTAGCCAAATATTTTTCGACTGGGTAAAAACATAACCAATTGAATTTTGGAGCGCCTTTATAAAAATGAAAACCATGAGCCATGTAAACCATTTTAGTGTCTTTTACTTTACATTTTTTATAAGCTAATCTTGTAATAGCTCCACCAAAAGGTGTATGACAACTTACAATATCATAATGTTCAGTTTTAAAAAGATTTTTCATTTGTTTATATGAATTAATAATTTGTTTTGCATTTATACTTCTAGCGAAATCAATATCATATTTTTTATCGCAATATGGAACATCTAAACCTTCTAATTTAGCGGCAATATGAATTTCATATCCTTGCTCTTTAAAGTATTTAAATTGTGGAATTAAAAATTTAAGAAAAAATGATTCTAAATTAGCCGCAAATAATATTTTTTTCATAGTATCAACTCCTAGTAAACAATAGAAATCTTTATGTCTTATGTATTATATCATAATAAATTCTTTTTTTTAGAAAAAAACATAATATTCCCTAAAATAATATACTTTTATAACATTAAGATAAATATACAAAATATACTATATTTAGTATAACATTCATATTAAAAAATGTAAATTCTATTTTACGGTATCTTTACTTTGTACAACTATTTTTGAATTAAGGTTGTAAAATATTATTTTTTTGATACAATGTTTATGGAGGTAATCGTTATGAAGATACTTGTTACTGGTGGTTGTGGCTATATAGGTAGTCATACTGTTGTTGAATTATTAGATAATAACTATGAAGTTGTTGTTATAGATGATTTTTCAAATTCAAAACCAGATGTTTTAGATAAAATAAAACTTATTACAAAGAAAGATTTTAAATTTTATGAAGGTAATGTTTGTGACCATGCTATTTTAGAAAAAATATTTAGTGAAAATTCAATTGATGGAGTTATTCATTTTGCTGGATTTAAAGCTGTTGGCGAAAGTGTAGAAAAGCCATTAATGTACTATCGAAATAATATTGATACTACTTTGACTTTATTGGAAACCATGAATAAGTTTGATTGCAAAAAGCTAGTTTTTTCTTCAAGTGCTACTGTCTATGGTGACTGTAAAGAAACAAAATTTGTTGAAACAATTAAAAAAGGAACACCAAGTAATCCTTATGGTAAAACAAAAACGGTGATTGAGGATATTCTAGAAGACTTATATAATTCTGATCCAACTTGGTCAATTACAATGTTAAGATATTTTAATCCAGTTGGTTCTCATTCTTCAGGTCTTATTGGTGATGATCCTAGTGGCATACCAAATAATTTAATGCCTTATATTTTAAGAGTTGCAGTTGGTAAACTAGAATGTTTGACAATATTTGGTAATGATTATAATACACCTGATGGAACTTGTATAAGAGATTATATTCATGTTGTTGATTTGGCAATTGGTCATATTAAAGCTATAGAACAATTATTTAATTTAAAATCAGGCATAAAAATTTATAATTTAGGTTCTGGAAATGGTGTAAGTGTTACTGAGATTGTTACAACTTTTGAACGTGTTAATAATTTAAAACTTAACTATAAATATGGTGAAAGAAGAAGTGGCGATTTACCTAGTATTTGCGCTGACCCTACTCTAGCCTTAAAAGAACTTAATTGGAAAACAGAAAAAACGTTAGAAGATATGTGTAAAGATGCTTACAATTTTATTTTAAAAAACGAAAATATGTAATAAAGGAGAATTTTATGGATTTAGTTATAATGGCTGCTGGAATGGGAAGCAGATTTGGAGGTTTAAAACAAACACAGGCGGTTGGTCATAATGGTGAATTTATTATTGACTACTCTATTTATGACGCTATAAAAGCAGGTTTTAAACGTGTAATATTTATTATAAGAAAAGAAAATCTTGATGATTTTGAAGAAACAATTGGTAAAAGAATAAAAAAACACATTGAAGTATTATATGTATTTCAGGATATATCTGATATACCAGTAAAAATAGAAAAAAATGAACGTGTTAAGCCTTGGGGTACTGGTCATGCCCTTCTTACAATAAAAGATATTGTTAAAGGAAAATTTGTAATTATCAACGCTGATGACTTTTATGGAAGAGATTCTTTTATTAAAATTGCTGATTATTTAAATAATAATGATAATTATGCATTAGTTGGCTATAAATTAATCAATACTTTAAGTAAAAATGGAAGTGTTTCAAGAGGTGTATGTAGTTATAAAGATGGTTTTTTAGATAGATTAAATGAAAGATTAGGTGTTCAAATTAGAGATAATGAGCTAACATACATAGAAAATGATGAAATAAAAGTAATTGATAAAAATTCTAATGTTTCAGTTAATTTCTTTGGTTTAGATAATAAAATTTTTAAATATGCTGAACAATATTTTATCGAATTTTTGACTAATTCTAATACTGATTTATTAAAAAGCGAATTTTACTTACCTACTATTATTCAAAATATGATTGACGAAGATATAATTAAAATGAAAGTTATTGAAACAAATGATGTTTTTTGTGGAATTACCTATAAGGAAGATCTTACTGAATTACAAGAACATATTGACAATTTGATAAATAATGGTACTTATCCTGATAAATTATGGCAATAAAAATTGATAGCATTTTAACTATCAATTTTTTATTTTTTTTAAATACTTTTTACTATAAATAATCTCTTTTAAAGAATCAATTTGTTCATAATCTAAAATTGAACCATATATGATAGATGTAAATAACATATCATCTTGATTATATTGAGTGTCATTATTTTCTAAACAATGTAAATTTCGTAAAATTTTATTTTTAGAAATTAGAATACCATTAAAATCATAAGTTAAATTATCTTTAGAATATTTTTCAAATTGTTTTAATTCGTTATTACTAATTATATTTCTAGGACTATTATCTAATATATCACTTATTTCTTTTGGAATGTAATCAGAAACATCATTTATAATGTAAGCGTCTATTTGTTCATTAGCTACAGGAAATTCTTGACTTTTTAATATACTATCTAAGTTATTACAATCAAAATTCATTAATTTAGCAACATAAAACTTTTTAATATCATTGTAACTATTTTCAGTTATATTATAAAGACCATTTTGAATATGATTACTAAAACCAAGTTCAATTAATAAATCTAAATAATCAAATAATTTTGCATTTTTTAAAATAGAACAATTTAAATAATCATTATATTTTTTTAATGTATTTATGTTATTTGTTAAATCATTTGGATTTGTTATTAATAGTTCATTGGCATAACTATTTCTTATATCATAGTTATGTTCTAAAACGTTTACATTTGCAGTTAAAATGGCATATAATCCTTTTAAATCATTAACAATATCTTTTTTAAAGAAAATTTTAGGATTATTAGTTACAAAATTTAAATTAATTATTTTATTAGCAATTAAATTGTAAATTCTATTAACAATATCAGAAGTTGTATTTACCATAATATATATACCATTATCAGAATATATATCTATTAAACAATAATCAAGTTTATTTAAAAAAGTAATAATTTTAACTAATTCTTTAATATTGCCATAATGTAAAAGAAAATTTAATTTTTTTGGTTCTATTTTTTCTATATCAAAACCACAATTTTTTAATGCAACCTTTTCATTTTTAGAACTCTCTATCGACAATTCTTTCTTTTTTTCAATCAATCCTTCATAATAACCTTGATTAAGAGTAGCGATATCCATATATAAATTATAAATCGTTTCTTCTGATAAATCTTTTAATTCTGTTGCATTAATTATAAAAGGTAATTTTATACCTTGCAAACTTTCTAATAAATTTATATATTTTTGCTTTTGTTTTTCTAATTTAACAAGAAATTTATTATTTTCATTAATCAAACGCTTATATCTATTATATATATCTTTTGATAATTCATAGAGTCCTAAAGCTTTAACAAACTTATCATTAATACCTAATGGGTAAATATGATTACTTTTAATATAAAGAATATTTAAGATATTTTTAAGTGTTTTAATATATCTTTCATCATTAAAAATAGAATTTTTGATTAAATCATCATTTAATTCATAAGCTAGTTCTATACTACCTTTATAATAGTAATAATTAAGGACACTAGTTGAAGAATTAATGATTTGTTTTAATATTTTATCATTACCATAAATCTTATTTTTGAAATCTATAAAAGTTTCGTCTTGATAGTAAACTCTATGACATAAAATAAACAAATCAATGACTGTAATAGGTTTATCTTTTTCATCTACAATTTTCTTAGCAACTTTTTTAATACTTTCATCACTCTTATACCTACTTAAGTCATCATCGTCCTTTATATTAACGCCACACAGAATATAATCAACCATATTTTTATATTCTATAAAAAATTTTACTTCATCTAAATCCTTAAATTTTGTATTTTTTAACTCTTCTATTTCAGATGTTATTTGCAATAAAATATTTTTCATTTTAACACCTTCTTTTTAGGACTTAACTTTGATATGATATCCTGAGTGACTAACTCATGTTCACTTATAATTTTCTCTTGGTCTTTTCTATTTAATTTTAAAAAATTAGTTTTTTCAACGTTAGCGCTTTTCGAAATTCTATGAATATATTCTCCATATCTGTTAGAGTTGACTATTTTTTTTACTTCAGTATCAACTATTAAATATAAGTCTGGTGTTATTTGTAAGTAATAAATCCTTATAGCTCCAACTCTTACACGCATTAATGGTTCATCATAATCATTACCAATTTTACTGAGCTGCTTACTATCTTTAAAAGTCCCATTATAGATTGATAAAAAAGCATTATATACATCTTGATATTGTTCACTAGGTATACCATCTAGGCTATCTAAAAAATTAATATTACCAGCTGCTTTTGTTAAATAAATTAATTTATTTAGATTAGTATTTGTTTGCGTTTGAGCATTTCTACAATTATATAAATTATTAAGAATATTTTTAATTCGTCTTTCTTCTTCTAAGATAACTGTAGAATTTTTATCTTCTTTTTTTAATCTTTTTAAAGTGACATATTCTAGAGTATAATAAGCAATTAGCTGATTAATTACTGTTAAAATATTTTGTTTATCAATCATTTGAATTAAATATTCGTAGTTATTGTTTTCATTATAACTGTCTATCATTTCTATATAATTACTAATATCTATTTTTTGTTTTGGTTCATATGTTTTTAATGCTGATTTTTGAACGTTGGTTACAATTGGTTCAATAAGCTTAATATCAGCCATTTCTTTACTTGTAGATATTCCAATTTGTGATAAGCTAGCAACTTCTTTATCCAACTCCTTGGTCAATCTCAAATTATAAGAATATATTTCTTTCAATATCTGATTTCTTTTTGGTAAATCATAGTTAAAAATATCCATATAATCAATAGCAAGCTCAATATTAATGGGTTCTTTGCCTTCAGATATAATATTATCAATATAATTTTTAAAATCAATTTTTCCTTCACTCATAATAATCCCCTCTTAATTAATGATATATTATAACATACAATTTTAATATTTAAAGAAAAAAATGTAAAAAAATTAACTTTAGTATAGAAAAAAGCTAATTTTTAATAAAATATTCGATTATATTTTAAATAATTAATTATAATTTTCATGATTCCATTCAGTTGATTTATACAATGCCTTTTTTTCATTATCCAAAAAGACTAAATTTTGTTTATCATATACTTTCTTCACACTTGGTATAAATACATGAATACATGTATGTGGATAAATCCAAGTAAATTGTCCAATAAATGTCCCTGGAGAAGTAGTAGCATTTGAGCCAATTCGACTATTGTCTCCTAAAACAATGCCCATTACCTGTCTTTTTAAGTTTATTTGTTTTTTATTTTCATCTTTTACAATGATATCAGCTTGATTAAATCCTCTGTTTGCAACAACAACTCCAGATCCAATTCGTGAATTTTTACCAATAATTGAATCTCCAACAAAAGCTAAATCTGAAACTTTAGATCCATCACGCATAATAGTATGCTTAACTTCTGTTGAAAATCCAATAACACAATCATCACCTAAAATAGTTCCAGGTCTAATATAGGCGTTATATAATAGTTTACAATTTTTGCCTATATAAACTGGTCCTTCAATTATGCAACCATTTTGAATTTCAGTACCTTCTCCTATATAAACACTACCTATTATTTTAACATTATCAGCTATTTTATTGGTATGTATTTCCTGTCTGTTTTTGGCATTTATATCATTTATAATTTCAGAACTTGTTTCAAAAATTTCCATTACTTCTGTTTTGTTATTCGTTAAATTATAAAAAATTTCATCTTTTTCTATTTCAGTAAAATAATAATCAATTTTAAAATTCATCAATATTACATCCTTCCATATTTTTTAAAATAATCAAAAAAATATTCACAAAGTTTAAAAAGTATGATATACTTAACTAGTAATTGTTTTTTGTCTTCTTAGCTCAGTTGGTAGAGCAACTGACTCTTAATCAGTGGGTCTGGGGTTCGAGCCCCCAAGAGGACACCAGTTTGTTATTAAAAATCTAGTAATTATTAGTTACTAGATTTTTTTGTTAAATACTTTCTAACGCTAATATTGTCATATCATCTAACGATTTTTGTCTTTCAATCGCACTTAACTCTTCTTTTTTATAATGAGAGTCAACAACTGTAAGTAAGCAAGCTGCTTCGCGATTAAACATTTTAGCTAGATAGAAAAGCGCAAAAGATTCCATTTCAGCTGCAATAGCGTTTAAATCTTTTGGTAAACGATTTAAGAAAACATTTAAATCAGTAATATACCAATCAAAACAATCAGTCGAAAAAACATTACCTTTAACGATATTAATATTTTTATCCTTAGCAACTTTTTCAATTTGCTTGTTAACTGAATCTGAAGATATTGACATTTTGGTATCATCATTATTTAATGTATAAGCAAAATTACTTTCTGTATAACTTTTATCTACCAAGATGATATCTAGTAAATTTAAATCTTCAATGTAGGCCCCACATGAACCTAATCTAATGATTTTTTCTACATCGTAAAATTTGAATAATTCATAAGCATAGATTCCCATACTAGGTATTCCCATTCCATGAGCCATAACTGTCACTTCTTTTCCTTTATATGTTCCAGTATAAGCATATATATTTCTAATTTCATTTACTAATTTAGCGTTTTCTAAATATTTTTCAGCTATTGCCTTAATTCGCAATGGGTCACCTGACATAATTACTGTTTTAGCAATTTCACCTTTTTGTGCTTGATTATGTGCTGTTGGCATTTTATCAATCCTCCCTATTTTTTATTATAACACCAATATTAAAAAAATAGTATATAATAGTTGAATTAATATCAATTTTATTATATAATAACAAAAATTTATTATGAAAGTGTGGAATTGAAATGAACAATAATATATTATATACAATTGATGATTTTTATGTTGGAAAATTAAATATTTCTCGTAAACAAGGTAATCTATTAAATCCAAAAAGCACTGATTATTCTGGTCTTATTCTTGAAATTATTGATCTTACTATTAATGGCGCAATTGAACATAATAATGTATTTTCAGAAAGTCGAAATGGTTTGATATATAAAGAAGTATATACATTATTTTTAAAACAAAATGGAAATTATTTATGCTTACATGATGGTAATACTTATAAAGAAAATGGAGATGACTATTGTGATTGTTTAACAAGTTTTAAAAATTATTTTCCAAAAATAGATTTTGTTATACCAAATGAACTAACTATTAAAGAAGCAAAAAATTATTTTGATATCATATTAAAAAATCGCAACGGCATAGAATTATACAATAAAAAAATCTCACATTCTATTAATGATTATTTTGTAGGAACATTAGATTTATTAACTAAAGAAACTATAATCGAAAGTAAAATTAGTGAAGAAAAAAATTTCATAAATTACTGTCTATTAATAAATGGTTGGTGGGGATATTATAGTGGCTATAATAGTGATGAGACAAAAGAAATATCGCATGATCTTTTTAAATGTTTATTTATAAAAATTGCTGATAGATATTATAATATAAAAGACTTTAATTTTTATATAGATATAAATTCTTATGATAGTTTTTGTCACCACTTAATTCCATATAAGGAATATATAGAAGATTTTAATATAACACCTAAAGAGAATATTTCTATTTATGAAGCAACTAATACATATCAGAATTTGGAAACAGCTAAAAATCAAAAAACTAAACAAAAAGCAAAGAAATTTAATTTAAAAGATTTATTTAAGAAATAAATTAATTGAATTAATATTCATTTTATTATATAATAGTGATATAATTTATTATGAGAGGAGTTTTTTAATGAAAAAAGTTATTACTTTTGCACTTATGTGCGCCATTACAGTTTTACTTACAGGATGTTTTAATGATGAAAAATCTACAGAATATAAGAATTATATTAAAGCAGCTATGGATGCTAGTTATTTAGGCGATAATGCTGATTATTTAGAGGTTGCCAAAACTACAAAGAAAGAAGCAGAAGAACTATACGAGAATACAGCTGAATATTTAGCTTATTCAATTATGGATTACAATAGTGTTCCTTATGATGATATAAGTGATGATACTATTGATAAATATATTGAATTAGCTAAAAAAGCTTTAAAAAAATCAAAATATACTATTAACGATGGTAGAAAAGTTGATGGTGTTTATCAAGTTAAAGTAGAAATAACACCTATTGACATTTGGAAATCAACATATGATGAAGTTGAAGAATATATTGATGAATTTCTTGATAAATATCCTGATTTCCAATCAATGACTGGTGATGAATTGTTAGAAGCAAAAGAAGAATATGCTAATGAAGTATTAGAAATTTTAAATCCATATGTTGAAAATATGAAATATAAAGATTCTGTTAGTAAAATTGTAGAAATTCAATTTGATGATAATGGCCTATATGGAATTTCACAAGATGACTGGGATGACATTGACGATTATGTAATGGGAATAAAATAAGATAAATTTTTATCTTATTTTTTTATTAAACTCCCCTACTTATTTATAAAAAATGTATACAAATTTTATAAAAAGTTATATAATATATTTGCTAAATAAATTGTTTGCTGAAATAGCTCCAATGGTAGAGCAACTGTCTCGTAATCAGTGGGTTGCAGGTTCAAATCCTGTTTTCAGCACCAGAACGATTAAAACTCGAAATTTAAAAATTTTTGAGTTTTTTATATATTTTAATTGACTTTTTAGAAAAATAATGTATAATAGGTGCCTAATAAGGAGGAAAAACTATGAATGATAATTTTGAATTAGGTGCTTTTGGATTAGATATGATAGAATATCCAGATCCAGAAAAAAGTCAACCAATTTTTAAAAAAGAAAGTGATCAAGAAAAAGAGGAGCGTAGAATTCAACACCAACAATTAGAAAATATAAAAAGCTATTACGAAGAACATCCAGATGCTATATTACCCAGTGGTAAATTTGGAGGTAGATCACATAGAAATGAGAATAATGGCATTGTAATGGAACTAACATTTAGAAGAAGATAGAATTGTTATGTATGCGTAATTTATTTCAATTTCTAATCATTTGATATTGGAAAAACAAATCATACTCTATAGATAAATATTAAATAATGTGTTATATTATAGTTAGTTGAGTTTATTACTAACTATTTTTTTGCTTAAAAGTTATTGTACGTCTTCCCTTAGGACACCAGAATGATTAAAACTCGAAATTTAAAAATTTTTGAGTTTTTTTATAATTTAATTTATGATAAAATATTCATGAAAATTGAATTAAATTATGTCAATTTAAACACACTCGCAAATAAAATATCAATTATCATGATATATATTTGTGTATCTTGGGGTAATATGAAAGAGGGACTTGTCGAATCATTTGTAGAAAGAGTAAAATTAGAATCAAACTTTCACAAATTTTTAAAAGAAGATTTAATTTATCAATTTATAGATTGCTTTCGAAATGATTATATTAAAAAGCAATATCCAAAGAATATAGAAAATTCGTTAGAAATAGCTCTTCAATTTTATAAAGATTATAATAATCAATACTACTATATAATTTTAGATACGATAAATAAGAATAAAATTATTATAAGTGATAATGTTGAAAATCCTTTTGTTGACCCAAAAAGTAACAAGGCCTTTATAAAGACTTTTGGGAATGATTCAGATCTTTTTATTTTTGTACATGAATTTGCACACTTTATTGATAGAAACTTAAATCCTATGATTATTCCTAATGAATATTGTTTTTTCTGCGAAGTATTTTCATTTTATATGGAAAAGCAATTAGAACTTTGGTTAAATGATAAAGAATATAACAATTTGATTGAAACAAGAAGAAATAACAGATTGTTTTTTGAATCTAGAATGTTAGATGCTATCGAATATGAACTATTCTGTGAAAAATTATATAAAAAATCTGGACAAATAAAACTAGATGATTTAAATAATACTAGAATTAAATCTATAATGTGTTATAACTATGATTTAAATTTTGGATTAGTTAATTATTTATTACAATATCCCTTGGCAAATATTCTTTCAGATTATTTAATAAATAATCAATTAGTTAAGAATGATAATGATATATGCAAAATCTGTTTGGATACTAATTTATATGAGGCTTTAACAGAATTTAAAACAAGTAAAAAAAAGAATAAGTAATTTGGATAAAGTTGCTATATTCCTCTCTTTGTAACGCCTAATTGACAATTATTCAAACTTTTCGAGGTAATATAAAAACTACTCTTAACATTAAAATTGAAAGTAGTTTTATTTTATCAATTTTGAACACACACTTGCATATTAACAAGTCAATATTCGTGCGTTTCTTTTATTTTGTCATTCCATCTAATCCTAAAACAGATATATAAGGGTTCTTTTGCCAAGGCGAATAAGCACCTCTCATATCAAATTTATTCTCTTCTAATTGGTATTCATAGTTTTCTGTTATCAGTTCTTTAAATTCGCTCCAATCAACATAAGTTTCTTTACTTGCACAACGTAGTTGATAATCTAAATCACCTCTAAAATAAAGATCTTTTTTTAAATCTTCAACTGAATGTTCATTATCATCAATCATAAACAAACTATGTGTATAATTAATTAATTCTTCCTCTAACCTTGCATAGCATTCAATTGTTCTTTTATCTAATGGTTTTAATCTTGAAAATATAGATACTAAATCTTTTAATTTTAATAAACTTATATCTATTATTTTTCCATTTGAATATTGTTCTTGTTCTTGCGCATGTTTTATATCTTTTAAATATTGGAGTAATTTCTGATATGATGAATAATAAGTTTTTTTGCCAGTAATTTTAGCTTTGGTATCGTTAATGTAAGCATAGTCTGAAGTCGGACTTGTAGGAACATTACTATTTCTTAATATATCATCAATATTAACTGTTAATATATTTAATACATAAATTGCAGGTACTAATTCAAATGTATCATTTTGTTCATTCCAAGTGTTACGAATAGCTTGTGTTTGCTTTATAAACCCATATTCACCAATTTTAATTTTTGATTTTAAAAAGTCCTTATCAGAATCAAAAATAAATAAATCATTACTAATTAAATAATCAAAAACTTCCATATAGGTTTGAATTGCAATGTTATATTTCACTTTTTCCATAATATTATTTCCTCCTTTAAAATTGGTGTTATTATAAATCAATTTATTAGAAAAGTCAAATTTTAAAAAATTATGATACAAAGCAAAAAAATATAAATTATAAATATCAATTAAACTCTTTATATTTTTAGTAACATTATTTATTATATGTCCAATATTTTTTTAACAATTTTGCAGTTGTTCGCTCAAATTGTTTTGGTTTTAAAATTTGGGCTCCATTTTTAATACATACATTTTCAATTGATTCAGTTAATACATTGCCATAATTATATAATTCCATTTGATGTTCATTTGATGCATCGCATTCTGTAATAATTCCATTAGTATTTATAGTTACTAAAGGTCCAATATTGCATAATCCATTTTCAATATCTAATTTTTGTTGCTTATTAACATATGTAATTACTGGTTTTACTGGTCTTAAAGGAACAGTTAATTTTTTATCTAAATTAATTGCATTTCCCTCTCTAAATAACTTTTGCTTTGTATCTCTTAATCCATAAAAGTATTTACTTTGTCTGTACTTATCTAAGTTTTCACAAAATTCATTTATAATGCCTAGCTTCTTAATTTCCTCTAAATGATATTTATCTATGGAAATAGCAAAGAATGTATTAACACTTTTGTTTCCTATGTAATTATTAATTTCATCTAGTAATTCTAATAATTCTTGGCAATATATAATTCCATTTGTTGTGACTGTAAATTCCTCTATTAATATACGTTTTTTTATTATATATGAAATAATCTTTTCTATTCTATCTAGAGCAAGAGTTGGTTCGCCACCACAAACAGTTAAGTTTCCTACTCCCTTTATTTGTTCTAATGATGCCTCTATAACATCATTTGTCATATTATTATTACCTTTTTTTCCTCTTAAACAATGAGCGCAGTCTAAATTACATTTATTGGTAACAATCATCGCTAAATTTTGAATATAACATTGTTTCATAAAATCACCAACTTAAATTGCTTGTTATTATATAATAAATTATATAATTTGTAAAGATTCTATGCCTATTTGTCTTTGATATATTTATACTAAAATTAAAATTTCTATTTTTAGATAACTTTAGGTTTTAATATATCTAAATTTATGTTAAAATATTTAAAAATTTTAATTAGTTTGAAAAATGTATATTGATATAATCAATAATTTATTTTAAAAAGAGGTGTTTATTTATGGATTTTACCAAACTACCACTAGGTAATGGTCAAGAAGTTTATGTTGATCCAGACGAATATTATATTAAACCAGAATGGATAAATCAAGAATTACATTGTATTAATTTGCCTGATATACCAATTAGTCAAAGCAATCCTGCTTATGAAGCTTTAAAAGAAATGTTTAAAAGTTTATTTGAGAATGATTATAAAGTTGTGACTGATAGTAGTATAGTTGGAAATGACGCATTTTTCTTTACGCCTTGTTTAGATAAGCATGTTAATAAAACTAAGGAAGACTATAGTTCTAAGAAAAAAAATAAAATTAACTTTCATCTAAATAGTGAAGAAATAAAAGAACCATTTAGTGTATCATTTCCTGTTGATTCATTTCCAGAAATATTACCCACTTTACCATTTGTTCTTAAAAATGAAAAAAGTCAAGGTGGAATTGAAAAATTTATATTAAAAACTCCTGAACAAATCATATTACTTAAAAAGTTTTATAATGAAATAAATTCTTATGATAGACAAAAAGTTATAGAAGAATTAAAATATCGATTCTCATTTTGTAATAATCTTGAATTTGATGAAAATGGGATCCCAAATATAGGAATTGACTTTGTGGATTATAAAAAAGAATTTCATCGAAGCATGAGAATCCAAAAATTTATTAAAACGCCAACAAGATATAACACTTCTCTAAGAGTTCTTATATCATCAACTGGTGATGTTTTAGTGTCAAGCCTTAAATATTCAGAACCTACTACAAATACTAAAGAAAAATATTATGGTCTTTTTGATAAATATTTATCTGATCCATCTTCACCCTACTTTTTAGGAAATGAAAGTATTGTTTCAAATACAATAGCAGGTGGAAATAGCATATTGCTAGAAAAAAGTGATTATTCTAATCTTGAGAAAGAAATTTTATTAGCTCATGATATTGATCCAAATAATGCAGTTGTCCCCCAACCTATAATGCGAGCATGTATCAATATTGCTTGTAATTGTAGTCGTGAGATTGGAGCAATTTGTGGTCTAGATTTTATTTATGATGACGAAACAAAAACTTGGAAATATCTTGAAGAACATGAATACCCAATGTTAAACTCATATGCTGAAAAATATAATTTACCATATGATACGAATGCAAAAGATTTTTATCTAACTCATCAATTACTTGATTTAAGAGCAAGATTACACGCTTTAATATTAACTATACATAAGAAACAATCGATTATTCAAGAAGAAAAAAGAATTTATAAAAAATTAATTTCAAAATAAAAATGATTTTCTTTTATTCTTTAAAAATATATGTTATTATAAAATATAATTAGATAAGATATTAATTTCTATAATCACAGATTACAAAAAAATATATGAGGTGAATTTATGATAAATGAGATAGATAAAAAATATATGCTTATTGCTTTAGAAGAATCTAAAAATGCTAATTGTATTAAAGGTAAAGTTGGAGCAATAATTGTTAAAGAAAATAGAATATTGGGAAAAGGAAATAATTCTGTACCTAATGGAACTAAACCCTGTACAGAAAAAACATGTATTAGAAAATTATTAAATTTAAAATCAGGTGAACGACAAGAATTATGCAAGGTAGTTCATGCTGAACAAAATGCTATTTTAAATGCTTTATTCAATAAGGAAGATTTAAATGGTAGCGCACTCTATGTTACTAAATCTCCTTGTATGATTTGTTCAAAGATTCTAATAAATGCTGGTATTAAAAGAATAGTATACGCTAATAAATATCCTGATGAAGAAGCATTTAAAATATTAGCAGAAGTAGGTATTTCAACTTACTACTTTCCATTATAATTAATAACTATAATTTAATTAGCTTGTCAAATAACAACGTTTGTGTTATTATGTATATAGAAGAAATTTTCTTCATAAAATAAAAAATGGAACATTCAATATCTGCATGTTGGGTGTTGCCATACAATGTGCATCACCTAAATCATTGCTGAGTTAGGTGATTCTTTTATTTTAGAATTACAAATAGTAAAACTATCAGTAAAAGGATAATGATAATAAAAGAGAAGATTAGAAAATCTTTTTTTGACATCTTATCACCTCCTCCCATAGGAAAAGAGGCATCACCCAACTTATTAAATGTTCCTATAATGATTATAGCAAACATTTGTTCTTAAAACAATAATTTATCTAAAAATTATTAAATATTATATAATAATACTTGGAAGAATTAAAATGAATAATAAAACTACAATCTCAAATTTAGAAATTAAACAACTAATCAATACTGATACAGATATTTTAAACACTATAACTACTTGGATGTATAATTGGTGGGGAAAAGATGAGGATATAGTTTTGATGGAATTAAATGTTTTATGGAGCATAGTATGCAAAAAGATAAATTGCCTCAAACTTATGGATTATTTTTAAATAATAAAATTATTGGTATGTATCAATTTACTTTAAAGGATTTAGATGTAAGAACGGATATATATCCTTGGTTAGCAAATGTTTATATTGATAAACAATATCGAAAATTAGGATATGGTAAAATATTACTTGAATCAGTTATAAAGAACGCTAAAAATATTAAAGATTTTAAAGAAATATATTTATTTACAAAACATATAAGTCTTTTTGAAAAATTTGGCTTTGAATTTATAGAATTAATTGATACGTATAATGAAAAAGACAGAATTCAAAGATTATATAAATTAAAAATAAAATGATTAAAGAAAGTGATAATATGAAAATAGTTCATCCCTTAAAGCCTATATATAATGCAGAATCTAAAATACTAATTTTAGGTTCTTTTCCTAGTGTTAAATCTAGAGAAAATAATTTTTATTATGCCCATCCTCAAAATCAATTTTGGCCTATTTTGAGTGATTTATTTAAAGAAAATATAAACGATAAAGAAGAATTTTTGTTAAGACATCATATTGCCTTATTTGATGTCATTAAAAGTTGTGATATAAAAGGTTCTTCTGACCAAACCATAAAAAATGTTAAGGTTAATGATATTAAATCAATAATTGACAAAACACAAATTAAACATATTTTTACAACTGGCAAAAAAGCTACTAATTTGTATATAAAATATTTAGAAAAAAAGACTAATATTAAACCTATCTATCTTCCATCTACTTCTCCCCTATTTTCTAAAATGAAATATGAAGAAAAATTAGAAGAATATAAAAAAATCCTTTATTATTTAAATCTTAAACAATAAAAGATGTATCATCAATAAATTTATAATTTGTTTTAAATTTTAATTGTCGTACTAATCTAAAAATAGCTTCATCTTTTGCTTTAGCCTCTAACATAATATCAATATCAGTATTAAATTTTTTTATTTGTTCTAAAAAGAAAATAAAATCATCACAATTAATATAATCACTATGACTTCTAAAGTCTTTTTTTGTATTGTTTTTTGGTGAAGAAAAATGAATTTTTGGCTTAATATTTTTCCAAGTTGCAAATATTTGTTCAATATAATCTAAATAATTTTCACCATCATTATTACATTTATAATGATGGTAATCAAAAACAAATGGTACTTTTAATGTTTGACAAATATTTAAAACATCTTTTAAATTATAAATTTTATCATCATTTTCTAAAGCTATTACTTTTTTTATATAATCTGGTAGTAAATTAAAATTATGAATAAATCTCTTGATAGATTTTTCTTTACCAAAAACACTACTACCTATATGTAAAATAATAATGGGATTTTTAATTTTTAAAGAAGTTAAAATTTGATAATGATATTCTAATATTCTAAAAGTATTATCCAATACTTCTTTTTTAGTGCTATTTAAAACAGTAAATTGATCAGGATGAGTATCTAGACGCATATCTTTAATTAAATTTGCTGCTTCATTATATAAATTATCATATTTTTTTATATATTCAATATTTAAATCTTTATGAGTTGCTAAAGGAATAAACTTAGAAGTTAAACGATAAAAATGAATATTATTTTTTTGATTATATTTTAAAATATTAAATAAAGTATTAAAGTTATCTTTAATAACATTATCTAACTTTTCTAAATTATTATTTTTAGAAAATTCTGTATATGTTATATTATGAAAGTTAACAATATTTTCTAATGTTTTGCTTATCGATACATATCCAAGTCTAATTAACATAAAATCACCATTATTAGTATGGTGATATTTTATTTTAAAAATTCATTAATATATTCTAATGTTTCAGTTATTTGATTTTTAAATATTCTATAGTTTAAAAAACCATGAATTGTTTCTTTAAGACAATATATTGTTACATCATTATTAAATTTACGAAGTTTTTTGCCATATTGAATTCCCTCATCTCTTAGAGGATCTAATTCAGCTGTTATAATTAATGTTTTTGGTTGATGACTTAAATCATTGGATAAGATTGGAGAAATATATGGATTAGTTAATTCTTCTTTATTAGATACATAAAGACTAAAATACTCATTTAAATGTTTATTGGTTAAAAGCCAATCATCACCATTAGTTTTGACTGACAAAAAAGGCGAATTTATACTATGGTCATAATGCGTTACTGGGTACATAAGTATTTGTTTAGAAATTTCAAATTCTTTTTTATCCCTACTCATTAATGATACGACAGCTGCCAAATTACCACCAGCACTATCGCCCATTGAAATAATTTCATCAAATTTAATCCCATTAATACTTTTATTTATAGTTAAATATTTTACAACTTCATAGCATTCATTTATAGCTACTGGGAATTTATGTTCTGGGGCTAATGAATAACCAACAGAAATAACCATACAATTAGTTTTTGACGATATTTTTGAGCAAATATGATTGTAGGTATCAATGCTCCCTACAACCCATCCACCACCATGAAAATAAACAATCAACTTTTTATTATAATTTTTTGGGTAAAACACACGTATAGGTATATTCTGATTATTAAAAACTATTTTTGTATTAGTTTGTCTAGTAAAAACATCTAAAAAGTGAACATGCACTATTTTATTAAAAGTTCTATAAAGCTTATAGTTTTTAACTAAATTAATGTCTATTGTCGAAATTTTATTAATTAATTTTTTGGAAATCTTTTTCATATTATCACTATTAATATCATATCACATCTATACATATATATAAATAAAATTATTTAAATATATACTAAAACCATTCCAATATTTTGGCTAATTTTTTATATTCTATCTCATTTGTTAAATTATGTTCTATGTATTTAATCATTTGATTTAAATATACAGGATTTATTTTAAGATTGCTCCATTTAGACTGATTATTTTAAATTTATTTTTTTATTAAAATCTTATCTTTTTCTCTAATAAACGATGTATTATAAAATTCTACTAAGGCATTGTATAGATATCGAGTATCTTTAGCACCAATTGTTTCATTTGCTGAATGCATTGCTAATTGTGGTAGACCAATATCGATGGAATCAACAGAAACATGTCTTTGACTTAAACCACCTAGAGTTGAACCACATCGCATATCAGTTCTACAAGCAAAATGTTGATATGGTACTTTTGCGTCCTCACATATTCCTTTAAATAAAGATGAAGTAACTGCATCGGTAGTATAATTAGTATTATTTTTAATTACAATTCCTTGGTTTAAATATACTTTGTTAGTTGGGTCGTTTTTACTTGATGCATTTGGATGTAATGCATGAGCATTATCAGCACTTACAACAAAACTATTACGTAGTGCAGATGATAAATCAATATCAGTTGCATTTGCTATTCGTGTTAAAGTATCCATTAAAAATTCTGAATCAGCTCCCTGCTCAGTTAAGCTTCCTATTTCTTCATTATTAAATGCACAAAATACATTAAAATTATTATTATTTTTTGAATTTATTAAACTATTTAAAGCTGGATAAACACAAGCTAAATCATCTAATCTTGGAGCTAAAATAAATTCATTATTTACTCCCACATACTTAGCTTTATCTCTATTATATAAATATAAATCATAATCACATATTTTTTCATAATCAGACATTTGTTGCCATAGATATGTTGTTAGCAATTTATTTATAGAGTCATCTTTTAATAACGACATAATTGGTAACATATCTACTTGAGGATTTAATGCATTTTTATCATTAACATCTCGATTGATATGTATTGCTTGACTAGGGATTATTAATAAATCACGATCAATATTTATTAAATGTTTTTTGTAAGCAAACGTTTTTGTTATAACTCTACCTGCTATTGATAGTGGTCTATCTAACCAACTATAATTAATCATCGCACCATATTTATCAGTATTTAATTTTAAGTAGCTATTCTCATAAATTTCTGAATTAGGTTTTATAGAAAAACTTGGGGAATCACCATGTGTAGCTACAATGTTAAATCCTACTTTATCATGATTCCCTGTCATTGTAAACGCAATTAATGATGAATCGTTTCTTGAAACAAAATATTTTCCTTCATCGCTTAAATCCTTCCATGGTTCATACTCATATAGTTCTTCAAATCCATGTTTTAATAATTCTTCTTTTAAGTTTTTTACGCAAAAAAATGCATTAGGTGTATTATCAATAAAATTTAAAAATTCTTGGTCTTTCATATTTCAACATCTCCTTTAGCTGATATTATAACATAATTATTGAATTTTTTTACAATATAAATTCATTTTTTTATTTAAATATATTTCATTATACCAATTAATAAAATCAATTGTTGCACTTGTATGCTCGTCATTTCTATTTTCTCTCTCATCATCAGTCATCTCTGCTAAAGTTTTGCTACAGTTATTAGGTATAAATACATACCATAAATTTGAATTAGCTTTTTTATTTTCAGTTCCTTTTGATTCATAAGCTAATGTGCCTTTACTCATACCAAAAAACTGATAATAATCAATTCCTCACAAAGTATATAAAAAAGGTTAACAAATACTAATTAACCTTTCATATATTTAAAGTCGATTAGTTCGACTAATTTGCCTATGGTCCATAACAATACACGTATGCGAAAAAAATGTTTAAATAAATTATTTATATTTATTACTTATTTTCTTCATATTTTTTTATTAATTGTAAGGCTTTATTTTCTGATATTTCAGTGTCATAACCATATATACTATCACCAATATATTCCAAAAGCTCATCTGCTAAATCTCGACTATCAATTATTTTTTGTAAACCTGTATATAACTCTTCTATTCCAATACCATATCTAGCATATGTTAATTTTTGATTACATAAATCATTCAATCTTTTTCCTAATTTAGGATAATTTCCATTAAATGAACTAAATGCAAGTGAACAATCAAAATCATTTATTATTTCTTCTAAAGCTTTTTGATTATAATTTTTCCATTTCTCAGGAAACTTTTTAATCTTATAAAATATATCCCCATTTTCTAACATAATGGGTTTTAATTCAATTTCACTCCAATAAAAACCAGTTTTTACAGATAATATATTAGTTGTTTCATCAAGTTTACAATTTGATACTTTCATGTGTCCAATTTCATGAATTAAACTGTTTTTAAAATTATCACGTTTATCATCTGATAGTCTATCCCATTCGGTTTTATCAGTTGCTAGTCCAATAATATTGTCAACAGGAATATAAATTGCCGAAAATTCAGTACCTCCAAATAATGAAAAATTGCTTCTATATTGAATGGATAAGTTAATCACATTTTCATCAATGTTTTGGATTGGATAATTGTTATTTATATTATATTCTTTGTGATGATTTATAAAATAATGAGTAAGTTCCACTAATTCATCTGGTAATTTATCAGAGAATGAAGGCCTTTTATAAGTACAATGATACATATGCCAACTAATAGGACTTTCAGAATCTAAATTACTTGGATCAAACTCATATAATGAATCTCCATAGTATTCTTGTTTAGAATTATAATGTGAATAATATTTAATTTCTTTGGTTTCAAAATCGATTCCCACATATCCAAAATTTATTTTATGATATTTATCATATAGATTGTCAATTTGAATTATTTTGCTCATTTTTTCATCTCCAATAATTTGAATTGTTTTATATTATATCATAATTTTATATTTTTGACATTAAATTTTTAATCAGTGTTATAATGGGAGTAATGTTAAATTGCTTGCTAATAAAATTTTAGAAAATAAAAATCAACCATTATTTCAGATTGACTTATATAAATGTCACTTGATACAACTAATTTGCCTAGGATGCCTTAAGGTAGGATATACAATAACTTTTATAAAAACTAATTATTATTTTTTTATAAGTTGTATCGATATTCGACTGTTATCTTCAATAAAAAAACTCTTTCTGTTTAAATTCCCATAGAAAACATCTAACTCTTCTTTAGAATATCCTAATTGACTAATAATAGAGAATACTTCTTCATCTTCATTAAAACTGTATGCAATATGTTCAATCTTTGGTGTCCCTTTTGCTAGTGGTTCAAATATTTCTAATCTTGTTGTACCTAATTTTAATGTTGCCCACTTGTATTCATTATCATTAAATTGTTCTTGTAACTCATATCCTAATTTAACATAAAAATTTATAGACTCTACTAAATCATTTACGGTAATAGCAATATGATCAAAATTTAACACGAAATCACCTCCTAAAACCATTATAAATGATGAAATAGGAAGTATTTATGCTATTTGATAATTTTTTCTATTCTATTTAAATTCAAATGACGAATATCATTTAAATCTTCAGAATATTGAACTACAATCATTACTAGATGTTCATAAAGATAAATCTGTTTTGGGTATATTGTCCTTTGTTTTTTAATTCCTTTGCTATTATATTCAATTTTAATACTTTTATTTTCTATGATACTTTTTTCAATTTCTTTTAAAATATTTCTTCTATATTCATCTAAAAAATTAATTTCATTATTTACTAAATTACAATAGTTTATAATTTTTTGTTTTATCTCATTTAAATCCTTTAAAATTTTTTGGTCATCAATTTTTTGTATCAACGACTCAATTAATTTAATATCATTTTTATTAAACAGAATTGATGGAAGTTCAACTTTTGAACGTAATTTATATCCGCCATCTTTACCTAAAATAGTATCAATGTATATTCCTTCCTTCTCTAACTCATCTTTATATGTTCGTATCATTCTAGGACTTACTTCTAAAATTTCTGACAATTGTTTGGAAGTATATTTTTTTCCTGATGATAATATATCTAACATTTTTATGTTTTTAGAAATTTTTGACATATAACCTCCTATGCATAATGACTATGTCATTATGCAAGTGCGTTTTCTAACTTGACAGACTCAATTTAATCACTACAAGCATTATACCAGAATTTTTAATATATTAAAACTCGAATTCCTAGAATAACTAGAAAGTTCGAGTTTTGTATCACTCTGATGCGAGTAAGAAAGTTATTTCAAACTTTTTTTCACGAAATTCAGCAATCAACACAATATTTGTATCAATTTCTTAATTCAATTATAACACATCTTTTAATATTGTCTTCTTTTTTTATTATTTCTTTTTAAATTTAATGTTTTTGATTCTTGTGCTTCTTGTTCCAATTGTTTTTTCCAAGCTTCTTCATTTAATGGTTTTAAAGCAACATTAATTTTCTTTTCAATAGATATAAGAGCACTTTTTTGTTTTTCATCTGGTCTATTTGGAATGCTTTCAAGATTTTCATATTCACTCGTATATACACCAATTGTTTGTGGAGCAGATAGAGTTCCTTTTTTAGATAGAGTTTGAATTTCAAATATTCTCAAATTGTTACGCTTATATCCTTTAGGAAAAACAATAGCACATGATGTTTTGCCCTGATAAACATTTTCAACTCTAATACCATCTTTTCCTTCAGTAATTTTTAAACCTTCTGGGATTTGATTTATTAATCCACTTTTTCTATAATTTAAATAACTTGTAATCGAATATCTTATATTATCAAATAATCTTATAGGAGCAAGTTCTGCTTCTCTAATTGCTTGTTTATTTTCATAAGCATTTATATAATCTTGATCTAATTCTTCTGCTGTTTTGAAATCTAAATCACTTATTGTAGGCTTGCACCTTTGTAATAAAGCTTGATTATAAAAATTGACTGATGCCTCTATAATACCTTTCATCTGTGAATATTGACTTTGATCATATTTTGTCCAATATTCATCTTTTGATTCAACCTCAATTGGTTGTCTTAAAATTCTAATTTCTTTGCTATGATATTCAAAATCTGGAGCATAGTTTCCTCCAAACACATATCCTAATTTAATACCGTTTGCTAAATCCCTGTCAACACCCCAAGGAAGGTCATCTTGGGCTACAAAAAGAGTTAGTTCTTTTCCTGTATCTTTACATTGCTCTGTACTCTCGTGATTCATACTTAAAAGATTACCTGAATGCATACGTTGTACAATAATAATATCATATTTACCAAGATTATTTTTAACATATCTACCTAAACTACAATTACCATCTTCTTTAAAATCGACATATAGGCCTAATTCACTAGCAATTCTATCAGCATACTTACTAACCCTTATAGAATCTAAGTATAATATTTTTAAATCAGATTTTTTGGTTGGTAAAGGTAATCTATTTGGATTAATATAGTCTTGAATTGGTACAAAATTCTTGCCTTTTGAATCGACTTTTTCTAATGTTTGATTAATTAATATATTTTCTACAATTCTATCAAAGATGCCTTGATAAGTTAATTCTTTTGTATCCCAACTTCTATGATTATTTCTATCACTCAAATAGCTAACTAACTCTATATGATCAGGATAATCATATCTATATAAAGATGATTTAAGAATATGTTTGTCATCTCTTAATCTATCAATTGTTCTATCTAATTCAACATCTCCCTCAAAACAACAGTGCTGAACATTTTGATTTCCTTTTAAAACAATATGATATTTTTCCAATTCCTCTGGATGTTTAGCAAAATAAGAATCTGCTCTTATAATAGATTTGAAATAATCAACGTTTTTAAAGCCATATTTTATAAGTTCATCGTAATCGTCTTGAATATCTGATATAAGTAATATGTTTGCTTCATTTAAAGCTTTTTCTTTGTTAGCTTTTAAAGTTTTTTCTTTTTCTGTTTTATATTTTTCTATATCTAAACTACTAAAATAGTTAGCAACTTTATTTCCCGCTACTTCCAATAATTTTTGTCGTAAAGTACAATTTTCTCCTTCGATAAAATAATCTAATGAGATACCATCTTTTAATTTAATTGTTCCATTAGCAAGCGTTTCAATATATTTTCCTAAATGATTAGGTGAATAACTCCAAAAGCCCATAACTTCTATATTTAGTTTTTTTTCTAAATCAATAATTAATAAACTAATGTCAACATTATCAAGTGATTCAAATTTTAATAATGCTCCTGCAATTATTTGATCACAGTCTATTTTTTTATTTTTTTTATTTTTTTGCATAAAGAAACCTCCATTAATTACTTATTATTTTAACATATTTATCTCTCAAATTCATCACTTTTATCATTCTTTTTATTATTTTGTATTATATCAATCTCATTATCATCAAGTTATAAATAATTAATGAAGTCATCATATTTATCATTAGAGAAGAATTTGTTTTGTAAAAATTCTATAAACTTTTTCCATAACTCTTTAAAGTAATCAACTATTTTTTTGTAATTGATACTTATATATTTAAGTCCTAAACTATAAAAGTTTGGACAGATTGCTTTCTGGTGCCCTAAGGGAGGACGTACAATAACTTTTTATGTTAAGCTAATCATTATAAATAATATGATATGGATAACCTCTTTTATCCATATTATTTAAATTCAAATTAAGATTTTTTGCAACTTTAATCAAGCCATCATATTCTTTTATTGCATTTTCATCATATTTTTTGACTTCTATTTCTATAAAGTATCCAAGATTATCAACATAATCCAAGGCAACTTCATACTTATTTAAATAAAAATATGTATTTCTTACTTTATTTACTATGGCAATCTTTTCTAATCCCAATATTTGAAATATTTTATCTAAATTTTTATCATTATCTATCTCAACTTCATATTCATCACAATACACATTATCATACCAATTTTTATAATTTAAGATTTTTTTATTACCTCTTATACCAATTCTTAGCCATTCATTTATAGTTTCTTTATTTTCTTTTAAAAACTTCCTATGTAGTGGTTGATAATAAGTATCACATTGCTTATTATTTTGTAAAAATTCAGCATTATTTTTCATAATATTTTCAACAACTGTAAATTCATCTTTAGACAATTTAATTTTAATTTCGGTTTCAATATCATTTTTATGATTATCTCCATAAATTAAACACCCCACACTCCCTTCTAATACTTCACTTATTTTTATTATCATTTCTAAATTAGGTTCTGTTCTATTAGATTCCCAACTTGAAATTGTTTTATCAGTTACAAAAAGCTTGTCTGCTAGTTGTTGTTGTGTTACATGTTTTTCTTTTCTTAATTTTGCTATTCTATTACCTAAATTCATTTATATCACCAATTACATTTTAACATATAAATACATAATATTGCCTCTACAAATTGTAGAATTATGACTTATTGGCATAGCCAATATGCAAGTGTGTTTTCTAAATTGACAAAATAAAACTACTCTCAAAATTAAATTGAAAGTAGTTTTTTATTATCACTCGAAAGTTCAACTAAATTTCTCTATGGTGCGTTTACCAATGGGGTTTTGCACCTAACAGTAAAAAATAAGCTCATTTGTATTTGATAGATAAATTATAACGCTTATAAAGTAATAACTTTGCTAGAAAATGAAAAAGACCTAAGGCTTCTAAAGTTTCCTAGGCACATCTTGATATATAATATACACCATCTATAGCGAAACTTTCAATACTTTTTGAAATCAAAATTGCAATAGATTTAAAACTTAGCATCCCATTTTTCTAATCTAATTATATCTTGATTCATAATCTCTAATTGTTTTGTAGTTAAATATTTTTTATTTATAACAATTCTGTGAACATAGTTTTTTACCCAATCGTCTGTTGCTACATAATATCCTTGATTACCATATTTACTTCCCCAACTATTTTCTATTTTCCATTTTGTAACCTTATTATCAATTATATTAGCACCTGTTATTATCATACAATGATAATTAGTAATACCATTAGTTTTTAAGATAGAGTTATTATCTAATTTTAAATCTACTCCAAAAATTTCACCATATCTTTCCATAATGTCAAGCCATATACCATCTACGCTTTTTGAAGTTGTAGAACAATAAAAATAAACAGGCTCTTTAGCTTTTAATTGCTTTATTATCAAATCTTGAAATTCCTTTGGAGATAAATTCAAAGTTATATTATTATCTTTTCCACTAATTCTAGAACTTTCATCTTCTATATAAACATTATTATATTTAATTTTTTCATCTTGATAAGATGATATTTCTACATAGTCTTCAATCAAATTTATACCTATGTATTTATCATAAAATTCTTTTGGGGTAATGTTTTTATCTATGTGATACTTACCATTTTTATCAGTATATTCAAAGTTGAATTTTTCAGGAGGCATACCATATACATTTGTTATTATATTAAATGCTCTTTCCATATATTTGTTCTTTAATAATTTTTCGTCATCTTGAAATTCTTCTAATTCTAAATAATACTTTCTTAATAATCTTGATAATATTTGATTTATTTCATAAGTATTTGAAGATGAAAAGGTTTCAGGAAAAATACTTTTTGGAACTACACCATATTTATATACTAAATTAGCAAACTGAGTAAAATAACCTCCATCTGTCATGCCATTTTCTAATAAATTAGATACATATCTGTCATATAGTTTTTTATTATCATTCTTATAGGTTATTAATCTTTCTAATAGAATATTAAATCTCTCCAATTTATCATAAAAAGCAATATAACTACCTGATAGTTGAAAATTATCCATTTCACATTTTTCTATTACTTTTTCCCTTAAAATATTCAATCCTGCAAAAGACCAACAGCGCCCTGATGCTTTCTGATCCATAATACTATGAGTTTTAATATTTATACTAAAATCATGACTCAATTTAGTATCTACATCTTGAATCAAATCAACTAATTGAACTTTATTTAACATTCTCTGTCTAATTTTATTTGTATTATCTTTTTCATAATTCTTCCTAAATTTATTTATATTTTCTTGATTTAGCATTTTTTCACTCCTTAATTATTTATAGTTCCTCGCCATCTTTATTATAGCATATTTCAATATTCTTTTGATTCTTTATTTAAAATGTATAGAGAAAAAGCCCATAATATCAAATAATATAAACTTTATCTATAATCTAATCGCTAAAGCGCAATTTTTAATCTCAATGGTGCCCTAAAGGAAGACGTACAACAACTCTTAATTTGAATCTATTGTGGATAATTTAACAAGGTCTTTTGATAAGGAAAGTATATCGTCTTCTATATTATATATCTGATTATTTTGTATGATAACGCTTTTCATTAATGGTAAATCGTCATTATTCATAATTCTTTTTATCTCATTCTTTATATAATGAAGTTGAATACAATGTGGTGATTTATTGACAGATGCAAATGTTATACTAGTTAATTTTTTTGTAGATATCATTCCACAGATTTTTGTGATAGCCATGTTAATATGATCCTTTTCAAGACATAAGCAAAGTATAGTATCAAATTTTTTAGCAAATTCTTCATATCCTATTCTTTGCATATTTGGTAAACAAGTTCCACAGATTAATAAATTACCATTTACATCGTATATATTAGTTTCTAACAAACTTTTCATAATATTTTACTCCTATAACGCATATTGATTTTGTCAATATGCAAGTGTGTTTTCTAAATTGTCACAATTTTGTATAAAATTATTGTATCAAGAACAAATGTTTAGCATAATATATTTGGAACATTTAATAGTTGGGTGATTGCCAAACTTCATGAAAGAAGGGAGGCGATACAATGAACAAGAAGGATTTTTTAATTCTATCTCTAGTAATTCTTATCTTCCTATTAGTATTATTACTATTTATAGTTCTAATATAAAAAGAAAATCACCTAACTCAGCAATGATTTAGGTGATGCTCATTTATAGGCAACACTCAACACTGCAATATTGAATGTTCCATTTGTATTTTATGCAAGTTTCCTTGACAAATACATAGTATCATAAAAACGACTTTTTGACAAGCCATTTTCTTATTTTTACTCGAAAAGTTCGAGTTTCCTATCAATCTGGTGCCGAATGACAGAATTGAACTGTCCGCTGATGCTTACCATGCATCTGTTTTACCACTAAACTAAATCGGCAATTATAGGATTACCTATGTAATCCCATTTTATTTTTCATTATTTCGTATTTTTTCTTAGCAATTTCCCTAGTAAAATTAATTCCTTCATCTAGTATTTTATCTAATTCTTTACTATTAATTAGCTCATAGTATTTAGTTTGAATTTTTGTTAATTCATCAACAACTAAATCTGCTACTTCTTTTTTTAATTCTCCATATTTTTTATCTACAAATAACTTTTCTACTTCTTCAATTTTTTTATTACTTAATGAAGCATATATATTTATTAAATTAGAAACACCAGGTTTATTTATAGGATCAAATTTAATAAATGTATCAGAATCTGTAGTAGCTCCCATAATTTTTTTTCTAATTACATCTGGTTCATCTAATATTCTTATAACACCTTTAGGATTATCGCTTGATTTACTCATTTTTTTAGTAGGATCTACTAAATCCATAATTTTTGTACCTTCAGTAGTCATTAATGGTTCTGGAATTTTAAATGTTTCCCCAAATTTTTTATTAAATCTTATAGCTATATCACGTGCTAATTCAACATGTTGTTTTTGATCAATTCCTACTGGTACATAGTCAACATCATATATTAAGATATCAGAAGCCATTAATACTGGATAAGTAAGTAATCCACTAGTAAAGTTAGCACTTTTTTTACTTTTATCTTTAAATTGTGTCATTCTAGATAATTCACCATAATATGTATTACATTCTAACAACCAAGAAATATTAGCATGATATAAATTTTCTGATTGAATAAAAATTTTATTTTTATTAGGATCTATACCACAAGCTAAATAAATAGCTAATAAGCTTTTTATATTTTTAGATAATTCTAAAGGATCTTGTGGAATAGTAATTGAATGTAAATCTGCTATAAATAAATATGACTCATACATATCTTGATATTTAACCATTTGTTTTATAGCGCCTATGTAGTTACCTAGTGTTATTATGCCTGTTGGTTGTAATCCTGTTAACATCTTCTTCATAGTTAAACACCTCCAATACATTATATCATTTCTAGTTATGCTTGTAAATTAAATGCTTTTTGATTATTTTACTTTTTTAATCTTAAGGCATTAAAAACTACAGTTAAACTACTTAAAGTCATAGCTAAGCTAGCAACCATTGGTGTCATATTAATCCCTAATTTTGAAAGTAACCCTATTGCGATTGGTATCATACAAATATTATAAAAGAAAGCCCAGAATAAATTTTGCTTTATATTTTTAATTGTTCTTTCACTAATTATTAATAGTTGTACTAAAGATTCTAAATTATCATTCATTAAAATTACATCAGCTGAATTATTGGCAACATCTGTTCCACCTGATAAAGAAACGCCTATTGTTGAAGCTGCTAACGATGGAGCATCATTAATTCCATCCCCTACCATCATTACTTTATTAGAGTTTTTTAATTGTTCTATTTTTAAAAGTTTATCTTTAGGTAATAGTTCAGAAACAAATTCTTTAATTCCTAACTCATTAGCTACAATGTTTGCTGTTTCATAATTATCACCAGTAAGCATTATAATTTTTTTATTTAAATTATATAATTTTTCAATTATTTCTTTGGCATTACTTCTTACAATATCACTAAGACCAAGTAAGGCAATTATTTTTTTATTCTCGATTACATAAACAATACTATTACCTAGTTTAGTTAAATTTTCTTCATCAGTTTTATAACTATTTTTTATTTTTAATTTAGAAATAATTTTATTATTACCAACATAATATTCATTTTTATTAACAAAACCAGATAGACCCATACCAGCAATATTTTCAAATTCTTTAACATTATATAGTTTTAAGTTATTTTCGCTGGCATAATTATTAAATACTTTACTAATTGGATGAGTTGAATAACTTTCTAAACTAGATATAATTTTCATTAATTCTTCATTATTATAATTACTATAATTATATATTTTTGATATTTTTAGATTACCATAAGTTAAAGTACCTGTCTTATCAAAAACAATGGTATCAACTTTATGAGCATTTTCTAAAATTTCACTAGTTTTAACTAAAATACCACCTTTTGCGCATCGTCCTTCACTAATTACAATAGCTAGTGGTGTTGCTAAACCTAAAGCACAAGGACAAGCGACAACCAAAACACTGACAAAGTGTGTTAAGGCTATATTAAAATCTGTACCTAAAATTAAATAAATAATTAAAGTTAAAAACGCAATTATCATAATTGCTGGGACAAAAATTCCACTTACTTTATCAGCTATTTTTGAAATTGGAGCTTTTGTATTAGTTGCTTCACTAACTAATTTAACAATTTCTGATATAGTTGAATTTTTACCAATTTTTAAAGCTTTGTATTCAAAGTAACCATCATAATTAATACTACCAGCAATAACGTTATCGTTAACGTTTTTCTTAACAGGAACTGATTCACCAGTTATAAATGCTTCGTCTAAATGAGCACTACCACTAACAATAATACCATCGACTGCAACTTTCATTCCTGGTTTGCAAATTAGAATATCATCAATTTTAACTTCATCGATAGTTACTTCTTTTTCTTTATCATTAATTTTTAAAATTGCCATTGTAGGTGTGATTTCTACTAATTCTTTTATAGCTTCTTTAGTTTTTTCTTTAGTTCTTGAATCAATAAACCTTCCTATTTTAATAAAGAAAATAACAGTTGAAACTGACTCAAAATATAAACTGTGAACATAGTTATTTTTACCTAAAAAAATCATTACAGTACCAAATAAACTATATAAAAAACTAGCTAATACACCAATTGAAACTAATGTATCCATATTTGGTGTTTTATGAATTAAATTTTTATAGCCACTTTTAAAAATATCTAATCCATAAAATAAGAATAATATACTAAAAAAACATAAACACAAAGCATAATTAAGTGGATATTTTTCTAAACTTAAAAATGGTATAACTGGTAAATTAATCATATGGGACATTGCGATATACATTATTAAAATAGTTAAGAAACCAAATATAATAAGATTAGTTTTTTTAATATCTTGGCTATTTTCTTTTTTTTCATTATAAACGCCTAAGCTTTCAAAACCAGCCTCTTTTATATATTGATTAAGTTTTTGAATATCTATATTATCATCATATTCGATTAAAGCTTGCCCTAAAACTAAATTGACGCTTACATTTTTAATCCCTTGTTGTCTTTTTAAATATTTTTCTAAACCATTTGAACAAGCACTACAAGTCATACCACCAATATTTAAAATTATTTTACTCATATATAATTTCCACTACCTCAAATCCTAATACATCAAGTCGTTCTTTAATTTTATCGATATCAATTGTTTCATTTGAACTTATTTCAACACTACCAGTCTCATGACTAGCCTTAACACTTGATATACCAGTTATTTCTGTTAATGATTTTTGAATTCGATTTTCACAACCACTACATTCAATACCATTCACTTTTAAAATTATTTTCATAATAATCATCTCCTTTATTTATTAAATCTTTTAAATAAGCTTATAAGTTCATCAAGTATTTCTAAATTACCATTCTCTAAATCCTTAGAAACGCAAGAATATAAATGATTTTCTAAAATATAATTTGATAAACTATTTACAGCTTTTTCTACTGCTGATAATTGTATCATAATATCATTACAATATTTATCTTCATCAACCATTCTTTTTATTCCATCAATTTGTCCTTTTATTCGATTGAGACGATTTATAATTGCTTTTTTCTCGTTAGTACCTCTCATTGTCTTTTTACTATTATGATGAATTTGTTCCAATTTAAACACCTCAGTATTTATTATATACCTACTATGGTATTTTGTGAATAAGGGGGTATATAAAAATATTATAGAAAACTATAATATTAAAATAATTATTTCTTTTAAAAATCTTTAAAATCAAAATTCATTATGAATTCATAAATTGTTTTACATTCATCTTTTTTCAAACCAGTTTTACTAATAAGATAATCAATAGCTTCTTTTTTAGTATCAAATTTTTTCATTCGTTGCTTAAATTCTTTAAAACTTTCAATGGAATCTTTAAATTCTGTTGAAGTTGTTGTTGCTTTACCATAAGCGTTTCTTTCTATATAAGCCATCATACTATTATTTTCAACTATACCAGCTATAAATCCAATAATCATAAATAAATATTGCAAACCATTATCTTTAATAAAACCAAAAATAATGAAAAAAATTATAATGAGCATCGTAGCTATTAATTCAAAAAAATGTTCTTTCTCCCATTTTTTCTTAAAATATTCTTGTTTTTCTTTTAATGTAAAGACACTATTTTCTAAAGCATTATATAAATTTTCATCAGCTTTTTTCTTATAATTTTCATCAGCAATTTTTTCACCAGCAAAAAATTCATTCAAAGTAATGCCCAAAATATCACATAAAGGTTTATATAAAGAGACATCAGGTAAACAACCACCTGTTTCCCACTTACTAACCGATTTATCAGTTACACCTAACATATCAGCTAATTCTTTTTGTGTTAATTTTTTTATTTTACGACATTGCGCAATTAATTTTCCAATTTTAATTTGATCCATAAATGTTCCTCCCATAAAATATAATAACTATAATTTTTTAAAATTAACACCTATTGAAAGTAGAATTGATTTTTTTTGTTCAATATATGAAAAAAATTACCATTTAATAATGGTTAATCTTTCAAATTTATTTATTCAGTTTTTGACTTTCTTTTTCTATAATTCCATGAACCATGCCAATATTAGTAGGAACTATGTATTTAGCGCCAATTGCTTCAGCAACAACTAATACAAAAGCACACATTGCTCTTGTTGCATACCACCAATCAGGATCATTAACATTATTTTTTATAGATTCAAGAGATATTTCTTTATAATATCTTTCTGTTTCTGAAATTCGCATTTTTATGTCAATCATGATAGGAGCCAAAGTATCTGAATATAAAGTATTATTTTCATATTTGATACCTGATAACTTTGCAAATTTTTCATGTCCACCACCAGCAAGAATTAAAATGTCTGATTTAGATATTGGTAAATTTAGTCTTTCTTTAATATAATTTTTAACCTCTTCTAATGAAGTTTTAGCAATATCATTACCTAAATCAGGGAACTTTTTCATAATATCCATTACCCCTATTTTACTGTTTGAACTTTCTACTATTCCATTTTCATAAATAGCTATTTCTGTAGACCCTCCTCCACCTATAAAAACACAAACTTTATTTTTTATATTTCTAGTTGCTCCAATAACAGTAAATTCACCTTCTTGTTCTTGTGAAATAATATGAAAATCATAACCAGTTTCTAATTTAAATTGTTCCTTAAATTTACTAATTTCTTCCTTATTTAATGTTCTAAATATACTAGTGCCACCAATATATATATCATCATAATTTTTATATTTATTTACACATTCAATTAATTTTTTTAAATCACTTTCTCTTATTTTTTTATCCTCATTGTAATTTTTTTTAAAGAAAATAGTTATTTCATCTAATCTTTTTACATTTTTACCATCAAATTCATCAATTTTAGTACAAGTAGAACCAACTTCTATTATTAATTTTTTCATAATACTTACTCCTTTATTGTTTCTAGCTAAATTTTTCTTAACTATAATAATTATAACATAAAAAAGACAGATTAACTATTTTCTGCCATTTTTTTAATATTAATCAATTTAAATATAATTACCTTTTTGAATGCAAAGATATATATTCTTTAATCTTTGCTATATCTTTAATATCTTTTTGCTCATTTCTTATTTCTTTAAATTTTAATATTTTTTCTAATTTTTCTACTGGATAACCATCAATAAAGTCTCTCTCAAAATCATATTTTGGATTAACGACTACTTCAATTTTTTCTGAAATAGAATAAAATCCACAGGCATTTTTACTACTTTCATCAATATTATATTTTTCTCTTAATATATTAAATAATTCTTCTGATACACATAAATCTAAATCATGTGCTACATCTCTTATCCCATATAGTAATAAACTACCACTACCTAAAATGTAAAATTCATCTTTTGGCAACTCTAACTTATCCACTAACAATTTTAATTCTTCTTTATTCATTATTTATCACCATCCAAATTATAACATAAAAACTATGAAAAAAGCAATTTTATAGTTTTTCATAGTTTTATACTATTGCATCATTTATAATTTAATTAGTTTAAATTTATCTAATCTACTTTTTAGTTTTTTATATAATAATTTATATATTAATAATCCTAAAGTAGTTCCTAAAGTATTAAATATTATGTCATCTATATCAGTTCCTCTTACTAAAAATAATTGGTTAATTTCAATGAATAAGGAAAGAGAAAATCCAATAAAAATTACTGTTAGATTTTTTATTTTAAAAAGGATTGGAATAAGTATTCCTATTGGTATAAACATAATGATATTACCTAAAAAACTAATAATAAAATAATTAAGATTATGATTGATAAAAACTTCCTTATATGTTTCAACTAAAATTTTAAATGGAATCAAATTTATTCGATTAATATCAAAGTTTTTAATATTAAAGTTACCAGTTAAAGCTATTGATAACAATCCTAAAATAAACATAAACAGTAATAATAGTAATATTTCATGATACAAATTAATTTTTGTCTTTAAAACCATTTTATAAATAGTAAATCTAATTATTATGAAAAGTGGTAACGATAAAAACATAACTGGACACATAGCAAGTATATAATTAATAATAATACTATTCCTAATTTATAAAATTGATAAATGCTTCATTACATAAATATAAATTTAATATATAGAAACTAATCATAACAACAAAATATATTAATGCATCATTAAATTTTAATCCTTTAAATATCTTTTTTATTAAGATACTAAAAATAATAAGTTCCATTGTTAAAAACAATATTACTTGTAATCTTAAAACAGTAAAACCATAATTATTTATGTATAGATACATACGATAGTAAGAATTAAATATTAAAATAATAGAAAAAGTAATAAGAATAAAAATTAATTTTTTTATTTTAGAACTTTCATCAATAATTTTTGTTTTATATAATAAATACATGATAATAACAAAATTAATCATTGTTACAAAAAGAAGTTGGAAGAATCCTTCTCTAGCATAACTAGCATAAGTATATTCAACTGGTAATTTTAAAAAGTTAATTGTTAAACGTGATATTTCAGAAATTAGAAATAAAACGAATATCGTATTTATAATTGCTAAAACAGTAATTACCATAACTTCATCTAATTTAGTATACTCTTTTTCTTCAACTTCAGTTTCACGATTAAGAAAAATATTTATTAAAACACTAAATAAAATGATAAATGAAATAATTAGTAAAATTATACTACCAAAATCTATATTAAAAGAATTAAAGATATTAGAAATGAATGATTTAAAATAAGCATCAGCACTCATAAGTAATAATAGTATAATAATACCAATAATCGTTCCTATAAAAACACCAAAAATGATACTACCTAAACGACTATTTTTTTCTTTTTTTGTTTCAAATTTTAAATATGATAAATTTTCAAATAAACTTGCAGGAAATAATTTAAATAACCACATAGAAGTTCTAAGTGATATTTTATAATTTTTATTGGTTAATGAGAATAAAAAAATAGAAATTAAAAGTGGTATAACAAAAATATTAAAAAGCATATTATTTTCATCTAATTTAAGTAGCAAACCACTTATCAAGATTAGTATTAAAGGAATAAGAAAAATGTAAGCCTTCTTATTTAAATTATTTTCACTATTAAAAATAATTATGTATGCTAATATTAAAAGAGTAAATGGTACAATTATATCTTTTATATACCAATCAATATCTAAATTATGAAAAAACACAAATAAAAGAGACGCTACTAATAAAATAATAATGTTTTTTCTAGTTATTTTTAAATCATTTTCCATCATTATCACCTCTATATTCTAATATATCGCTTGGTTGACAATTTAATGTTTTGCATATAGCTTCTAAAGTTGAAAATCTAATTGCTTTTGCTTTATTTGTTTTTAATATTGATAAATTAGTTGTCGTTATACCTGTTCTTTCACTAAGTTCATTTAACGACATTTTTCTTTTTGCCATCATAACATCTAAATTTACAATTATCATATATTCACCTATACTGTATAATCTATTTCGCTTTTATAGAAAATAGCTACTTTTATAACTTCAGCTAAAACATAAAAACTTAAAGACGCAATAAAGCAAACAAAAGCAACGGCAAACGATAATAAAGTTGGTATAAATATTGTTTTAATGATTATTATGACAAATAATATCATAAATAAAATAGCGCTTATTTTTAGAGACATTTCCACTTCTTTTCTAAATGGTGTGTCACTAAAAATATATTTAAATAAACAAGTTAATTTATATACAATTATTAAGCAAATAATATAACATGAATAAAAGGCTATTCTATATATTAATGTATGTTCAGTAAATTCTTTAACACTTTTGTCTTTAAATAAATCATATAAGCTAGGTAGGAAGAATAAACAACCAATACCTACTACTAAAATAACAATTAAAATAATCCATATAAATTTTGCTAATGAACTTTTTTTCATATCAACACCTCGATTAAATAATATATCATATTTTATCATTTGTCAATATATATTTATCGATTATCATAAAATATATTATTTTATCAAGTTTATAATTATATTAAAAAAATGCTTAAAATTAAGCATTTTACATTATACAATTACTCATCAATTAATTTACATTGTTCTTTACTCCAAGCAGGTGTACAAACTATTGCTAATTCGAAAATTCCATTCCAATAATAAATATCCTTTTTGTTTATAAAAATGATATCTCCCTTAGAGAATTGAATAGTCTTATCATCTTTTTTATGTATTTCTCCACTACCATCTAATATATAACATATCTCTTCGCATCCTAAATTTGAGCAATAACCTTTTTCAGGATATCTTCCTTTTATTGTGTTAATACAAAAGTCCAAATTTTTTTCATTTAAATCCATTGAGTAATCTAATACTGAACTAGTATTTGCATATTTAGATTTTTTAGCTTGTTTTTTAGTTACAATTTTCATATAAATTCCCCCTTGTAAATATTATTTTTTAAGTTATTATCCCACTTTATTTTTTATTTCTTCTATATACTCACAAACTTTATTAGTTGACTCAGTCAAACTTTTACATTCAGTCACATCTACTTTTATAGTGTTAGAATATTCTTTATAAAAACCTGATTTTTCTTGCAATTCATCTCTTTTAATAATATGTTTTCTAAGTTCATCTAAATTGACATCTTTTCCATATTGAATTGATTTGTTTTTTACTCTTTTTTCTAATGAAGATGTAATTAAAAAGTGATAATCAAGAGCTGGATAAATTTTCATTAAATCTCTACCAGATACTATAACATTATATTTTTTCTTAAAATCATCAATAATATTTTTAGCAAAGATAAATAACTTAGTATTATCAGCAATACTACCCACCATTGATACTAACATTGATGTTTTTTCGTTTTGCAAATCTTCTTCATTTATTTTTTCGCCATTAACATATACTACAGTTTCATTATTTTCTAATTCTATTCTTACATTTAATTTTTCCATTATTTTGATAATATCAACATCTTTTAAGGAAGAAATATCTGTATTATTTTTCATAAAAGCATATACTATACCTCTATATAAATTACCACCATGAAGGACGATACTATTTGGTAATCTATTTAATAATTCTCTACATATAGAAGTTTTGCCACTTCCTACTAACCCTTCTATTCCTATAACAATATTTTCCATATTATCATTTCCTTTTATATAATCTTTTTAATTAACACTCAATTTTTTACTAAAAATAATATCTAGAATTAGTCGCTATAATATTTGTAATTTAATTATATCAAAAAATAGAGCAAATTTAAAATATTATTTGCTCTATATAACATTTAAATTTTTTATTTATTTAAAATAGCGTCAATTGGTTTTACTTTAGATATTTTACTAATAGATGATGATGTAACTAATAACGCAATAAAGAATGTATAAACAAGCATAACAATTGGTGTAATTGGACTTACGACAAATCCTTTTATAATAAAGTAATATTTACCAAAAATATAACTATTTAAGAAATTGCAAGATACTAACCAACCTATAATAGAGAAAATCCACGCAATTAAGGCAATTAGAATAGCCTCATATCCAAATATTTTAATTACATCTTTACTAGTTGCTCCAAGTGCTCTTAAAATTCCTATTTCTTTTTTAGAATAAGAAATAGATATTACGATAAAACTTGAAAATAACAAGAAAGTAAATAGCATACAAACTAAACTAGCAATTAAAATAAATTTAGCTAAAAATTTATATATATACGCAATATAATTAACCTCTCCAGCATATTCAAAGGAATAGTTATAATATAAGCCTGCTTCTAAGTTATCATCATCAAGATTGCTTTCTAGTTTATTAAAAACTTTTCTTAAGTTATTTAAATTATTATCATATATTCTTACTGTATAAATTTCTTTTGTAGGTAATTTAATATCATCTAATAAACTAGAACTAACATAATTATTTCCATCTACTGATACTCCTACTATTTCTAACTCAGAACTATTCATATTAACTTGGTATGAACTTAAATAAAGTGGTTTTAATGTATTTTGCTCTAAATAAGAAATGTTAAAGTCATTCATAACATCATTATAATCAAAATAATCTAAATTACTGTTCATAACTTCATCATAGTAATTATTAAATGCGTCGTAAAAATTTTGGTCAATATCTCCTATTGAACTAATAACAACTTGATTTTTTTCTAAAGAACTTATATTTTTTATGCCATCTTTAGTAACAATTGTTATATTTTCATTTAAACTTTTTAAATTAGGTATATAAGTACTATTATTATTTGTTCCATTACTTAGATAAGCATTATCTAAAATTTTATCTTTGCTTTCATCTAAAATAACATTTTCAATAAAGCCTTTTACGTAGATGATTTCTCCTTTAGAACAATAATTATCACGATAATATTGTTCTAAATCATAATTTTCACCAAAATGTCCTAATTTTTTAGCTTCTTCGTATAAACTATAATCATCATCAACAATTCCTGTTATTATAACTTTATTTTGTTCTAATTTTAATTCTGTTTTAGAATTAATTATTTCTTCATAACTTTTAGGAAAATATAATTTACCAGTTGCATCTTTTATACCAAATTTCATAATATAATCTGCAAAGTATTTATGTACAACTATTTCGTTAGAATTAGCAGGTTCACTTCCTATTAAACTTCCTATTATTCTTGAATCATTTATTTCAATAAATTTAAAATTATCTAAATAAATAGGATACATAGAATTACCATAATCTAATTCTCCAAATTCAAAATTTAAAAGTTCACCACCACTATATAATGAATATACTAAATTTAAATCAGCATTAGTAATTTTTTTGATTTCTTCTAAATTGCTTTCATCTAATGCGATTGTCTCAGCACCTCCATTACCATTAGTCTTACTATATGCAATATCATAAGTATAAGTTTTATTATCTTTCACAGTGTTTAAAGCAAGACTTGTCTTATTAAATAAAGCACACGTAACAGCTAATCCCATAAATATAAGTGAAATAGTTGTTAGCATAATTGTCATAACTAATTTAAGTGGTTTGGCTTTAAAATTTTTAAAAGCCATTTTTAAAGCATAAGAAAATGGTAAACTTGATTTTTTCAATTCAAATTCTTTATTTTCTATTTTTTCTACTGGAGCAGTATCATTTATAATATCTCCATCTTGAACTTCGATAATTCGATCAGCATATTTTTTAGCTGATTCCATATCATGAGATACAACTATTACTAATTCTGTTTTACTAATATTTTTTAAAATATCAAAGATTTGTTCACTCGATTTTTGATCTAAATTTCCAGTTGGTTCATCAGCCATTATGATTTTTGGCTTTTTAATAAGAGCACGTGCAATTGCGACTCTTTGTTTTTGACCACCTGAAAGTTCATTTATTCTTCTATTACCTAAATTACTTATTCCTAATTTATCTAATAGACTATCAATTTCTTCTCTTGAAACTTCTTGACTTTGAAGTTTAAGTGATAGTTCGATATTTTCATAAACATTATATAAATCTAAAACATTAAATTCTTGAAAAATAAAACCTATATAAGTATTACGATATGAATCATATTCGTTTTTATTAAATTTTTCAATATTTTTTCCATTTACTAAAATTTCACCACTAGTTGGAGAATCTAACCCACCAAGTAAGTTAAGCAATGTTGACTTACCACTACCACTTTTACCAACAATAAATACCATACCAGTATTATCAATTTTTAGATTGATGTCGTTTAAAGCTGTAGTTTGAAAACTCTTTTTAGCTTTATAAATTTTTTGGACATTTTTTAATTCTATCATAAATGCACTCCTTTTTAATAATATTTTTATAAATCTATGATATTATTTAAATTAATTATAACATATAGTAATAATAATTTTATATAAGTAATTCTTTATTTAATTTTTTTAATAGGATGTCTTATAACTGTTTTTAGTTTAGTTGAATCTACTCGTCTTGGATCACTTAAATATATTTCATGATGATATCTTTTTGTATTTATATCCAATTCATAGCCATTTTCTTTGACATAATTATGCATAATTTCAATAGTTTTTGGTTCTGAATCATAAGGACCAATATGCATACAAGTTACACAAAGTCCTTCATCATAAGTTAAAAACTCGACTTTTGAATAATCTTGTTTTTTCTTTTTAGTTGCTTCACTAATTGCCCAATCAAAATCTTTTTTACTAACAAAATCAGGTAGTCTTATTATAGAAATGAATTGCATATTATCTTTGTCATTATAATCAATAGTATTTTTTAGCCCCTCTTGCCACCAAAAACCTTCAAGTGGTGGAACAACATATTCAAAGTATCCATCTATTTTGTGAGTTCCTTTATAACTCATCTTAATAGTAAAAGCAATCGCATATAATAAGCCAATTGATTTTTTATATTCGCCAAATTCATCATTTGGATTACCCTTACCTCGAACAGCGATATAATTCATTTTGGGTATTTTAACAATACTAGGTTTATTTTTAGGCATATAAAATTCTTTATATTCTTTTTTATAATCAAAAGCCACAGTTACATCTCCTTTTTTCTATTTTTTATAAATTCTTTATATTTTTTTAAATTTTCATTTGTATAATCAAGCAATATTGAATTATTTTTTTCATATATTCTTTGCATTATCTCTATTAATATCTTATCTTTATACATATATGCTAATAATAAGGTTTTTTTATTTTTAGTACACACCGTTAAATATGTACCAACTGTTATTCCATTTGTTTTTTTCTTTAAAATATACATCCAATAGATATCTTGGTATGGTACAACCTTAAAATCAGTTGAATTAGAGATAATATATTTATCTGTTAAATAGATACCTGGTTTAGGATAACTTATTGTTTTAGAATCGTTTAATTGTCTTTCTAATTCTTCTTTACCATATTTTTTTATAGCTAATTTCAAATTTTTTCTTGTATTAATATAGGCAATTATTACAGCTACACTAATAATAAGAAAAAAGGTTCCTATTAAATAAAAGATTACTCTTATAATAATAGTTGGACTTTCACCACTATCAATATAAGTATGACCAAAATATTCATTATAGTTTGTAAAATTAATTATATTTTCATTAAATTCTTTATTATATGTTTTAATAGAGGCACGTTTTAGAGAGTCGTATATTTTATAAGTAGTTCCCTCTATTTTATATTTAAAATTTTCTTTATCTTTTTCATATTCTTCCATTATATCATTATGTAAATAAAGTGGTAGCTTAACTAAGTATTGTTCACTACTATTTGAAACAATATAAAAAAGTTGCTCTTTTCCACCATTTGGAGTTACTTTAAACATAATAGGTGGATTTTCTATTTCTATGCAAACAAAATTATCAATAGAGCTCCTATCTTCATCAAAATCTTGACACACTTTTTTATTAGTTCTTACTAAAATCTCACCAAGTGAAAAAAACAGTAATGTTAATATTATTAAAACAATAACTAAATAAGGCTTTTTAACTGTTTCTAATAAATTATTTCTATTCATATTAAACTCCTTTAAATATAGCTAATTATTAAAAATGATTATCATTTTTTATTTTTAAATAATCCTCAATAATTCCAAAATAAGTACTAGTATTTTTTTGTTTGATAATTTTGGTAAATAGAATTGATTCATCACTTGGAAAACGTGATTTTAATTTATACTTTTCACCATTTTTCAAATAAATTGTTTGCTTCTTTCCAAGTGTTTTTCCTCTATTACCATTTACTAAAGTAAATCCATCTTCTACTACTATAATATCTTTATAACTTATTTCTTTTAAAATTCGAACAGAAAACATATATTCATTTGTTAAATACCAACCATCATAAATTAAATAAGTGTCACTCAAATCGCTTTCTAATTTTTTTATTCTTTTAACAGTATTTTCTTTAACAAACTTTTTTACTCTATAAAATTCCTTAATTAAATCTTTATTAAGAATAAATAATATTACTATAGTAAAAATTATAGAACGAAGATTAATGCCTAAGCAACATATTGACGTTAATATTATAAATAAATTTAAAATTATATTAGCTAACAATAACTGACGCAGATGCTTTTTAAAAGTAAATTTCATACACACCTCTTTATAAAATGATAATTTTTATATTTTAATTATATCAAAAATAAAACAAATCTAAAACCTGATTTGCTTTATAAATTTAAAATTAATCAAATAAAGTCATTTGTTCACAATTTTTAACTTCTTTTTTATAGGCCTTAATAATATCACTCATATTATATAAGATACCATACTTATCACATTCTTCAGTAAATACTTTATATAAATTTTTAGCATTCAAAGTAACACAGTTATATCTATTTCCATAATATTTAATGTACTTTTGTTTTAAACCCATAAAATGTTCATCTAACTTTTCAAAATAATAATCTCTTTGGTTTTCTCTTAAAGTTAAATTAAAATAAGTATGAATAAACTTAACACCATACTCAAAACAAAGTTTTACTAATAACCTTATATCTTCCTCATTATCAGTTATAAATGGTAAAACAGGATTCAACATAATTCCTGTAAAAATACCATTATTGGTCAATTGTTTTATTGCTTTTAATCTTTTTGAAGATACACAAACATTTGGTTCTAAAATCTTCGATAGATTATCATGTGGCGTTGTAATAGTAAATTTAACTATTACATTGTTTTTTTCATTTATTTGTTTTAATAAATCTATATCTCTTAATATTAAATCACTTTTAGTATCAATAGAAACACCAAAATCATATTTTAAAATAAGTTTTAAAGCTCCTTTAGTTTGCTCATATTTTAATTCTTGGGGATTATAAGGATCGGACATCGAACCCATCCCTATAACACCCTTTTCACGTTTCTTTATTAATTCATTTTCTAAAATATTAAGAGCATTTTCTTTACCTCTAACTACACCAAAATTATCAATATGATAACAATTACTTCTACTATCACAATAAATACATTGATGAGAACAACCTTTATATAAATTCATGTTATAGTCAACACCATACCACTCTGAACCATATTTTACTTTTGAAAGTATAGTTTTTGTTTTAATAAATTCCATTTTCATCAACCCTTAATATTTTTAAATTATAAATTTATATCATAATTATATCAAAAATAAAACAAATCTAAAATACGATTTGTTTTATAAATTTGAATTTGTTATTTAACATTTTAATTTTTTAACTATTATTTTTTGTTAGCTATAAAATTACAAATAACTTCAGCAGTTTTTTCTGTTCCTATACTAGAATCGATGCATAAGTCATAATTGTTTACATCACCAAATGTACAACTAGAAATCATATTGTAATAACTTGCTCTATTTTTATCAGATTTATTAATATTCTTTTTAGCATCTGTCTTATTATCACCATACATTTCCATAATACTATTAACTCTATAATCAATTGGCGCATAAATAAATATTTTAACAACTTTTTCATTATTTCTTAAAACATAATCAGCTGCACGACCTACAATAACACAAGAACCTTTTGAAGCAATTTCTTTAATTACTTTTTCCTGAGCCTCTATTGCATATTTAACAGGGGCTGTCGTTAAATATAAATCATGCAAGATATTACTCTTTTGATTTAATTTAGAAATAAACTCTTTATCAAGACCACTTTCTTCAGCAGCTATAGCAGTTAATTCTTTATAATAATATGGAATGCCTAATTTTTTAGCAACTAATTCACCAATGTATTTACCTCTAGAACCATGCATTCTACTAATAGTAATGATTACACCATCTTTACTATCTAATATTTTTGTTTTTTCATTTTTACTTATTACTTCTTCATTACCTAATTTTCTAAAGAATAAAATTAGTAATATAATTGTAACAATAATTCCAATAACATCCGCAATTGGAGCAGCGTATAAAACACCTTCAATTTCCATAAACATAGGTAGAATAATAACTAAAGGAACAAAGCAAATTATATCACGTGTTAATGACACAATAGAAGCTTTTATAGGATTTCCTACAGCTTGAAAGAAAATACTACTTACTTTTATAGAACAAGTAAATATGATAAAGAATAAGAAAATTCTAAATGTCTTAATAGCGAATTCCATATATAAATCCGATTCTGTTCCAAACATTTTAATAATAGTAGTAGGACATAATTCAAATAAAAGCATTGAAATAAGTCCAACTATAATAGTTGATATAACGACCAACTTAAATGTTTTCTTTACTCTATCATACTGTTTAGCACCATAATTATACCCAAGTATTGGTTGAGCACCTAAGACAATACCTACTACAATATTTATAGCAATTGTAAATACTTTCATACATATACCAATTACAGCAATAGGAATATCACTTCCATATTTTGACATTGCACCATATTTAGCAAGCATAATATTACATACTAAACTGATAACAACAATACTCATTTGTGTAATAAAAGTTGAAATACCCAATTTGATAACATTACTAAATATATTAATGTTAATCTTAAAACTATCTAAAGATATTTTAAAAGTTTTAGTCCTAGTAAAATAAATTATTGAAACAATCAAGGATAGGCATTGCCCGATAACTGTTGCCCATGCAGCACCACTAATACCCCACTTAAATACAAAAATAAATATTGGATCTAAAATAATATTTGCGATTGCACCAATAAGTGTAGATGCCATCGAAAAACCTGGACTTCCATCTGCTCTTATAATCGCATTCATTCCATTAGCAAGTATATAAACAGGAATAAATATTAAAATAATTCTAAAATAATCTTGCGCAATAGGAAGTGTAACATCACTAGCACCAAATAGGAATAATAAATTATCCATAAATAAGAATCCTAATATGACAAAAATAATACTTATTATGAAATTAACCAATATTCCATTTCCAATTGCTATATGTGCATTTTTTGTATCTTTTCTTCCCTGACACAAAGAAAGATAAGCAGCAGATCCATCACCTATAGCCCAAGCGAATGCAACTGCAATAATTGTAATAGGAAATACAATGCTTGTCGCAGCATTTCCTAAAAATCCTAGTTCACTATTACCAATAAAGATTTGGTCGACAATATTATAAAGTGAACTTATAAGTAATGATAATATACAAGGAATTGAAAATTTTAATAATAGCTTTGAAACTTTTTCTTTTCCTAGATATTTATTCTCACTTTCCATAATTTCCTCCTTCTAATTTTTTGGTAGACCTAGCTATTGGGCAATTAAAAAATGCGCATAAACAAGTCCTGTTTATACGCATTTAATGCTGGGTCTGACATATATAATTTTATCACAAATATTTTTTTAATGTAAGAAATTTTTTTATTTTTTTCACTTTTCATTTATATTATACATTTTTTATTATTAATTAGAACACCATTTTTTACAATTTTCAATTCTTAATCCATTATCTCCTTGTTCCTTGTCATAGGCAAATGATTTTAATAAATCACAAGGGAAATCATTACATTCACCACAACATTCTAAATTTTTGTTTTCACAACAACTTTTAACTTGGCAAGAATCACCCCAAAATGGTTTTTCAATATTTGTACAACCCTTACAAACATTGTCATTTAAAAATTGACACTCACTGCAACAAATGCCACATCTTGATTCTTTTTTTGTTTTAACAGAAACACTATCCATAATATACCTCCTACTTTAATTTTATTATTTATAACACATTACATAATAATTATATCATAAAAAAAGCAAATCTTCTATGATTTGCTTTGTAAATTGTAATTTATCAATTACTTATTTTTTAATTTCTTAACTAATTGTTTTTTCTTCTCCCTTAATGTAGCTTTATGAGTAACATTATACATACAGACTAACTCATAAGAAAGCCCAATTCCATATAATGCTCCTTGAACAAAATTAGTAGCATTTGGTTTAAATATTACCTCTAAATAAGGAACATAATTACTTAATATTGCTAGTGCTAAAATAAACCATCCTATTTTTAAATTGAATTGCCATATTTTTCTTTTATCTATTATTTCATTTTGACTATACACAATTAATCGTTCTATTGTATCCTTTAATTCAATTAATTCTTCTTTTGTCATTTTCCTACCATTTAATAGTTCTGATACCTCAACATTTAATTCATTTGCAAGTATTGGCAACATAGATAAATCTGGCATTGTTTTACCATTTTCCCAACGACTTATTGATTTATCAGTTACTCCCATTTTTTCAGCTAATTGTTCTTGTGTCATATTATTTTCTTTTCTAAGTTCACTTATGAATTTTCCAATTTTTTCTTGATTCATATTTATCCCTCTTTCCAAAAACAATTCTATATTATTTTAATTAATATATACAGGACAGAACCTGAGAGTTTGATAAATTGTAATTTATCTTTCTCTAATTAAACCATCTTTACTCAATACATATAATTC
>CAYOYB010000009.1:0-86132 GCA_964408085.1 uncultured Muribaculaceae bacterium | reverse complement strand
TATTGACGTCGTAAAAAATATAATATATAATTTAACTATAAAGTAACATTATGAAAAAGTTTTATACATTAGAAAATGATTATTTATTTAAAAAGATATTTAGTAATAAATTATATTTAAAACAATTATTATTAGATTTATTTGATGTTAAAGCAAAAAATATTAATCATTTAAATACTACATTAGTAAAAGTAAATAAAAGTGATAAGGCAGGAATAGTTGATTTATTATTAGAAATAGATGATGAAATAGTTATTTTAGAATTACAGAATTTAGATAGACATAATTTTAAAGATAGATTATTATTTTATTCTTCTAATATAATAGCTAATCATTGTTTAAGTAAAGGGGAGGATTATAATAAATTAAGGAATATTAAAGTATATGCGATAATAAATTATAAGTTATTTAAAAATGATGTAAGAAATAAAGTTAGATTAAAAATAAAAAATGAAGTATTTACTAAAAAATTAGAGTATAACATTTTTGACTTATCAAAGGTAGATATTACTAATAATAGTAATAAATATTATGAATTAGTAAATTTATTTAATTGTAAAGATATTGATGTATTAAAAAAAATAATTACAAGTAAAATATATAAAGAAATATTGGAAGAAATAAAACAATATAATTTGGATAGTGAGGAGTATAAAAAAATGGAAGATATTGAAAAATTAATGATGAATGAAACAGAACATTATGAAAGTGCTTATGAGGATGGTCTTGAGGTTGGAAAAAAGGAGGGAATTAGCCAAGAAAAAAATAAGATGGCTAAAAATTTAATAAATAAAAATTTTGATATTGATTTTATAGTAGATGTAACAGGGTTAACTTATGAACAAGTAAGTAGTTTATATCAATAAAATATAAAATTATATTGAATTTTTAGAAAATAACCAAGAATTTGAAACTAAATTTTATTCTATTGGAGATGGAATAGGAATTTCTAAATGGCAATCTAAGTAATGATTGCTTTTTTGTTAATTAAAAAATGTATAGATTTCTATACATTAAAAATTTTTAATATATTTTTTCAAGCATCCTTACTTTTTTGGTAAACTCTTTTAACTTCAGAATCCCTAATTCCTATTATTTCTAAATCTTTCCAAATAGTTTCAGCTAATTGAGGGGTAGGGAAATATCCTCTTTTATTTAATTCTGCAACAATTGTTGATAAATCTGTATGTGGAAAAATATTTTTTTCAAGATAAATCATTCCAGCAAGAATCTCACTACCAAATTCTTCTTTTAATATGTTTTCTAAAGTTACACTAGCCACAACTATTTTTTCTATTTGAAAATCTTCCAAATAATATAAAAGTTCTTGTAATTGTTGTTTACGATTACAATAAAAATTATTTCTTTTGCTATTATATTCTTCATAAAAGTTTTCAACAGCAGTTTCTTTTTTATCTATATTATTTAATAAATTTTCTAAACCTGGCGAATATGGTCCTTTCAAATTCCATGAAAAACTATATTCAGAAGTGATTCCCAAAGCTTGCAATAAATTTTGCAATAAAAAGATAACATTATGCATCTCTATATGTCTTACTAATATTTGTGGATCTGCATTATATTTTCTTTTATCTTCTAAATTATAACAACGATTAAATAATTCTAAATATGTTGATAAAACAAAACTTTCTTCAAAAGATATTTTCATTTTAAAACCTCCCTTATGATCATTATATCATATATTTTTTAATATAGCACAATAATAAAAAATCTGTTTTTTCTTTTGACTTTCTTATTTGTTAATGCTATAATAGCAAGCACAAATGGGGGTTATAGTATGAAAAAATTTTTGAAAGCATACTTTGGTGTTACTGCTCTTTTAGCAACAATTTCTTTAACATCTTGCAAACAAATTGATGAAAGTATTGATAATAAATTTCAAGCAACTAGTACAGTAGTAAGTGAAAACTTAGATACTGATAAATATTCTGGGACTATAATTGATAATCAAGAATCTTTAGATTCAAAAGATGCTAAATTTTCTGAAAGTGATCTTACTACAAATGTAATTGAAGAATCAATAATAACAAAAGATTCAGTTACAATTAGTTTTACAGGTGATTGTACCCTAGGTACTTATTTAGCAAGCAAAAATAGAGCCTTTGATGTTTTATTTGACGAACAACAAGACTATGAGTATTATTTTAAAAATGTAAAAGAAATATTTGAAAATGACGACTATACTGTCGTAAATTTAGAGGGACCACTTACTGATTCTAATAATATTCCTGAACAAAAACCATTTATATTTAAGGGAAGAAAAGATTATATTAATATATTAACTAGTGGTAGTGTAGAAGCCGCTAATTTATCAAATAATCATATTAGAGATTATGGTACTGATGGTTATAATGATACTGTTAATGTTTTAAATGATAATAATATTGCTTACTTTGATAATACTAATTTTCATATTGAAGAAATAAATAATATAAAATTTGGTTTTGCTGGTTTTAAAGCCTTTAATCTTTATACTAAAAATGAGATAGATAATGCTTTAGAATATTTTGAAGAAAATGATGTTGATATAAAAATTATAATTTTACATGGAGGAATTGAATATAATTATGATTTTGATTCAACAAAACAAGAATTAGCGCATTACGCAATTGATAATGGAGCAGATTTAATTGTTGGACATCATCCACATATTTTACAAGGTATAGAGGAGTATAATGATAAATATATTATCTATTCATTAGGTAATTTCTGCTATGGTGGACATAGTAATCCATCTGATAAACAATCTATGATTGCGCAAGTAACATTTAATTTTGAGGATGATGAGTATATAGACTCTAATTTAAAATTAATTCCTATTTCAATTTCTTCAGTTGATTATATAAATAATTTTCAGCCAACCGTTTTAGAAGGCGAAGAAAAAGAAAAAGTTTTAAAATTAGTTAATGACCATAGTAACAATTTTCATTATGTAGATTAATGGTATATTTAATTTAAAAGTATATTTGGTAATAACCATAAAAATATACTTTTTTCTTTTTATCCATTTGCATTCCTTTCTAGCAACATGGTATAATAAACAATGGTGAATACTATGGATAATGATTTATATAAATATGAAAATGAATTGTATGATACTGGTATAAAATTTATTGGTGGAGTTGATGAGGTTGGACGTGGACCATTAGTAGGTGATGTCGTAGCTGCTTGCGTTGTTTTACCTAAGTCTTTTGTTTTAGAAGGTTTAACTGATTCTAAGAAATTAAGTGAAAAAAAACGTGATTTATTTTATGATTATATAATTAATAATTGTATTGCTTATGGAATTGGTTCTGTAACACCAGAGGAAATAGATGAAATTAATATATATGAGGCTAGTCGTAAAGCGATGATGATAGCTATAAAAAAAGTTCGTGAACAAATTAATTTAGAGCATGTATTAGTTGATGCGATGCCTCTACCTGATTTAGATATTCCAAGTACATCAATAATAAAAGGAGACGCTAAAAGCATTAGTATTGCGGCTTCTAGTGTAATTGCGAAAGTAACTCGTGATAGGATGATGTATGAATTAGATAAAAAATATCCTGAGTATGGTTTTGCTTTACATAAAGGTTATCCTACTAAAAAACATATTGAAGCTATAAATAAATATGGACTTATTGATGGTTATAGAAAAACATATGGTCCAGTTAAAAAAGTTATGGAGGAAATAAAATGAATTTGGGTTCAAATTTTAATAACAGAAAACTTTTTACAGGCGAATCGAAAAGCACAACGCGTTCGATTGATATGAATAGATTTAATGAAAGAAATGGTGCACGTAGTGTTGATGAGGTTAGAATGGCACGTATAAAACTAAAAGATCAACTAAATCCTAATATATATGGACCAAATAGAAATAAGGAAGTTACTGTTTCTAAACCTATCACACAAAATAAACCAACAAACACTGAAAGACAATTTAATCATATTGAAGCAATGCGTAATATTAAAAGAGGAATTTAATAATGCTTATAGAAAGAGTAGTGGTTGGGGATTATCAAACTAACTGTTATATTTTATCAATAGGTCAGGATTGTTTAGTTATTGACCCAGGCGATGAATATGATAAAATCAAAAGTTGCATTTCTAATAAAAATGTTTTGGCGATTCTTTTAACACATAGACATTTTGACCATATTGGTGCTTTAGATTTAGTAAGCAATTATGGTAAATTAAAAATATATGAATATAATAATGTTAAAGAGGAAGAATATAAAATTGGTCCTTTTAGTTTTAAAGTTATATATACTATTGGACATACAAATGATTCAATAACTTATTATTTTGAAACTGAAAATATTATGTTTACAGGTGATTTCTTATTTGAAAATAGTATTGGTAGAACTGATTTACCAACAGGTAATTACAATGAGATGCTAAAAAGTATTGAGTTAATAAAAAAATATGATGATGATATTATAATTTATCCAGGTCATGGAAATGAGACAAAACTTGGATTAGAAAAAGTTAATAATATATGGTTTGATAATGTAAATAGCTAAATTTTTTATAGCTTTTTTTTTCTTTTTTGTATATAATTAGTATGGTGATAATATGAATAATATAGATATAAAAATAGGTGTCTCAAATAGACATGTTCATTTAAAAGAAACAGATTTTAAAATTTTATTTGGTGAAAATGCTTATTTGGAAAAAAATAACGATTTAACACAACCAGGTGAATTTGCTAGTACTTCTAAAGTAACACTTAAAACAGCTAAAGATGAAATACCTAATGTTAGAGTTTTAGGACCATTTAGGAGTTATACACAAGTTGAAATATCCAAAACAGATGCTTTTAAATTAGGTATTAATCCACCAGTTCGTGAATCAGGCGATATAGAAGAAAGTGCTGGTTTAACTTTGATTGGGCCAAATGGAAGTATTGATTTAAAAGAGGGATGCATTATTGCGACTCGTCATATTCATTTGACTAATGCTGACATAGAAAAATATAATTTATCTGGTGTTAAGTATGTTGATGTTTTAGTTGATGGTTTAAAAGGAGGCATTTTAAAAAATGTTTCTCTTAAAGTTAGTGATAATTATCTTTTTGAAATGCATATTGATACAGATGACGCTAACGCTCATTTGATTAAACAAGGAGATGTAGGTCAAATTATAAGGAGTGATAAAGATGCCTAACCAATTTCGTATTTGTAATAAATGTAAAGCTATGAATGTTGATTCTTTAATTCCAAAATTAAAGGAAATCGATGATTCAGCTGAAATTGTAGTTGGTTGTCAAAATTTTTGTGGCATTGGACAAACTAAAGTGTTTGCTATTGTAAATCATGTACCAGTTATAGCTGAAAATGAGGAAGAACTTATTCATAAGATTAAAAGTAAATTACAAAATTAACTAAAAAAATATTACATTTGCGTAATTTTTTTTTTTTTGATATAATTTTTAAGGTGATTAAAGTGGAAAAGTATGATGAAAGCTCGATAAAAATATTAGAAGGACTTGAGGCTGTCAGAAAACGTCCTGGAATGTATATAGGGTCAACTGATAAAAGAGGACTTCATCATTTAGTGTGGGAAATTGTTGATAACTGTATTGATGAAGTTATTAATGGTTACGGTAAAAAAATAAAAATAGTTATGCATCAAGATGGAAGTATTAGTGTTAGCGATGAGGGGCGTGGTGCACCTGTTGGAAAACATGCTAGCGGAATGTCTACTCCAGAGGTAATTTATACGGTTCTACATGCAGGAGGAAAATTTGAAACTAGTGGTTATAAGGTATCAGGTGGGCTACATGGAGTAGGTGCCAGTGTTGTTAATGCCTTATCCAAATGGATGGAAGTAACTATTAAACGTGATGGATTTGAACATTATATAAAGTTTGAAAATGGTGGAAAGTTATCAGTACCTTTAAAACAATTATCTAAAACTAGTAAAACAGGAACGACTGTTAGATTTAAACCAGATGACGATATTTTTTCAACAACAACATTTTCTTTTACGACTATATGTGAAAGAATGCAAGAATGTGCCTTTTTAATTAAAGGATTAAATATTGATATTACAAATGAGTTTGATGGTAGACATGAAGTTTATCAATATGAGGATGGTTTAAAATCATTTGTGGAATATTTAAATGCAGAAAAAAAAGAACTCCATAAGGTTGTTAGTTTTGATACAACTAAGGATAAGATTAATGTTGAAATTGCTTTTCAATATACAGATTCTTATAATGAAAATATTATTTCATTTGTTAATAATGTTAAAACGAATGATGGTGGAACCCATGAAGTTGGTTTTAAATCAGCTATAACGAGAGTTTTTAATGATTATGCTAGAGTTAATAAATATTTGAAAGATAAGGATAAAAATTTAGAGGGTAGTGATACTAGGGAAGGATTAACTGCAATCATTTCTCTGCAAGTTCCTGAAGATTTATTACAATTTGAAGGACAAACGAAAGCTAAACTTGGGACACCAGAAGCTAGAACTATAGTTGAAAGTGTGGTAGTTGAAAAGTTACAATATTTCTTGGAAGAAAATAAAGCAATTGCTACGGCTATTTTAGAAAAAATGGTTAAAAGTAAAATGGTCAGAGAAGCTGCTAGAAAAGCTCGAGATGAAGCTAGAAATGGTAAAGATAAATCTAAAAAAGAACGTTTGTTAAGTGGTAAATTGACACCAGCTCAAACAAAAAATCCAGATAAGAACGAACTATTTTTAGTCGAAGGTGATTCAGCTGGTGGTTCAGCAAAACAAGGACGTGATCGAAAATTTCAAGCTATTTTACCACTTAGAGGTAAAGTGTTGAATTGTGAAAAGACACGTTTAGAAGAAATATTAAAAAATGAGGAAATTAATACAATTATTCACACTGTTGGAGCAGGTGTAGGTAGTGATTTTGAAATAGCTGATTCTAATTATGATAAAATCATTATTATGTCCGATGCCGATGTTGATGGCTCACATATTCAAATTTTATTATTAACGTTCTTCTATCGTTATATGAAACCATTAATTGAAGCTGGTAAAGTTTATATTGCTATGCCACCTTTATATAAATTATTTAATGGAAGAACGATACATTATGCTTGGACTGATGAAGAGAGAAAAGAAATTTTAAGTAAGAGTAAAATTAAACTTGAAACACAACGTTATAAAGGTCTAGGAGAAATGAATGCTGAACAATTATGGGAAACAACCATGAATCCAGAAACAAGAAGTCTAATTAAAGTTAATATTATTGATGCCGCTTTGGCAGAAAAAAGAGTAAGCATTTTAATGGGTGATAAAGTTGAGCCTCGTAAGGAATGGATTGAGGAAAATGTTCAATTTACTTTAGAGGATAACTATGAAGTATAATGGAGGAATTTTATGAATCGAAAAATAATGGATGGTTTATCTTATGGTTTCTATTTTATTATCATTTGTATACTTTTCTTAGTTGTCTATTTAATTTTCTTTAAATCTGATAAACCAAAGAAGAATGATAATGTTGAGGATAATAATAATTCTCAAGTTGTAAGCGAAAATATAAAGTTAAATAAAACAGATTTATCATTGGATATTGGTGAATCTTTTGACTTAAAAGTGACATTAATTCCAAGTAATGGTAAAGAAGTTATCAAATATGAATCTAGTGATGAAAATGTAGCTATAGTTGACGAAAATGGTAAAATTAAAGGTGTAGGTACTGGAACGACTACTATTTTAGTAACTGTTGATGGTTCTAATCTTAAAGCTGAATGTAAGGTAGAGGTATCTGAAAATACTATTATAGCGCAAGATTTATTTGTTCAAAATGAAAAAATTAATATTAAACCTGGAGAAACTTATCAACTTAATGTTACTGTTATTCCTAGTGATACAGTTGATAAATCGTTGACGTATTCATCAACTAATGAGAAAATTTTGACTGTAGACGAAAATGGTTTAGTTACAATTTTAAGTAAAGGAAGAGCTATGGTTGTTGTTCAATCTAAATCAAATCCTGATGTTAAAATTTCAGTTGATTTTATTATTGGTTAAAATATTGGATATTATTAATGTTAAATTAATTTTAATTTAACATTTTTTTATAATGTTGGGTTTTCTGTATCAGCAACTCCAAAGTTTTCGTTATTTTGATTTTTATAGACAATGTACAATACAATAAGTGAACCTATTAAAGATAATTCTCCAGAAAATAATTGGAGTTTTAAATATTTAACATTATTTTTATGCCTTGCTTCGGCAATCTTTTCAGTTACATAATTTCCATATACGAATGTTATAGCTAGAATGACAACAAGAATTCTATTGAAAAGGGCAATATTTCTAGATTGCTTATTAGTGAATAAACCTTGATTGTTCATAAGCTTTAGTTTTTCGTCATATGTTAAAATAATTGAAACTATTAAAGAAACAATAAATAAAATTGTGGCAATAATTTGGATATCTAAAACTTCTATTTCTTTTTTTGTATATTTATCTTGTTTCATTTAGATTATTTTTTATTTTTTGAGCTTCTTTTAACTCACTAATAGTAACTAATTGATATCCATTTTCGATTAGTTTTGGAATTAATATTTTAACAGCTTCACTGGTTCTTTTATGTGTATCATGCATAAGAATGATTGAACCATCCTTTACATCTTTTAAGGCATTATTTACAATTGTATTGACATTTTTATACTTCCAATCCTTCGTATCAACATTCCATAAAATAATCTCTAAATTAGTATTGTCTCTAAGATTTTGATTTACAGAACCATAAGTTGGACGCAAATATATTGGTGTAAAGCCTGTATATTTTTTTATTATATCTTGTGTTTTATCAATTTGTTCTTTTTGTTCTTCATTTGATAATTTTGTAAGTGAACGATGATTATATGAGTGATTACCAATCTCATTACCATCTTGATACATTTTTATAATTGTATCACTATAGTTATCTATCTTATTTCCTAAAACGAAAAAGCTAGCATTACTATTATATTTTTTTAATGTTTCTAGTATTTCTTTTGTATATATACTAGGTCCATCATCAAAAGTGAGTGCTACCATAGGCTTTGATATATCAATATAATTGATGTTTGGTTCAATATATTGTAGTACTTGTTTTTTTTCTACTACTAGATTACTTAAGATACTAAAATATGATAGAGGAATATTTATTTCAAGGATATCTTTATAGTTATTGCTAAGTTCTTGCCCTTCAAAATAAATGTATATCAGTTCATTATTAATACCAAATTTTAAATTATCGAAATTAATATTATTTATTTTTTGAATATCAATAATACTTCCATATTTTTCAAATAGTAAGTTTATGATTAAGTCTTTAGTTTTAGATTTCTCATTATCACTAAGAATTTCCTGAAAGCTTATCTCTGATTTTTTTCTTGTGTCATAAATATAACTAACAACTTCATTAATTATTAATTCTTTATCTGATGAACTAATATGTTTAAATAATGTAATCGAAATGTATTTGTTTGCAAGGTTATAATATGTATAATCGATATTTAGTTCATGTTTTTTATTTAAAAAAGTTATTTCATTATATTGTTTTAAAAAATTATCATAAGTATCATTTATATATTTTTCAATTTTCTTATTTATTTTTTTTACATCTATAATAGGATAATTAATAGCGATTATAGTATTTGTATTTTCTTCTATGATAGTTTTTATACGATAATCATAACTAGTTTTTTTAGTGCAGGCACATAGTAATAAACTAAAAAATATAATTAGTATTTTTTTCATAATTATCACCTTGATTAATTATATTAAAAACCAATAAAAAATAGAATATAACGAACATTTGTTTTATAAATTAACAATTAGTAAAAAGTTTCAAAAAAATTAAAAAAATAAATAATTTTAAAAATATAAAAATTAGCAAAATTAAAAAAATAAGAAAAAATTAAAATTAGATAAAATGATAAATTTGTGGAAAAATAAGGCAAAAACGCAATTTATATAAAAAACAAAAAATTAAAAAAATTAATTTTTTAAAATTTTACAACATTTTAATATTGAAAAATAAGGGTAAAAAAAGAAAAATGTAAAATTTAAAAAAAGTTCGAATATTTGTTTGACTTTTTGTGTATTAGAGACTATAATTAAATTGTAATAGTAAGGGAGATTTAAGTTATGTCAGTAGTAGAAGAAGAAAGAAAAATAACAATAAAAGTCATTAAAAGAGATGGTAAAAAAGTTGATTTTAATGGAACAAAAATTGCTATGGCAATAAAAAAAGCTTTTGATAAAATTGATAAAAATGATGATGGCGAAACAAACAATAGTGCTGGTTATACTGAAAAAGATATAAATGGCATTTATAAATTGGTTATCGCAAGAATTGAAAAAGAGTACAATGAAGCAGAAAAAATTAAAATAGAAACAATTCAAGATATGATTGAAGATGCTTTAAAGAAAAAGGGTTATGAAGATGTATATAATGAATTTTCTTCATATCGTGAAAGACGTAATCAATCTAGACAGCTATTTAGTGATGAAAAAAAGATGCATAAATTCTTAAAAACATTAGAGGGGTTAGGACTAAAATCAGCTCATGAAGAAGATACTAAAAGAGAAAATGCTAATGTTGATGGTGATACAGCTATGGGAACAATGCTACAATATGGTAGTACTGTTTCTAAAGAATTCGCTAAATCTTACTTAATGAAAAAGAAATTTGCAGAAGCTCATGATAATGGTGATATTCATATTCACGATATGGATTTCTTACCAATGGGAACAACTACATGTATGCAAATAGATTTAAATAAATTATTTAAAAATGGTTTTTCAACTGGTCATGGTCATTTAAGAGAACCAAATGATATTATGTCTTATTCAGCTTTAGCTGCCATTGCGATTCAGTCAAATCAAAATGATCAACATGGTGGTCAAAGTATTCCAGCATTTGATTATTATTTAGCTCCTGGTGTTTTAAAAACATTCAAGAAACAATTTAAACAAACTATTAGTGATTTATTAGATTATTCTGATTTTGGACAATTTATTAATATGGCTAGTATAGCTAAAGAAATCGATAAATTAGATAGTATTGATTTTGATTTAAATATTTTTGAAAGATTTATTAAAGATAGTGAAGAGGTAGGACGTTTATTTAGAATTTCATATGATAAAGCCTATAGTAAAACTGATCGAATTACTTATCAAGCAATGGAAGCTTTTGTTCATAATTTAAATACAATGCATTCTAGAGCTGGTGCTCAAGTACCATTTTCATCAATAAATTTTGGAACTGATACATCTAGTGAAGGAAGAATGGTTATGAAAAACTATTTATTAGCTGTAGAGGCAGGACTTGGACGAAGTGAAACTCCTATTTTCCCAATTTCTATTTTTAAAGTAAAAGAAGGAATTAACTATAATCCAGAAGATCCAAATTATGATTTATTTAAATTGTCTTGTCGTGTTTCAGCTAAGCGTTTATTTCCTAACTTTTCATTTATTGATGCACCATTTAATTTACAATTTTATAAAGAAGGAGATTACACAACTGAAGTTGGATATATGGGTTGTCGAACAAGAGTTTTAGGTAATACAGTTGATCCAGATAGAGCTGTTACACCTGGTCGTGGTAATCTATCATTTACATCAATTAATTTACCACGTTTAGGAATTAAACATGGTATTGTTAGTAACAGTGAAGTAGATTTAGATGGTTTCTTTAATGAATTATCTGATTTAATGGATTTAGTTAAAGATCAATTACTAGAAAGATTTGAAATTCAATGTAGTAAAAGAGTTTATAATTTCCCATTTTTATTAGGTCAAGGAATTTGGATGGATTCTGAAAAATTAAAAAATACTGATAATAAATTGAAGAAAGTATTAAAACATGGAACATTAAGTATAGGATTTATTGGATTAGCTGAATGTTTGAAAGCTTTGGTTGGAAAACATCATGGTGAATCTAACGAATCTCAAGAATTAGGTCAAAAAATCATCAGTTTCATGCGAAAGAAAACTGATGAATATTCAGAAAAATATAATTTAAATTTTACTTTATTGGCTACACCAGCTGAGGGATTATCAGGTAGATTTGTTAATATAGATAAAGCAATCTATGGAAAAATAAAAGGTGTTACTGATAGAAATTATTACACAAACTCTTTCCATATCCCAGTATATTATAATATTACGATTGCTGATAAAATTCATTTAGAGGCTCCATATCATGCATTTACTAATGCAGGACATATTTCTTATATAGAATTAGATGGTGACCCAACTGAAAATGTTGATGTATTTGAAAAAATCGTTCGTATTATGAAAGAAGAGGGAATTGGTTATGGCGCAATTAACCATCCTGTTGATCGTGATCCTGTTTGTGGATATGTAGGAATTATAAAAGATGTTTGTCCACGTTGTGGAAGAAGAGCTGGCGAAGGGGTTAGCGTTGATTTATTAAAAAATATAAATTGTTGTAAATAAAAAAATGAATATTGAAGGGAGAATTTATTATGAAAGTTGAAGAAAAAAATGTTGTAACAAATGAAAGAGAAAAAAAAGTTGGCGAAGGTGTTGGATTCGAAAGAATTCGTCGTATTACTGGATATTTAGTAGGAACAGTTGATCGTTTTAATAATGGTAAACGTGCTGAAGAGCATGATCGTGTAAAACACTCTTTAGGTAATCTATAATGAAAATTCGTTTAGCAGGTGATTTACAATCTGATAGTATTGTTGATGGTGAAGGACTTAGAACAGTTATTTGGACACAAGGGTGTTCACATAACTGTTTAGGTTGTCATAATCCTAATACACATGATTTTAAGGGTGGTTTTGAGATTGATGTTGATGAATTGAAAACAAAAATTAAAAACCTTAAGTATCAGGATGGAATAACCCTTTCTGGTGGTGACCCTTTTTTCCAAATTCCTGCTTGTTTAGAAATTGCTACATATTGTCATACTCTAAATCTTAATGTGTGGTGTTATACTGGTTATACTTTTGAACAGTTGATGTTCTTAGCCAAAAAAAATTCTAAGATTATTGATTTTTTAAAACAAATTGATGTTTTAATTGATGGAAGATTTAATTTGGCTCAAAAGAGTTTAAATGTTAAGTTTAGGGGTTCTACAAATCAAAGAATAATTGATGTTAAAAAAAGTCTAGAACTTGGTTATGCATATGTCATAACTAAATATGATAATAATGTAAAAAATGATAATTTTAGTATAGATAGTATTTTTAATAGAAAAAAAGAAGTTTATATTTAATTATGAGGTTTTATATGAATGAATTAAATCTAAAAAAATGTTGTAAATGTGGAAAAATTGTTAACGTCATGAATTGTAATGATAAAGATATAATGTGTTGCAATGAAACAATGTTAGATATAAAGAGTAATATTGAAGAGTGCGCAATTGAAAAGCATTTACCAGTTTATAAAATTTTCGATGACAAAATTTTAGTTGAAGTAAACCATGTTATGGAAGATGAACATTATATTTCTTTTATTTCTTTAGTTAAGAATGATTTAGAAATTACTAAGTTTTTACGCAACGCATCCAAAGCTGAAGTTGAGTTTCCATATTTAAAAGGTGCAACTTTATATGCTTATTGTAATAAACATGGTTTATGGAAGTGTGATGTCGATTAAAAATATGAATTTAAAAGTTCATATTTTTTATATTAATAATTTAAAATATGTAAATAAATTTAGAAAGTGTGATAATTTTAATGTTAATTAAATTTAATTTAAAGTTAAAATGCGAATATATGATATAATTTAATTAGGGAGGTTATTTCTATGTATATGGCAGAAGATGATTTAAAGATAGTAAGAATTGATTTCATTGCTACAATTGGTAAGGATGGAAACGCTAATGATAAAGTATGTACTAAAAAAGTTTGCTTGAAAGACGAAAATGGAAAGATTGTTTCAAATTATTACTATGATATTGATTTGATTAGTAAGGATACTTATATAGTGCTTGATGTAGCTACTACTCAAAATGCAATTAAATATACAGATGAATTTGATGAAAAATCTTTTGATCTTAAGTATGGTGTAATTTGCTTGCAAAGAGATGAAAATAATAAAGTAATTCCTATGGTAGAACAATTTGTGGTTCCAAAATTATACGATAGACTAGATTTAGGCAATTCAAATACATTAATTGGATATACAAACAATAATCATTTAACTTATATCGAATTTGACCCAGAAAGTAAAAATTATGGTAAACAGATAATTCCAGCAATTTTGAATCATGCTTTTCCATTTGATATTGATTATAAAGGATTTGCTGAATGTAGTGTCAATGATGGTTTTTGGGGATATTTACCACGTAATTTTAAACCTAAAAAAATGTTGTGTGCTAGTGAATTATTAACTGAAGACCAAGTAAAACATTTATTGTCAGGATATTCTAAAGGTAGTCTATTACACGATGGCGAAAAAAATAAATATATGGATTTAACTGGTAAATCACCTAAAGTTTTAAAATATATTCAAAATAAAAAAAATGACTAGTTTAGCTAGTTATTTTTTCTTTTCGAAAATAGTAATTTATAAATAAATTTTTAATTGTTCAATAGTTTCTTGTTGAAAAGCTAAAAACTCTTTTGCGAATTCTAAATATTTTTTATTTACAACTTCCTTATAATTTGTAATTTTCTTTTCCATATCAATTGTACCCATCGTAATACCTTTAATTAGCATATCTGCTATCGCAGCATCACTGTTATCACATTTAACTTCTTTTTTAATACCCATTTTGGCTCCCATTTTAGCCATCATACTATTTTTCTCTAGTGGAGCATTATAGTCTTTTAAATGTTTTTTTGAAGCTTTCAAAAACTTTTCATAGTCTTTTAATATTTCTTCAATTTTTTTCTTAATTTTATTATCTTTGTCTTTTAATTCAGTTAACAATTTTTCTAAAGTAATACATGACATATCTGTATCTTTATAAATATGCTCTAATAATTCTAAATTTTCGTCCATTTGTCTCACTCTCCAAAAATATTATGACTTTTAACTTTAAAAAATATACATTTATTAGTAAATAATTTATAATAATAATATAGTGACAAAATTGTCATAGAATTAGTCATTTATTTGTAATATAAATATATTAGAATGTTTATGAGGTGAGAAAAATATGGAAATCTTAAAAGTAGAAAACTTATGTAAAAATTATGGAAAAGGCGAAACATTAGTTAAGGCTTTAGATAATATTAGTTTTAGTGTTGAAAAAGGTGAATTTGTTGCGATTGTTGGCTCAAGTGGAAGTGGTAAAAGTACATTATTACATCTTTTAGGAGGAGTTGATAGACCAACTAGTGGAAAAATAGTTATTGATGGTGAAGATGTATACAATTTAAACGAAACAAATTTAGCGATATTTCGTCGTAGACAAGTGGGTCTTATCTACCAATTTTACAATTTAATACCTATTCTAAATGTTAAGGAAAATATTACATTGCCAATTTTATTAGATGGTAAAAAAGTAGATGATGATTATTTAGATGAACTGATTTCGACACTTGATTTACAAAATCGTGTTAATCATTTGCCTAATGAGTTGTCAGGTGGTCAACAACAGAGAGTTTCGATAGGTAGGGCTTTAATGAATCATCCGGCTATACTACTTGCTGATGAACCAACTGGAAATTTAGATAGTAAATCTAGTCGAGAAATTGTTGAACTATTAAAACTATCTAACAAAAAATATAAACAAACTATAATTATGATTACTCATGACCATAATTTGGCTTTAAATGCTGATCGAATTATTACCATTGATGATGGAAAAATTGTTAGTGATGAAGTGGTAAAATAATGAATATATTAAATAAATTAACGATTAAGCATTTAAAAATGAATAAAAAAAGAACGATTGTTACCATTATAGGTGTTATTTTGTCAACAGCTTTAATGGTAGGAATTGGTTTGTTATTTTCAACATTTCGTGAGTTTATGATAGATGAAACTATTGGATATAGTGGAGATTATCATACAAGATTTTCTAAAGTTGAACAAGATAAATTTTCGCTAATAACTAATAATATTAAAATAAAAGATTATTTTTATTCTAAACATATTGGTTTTGCTTACTTAGAAAATGGAACTAATGAATATAAACCATATTTAGATATTTTAGAAGTTAGTGATAATTATTTTGAAGAACTTAATTTAATAGATGGTCGTATGCCAGAAAATTCGAACGAGGTTGTGATATCTAACCATATCGAAACAAATGGTGGTGTTAAATACAACATAGGAGATACTCTAGAGCTTCAGATCGGTGAACGTTATTTTGAAGATGAACGTGTTGATGATATTGAGCCAGATATTAATGGTTTTGTACCAGATGAATATTTAGAATTAACAGATACAAAAAAATATGAAATTGTTGGTATTGTTGAAAGATCAAATTATGAAGCTTACTCATCACCAGGGTATCGAATTTTTACTAAATTAACAAATGATAATACTGATAAGAAATTAGATGTATATGTACATTTTAAAAATGTTAAAGATACATATAAAGTAAGTGAAGATATTGCTTCACAACTAGGTTTTGAAAATATATTAGAAAATGAAAGTAATAATTATGTTTATTATCGTGAGATTAATTATAATGATTCATTATTAGCGTTATATGGTGTTAGTCAATATAACAATATGTTAGAAGGGGTTTCTGGTATTTTAATAATTATTTTGGTACTTGTCTCTGTTGGTTGTATTATTGTTATTTATAATTCATTTGCGATATCTGTCATGGAACGTAAAAAACAATTTGGCTTATTTTCAAGTATTGGCGCTACTAAAAAACAACTAAGAAAAACTGTTTTATTTGAAGGATTCATTATAGGTTTTATTGGAATCCCTTTAGGGTTATTAGGTGGATTTTTAGGTATAGCTACAGTTATTAAAATTATGAATCATTTAATAGGAAGTGAATTTGTATTTAGGCTATCTGCTTATCCATTATTTATTATTATTCCTATTATATTTATGATTGTAACAATTTTAATTTCGGCTTTTATACCAGCTAGAAGAGCAAGCAAAATTACACCAATTGAAGCAATTAGATTAAATGATGATATAAAAATTAAAAGCCAAAAATTAAAAACTAATAAGTTAGTTAGAAAAATATTTGGAATTGAAGGAGAATTAGCTTTAAAAAATATCAAACGAAATAAGAAAAAATATCGTATTACAATTATTTCTTTATTTATTAGTATTGTTATGTTTGTTACATTTTCATCATTTATTGATTATGTTTTTGGTAGTGTTGATGATATTGCCATTATGCCTGATTATGATATTGAGATTTATTTACCAAAAGAGAATGGTCTACCACTTAAAAATAATATCGATATAATTAACGATATTATTAATCATGAACAAGTAGATAAAAGTATTATTATGGCAAGTAGTATAACGACTACTTCAACTAGTGATTTTAATAAAATTAGTACTGATGAATGGAAAAAGAATTCAAATCGTGATTTTGAGGTTGATGGTTATACTGATTTAGATTTAATTGTTGTACCTAATGATGATTTTGATAAATATTTGAGTGTATTAGGTGAAACTAATGAAAAACCAATTTTATTAAATACTAACAAACGAGTTGAATATACAAATAATTCCCGAAAAAATTATGAAACAAAAAAATATAATTCTACATCTATGCCTATCGATTTGTGTACCTTAGAATATAATGAAGAAAATGAAGAATTTGTTAATGATTGTTACGCTAAAGTAGAAGATTATTATTTAGCTAATAAAGAGTTATTTGGAACATTTGAATTTTTATGGAATTATAATCCAACTTTAATTGTTTCAGAAGATATGACAGAGCTTTATCAAAATGTGGCTTTTAATGTACATATTATGATTGCTGCAAAAAAATATGATAAGCTAGATAAACTGCTAAATGATTTACCAGATGATGTTAAGAATAATGAAATAAATTATATGAATTATACTGAAGAGATGAAATTTACTAAAAATGCTATTTTAGTAATAAAAATGCTTGTTTATGGCTTTATATGTCTAGTAACTCTTATTGGGGTAACTAGTGTATTCAATACTATAAATACAAGTATTGCTTTAAGAAGAAAAGAATTTGCGATGTTAAGAAGTGTTGGATTAACACCACATGGATTTAATAAGATATTATATTTTGAAAGTATAATATTTGGTTTAAAATCACTTTTCTATGCTCTTCCTGTATCAATAGTATTAGTTATGTTAGTACATTTATCTATGAGTAACATTGTCGATTTTGAACATTTGATGTTGCCAATTAAAAGCATGGTGATTGCTATTATAGGTGTATTTATAATTGTTTTAATAACGATGATGTATGCGTCAAGTAAAATTAAGCACGAAAATATTTTGGAAGCAATTCGTGAAGAAAATATATAATTAATAACGACTTTAAGGTCGTTATTTTTTCTTTTATTCATATTATTTTTTTGATATAATATCTTAAAGAGAGGTGTTTATATGAGTGCATTAAATAAGAAAGCTTTGACAATTAGTATTATAGCTGGAATACTCGTACTAATCGATGGGATAATTGTTAATTTAATGGGTTTAAATGGTTCATTTGTTTGGGTTAGTTTTATAAGTTGGACTGTCTTTTTTGGCGTACCACTTATTGATAGAATTAAAGCTGTTCCAGGTTATATAATAGGTTTTTTACTAGCTATTTTAATAATTGAGTTTGGCACATTTTTAAATGGTTTATTTAGTATTAAAATTTTAGGAGTGGCCTTATCATCTATTTTAGCAACCGCTATTGTTAATTTTTTCTGTATGTATTTTGAAAAATTAAAAAGATTTTATTTAGATTCAATTAATGGTATTTTTGTCGGTATCGCCCTTACTTTTTCTGGTCTTGGAGTAGGTCTTACAACTAATACTTTATCTAGCTCTATTACAATGCTATCAATTATTATTATATATGGTATTTTAGGTCTTTTAAGTGGTTATATTACAATAAAAATAATTTCTAAATAATTTTTATAAGATATAAAATTTGAATTAAAAAATAATTTTAATTGAATATTTATATAATTTTTAGTATAATAAAAACGAGGTGGAACTATGAAAAGAAATATTTTAAAATCATTAATATTACCAGTAATAAGTTTATTACTAATAACAGGTTGTGGGGAAAAGGAAGATTATTTTGAAACTGCTAAAAAAAATATGCAGGAACTTAAAAGTTATTCAATGAATATCGATGTTGAAATGCAAATGAAAACAGGTGGAATAACTATCAATTTACCAATTACTTTAAGTAGTGATGTCGATGTTACAAATAAAATTAGTAAGATGGAAATGTCTACTGAATTAATGGGAACAAATATAAGTTCAACTGCTTATGTAGATGGAACTGATGAAAATAATGTTATCCAATATTCATCAACTGATGGTACTAATTGGACAAAAACTAAAGTTGAAAACAATAATAATCAAGCTAATAATTTAGTTAATGCTGACAACCTTAAAGAAATTAAATCAGATGATAAGGATTATTATGTATATGAGGCAACCTTAGATAAAGATAAAATGACAGGAATTATTGGTGAAGATCTTACTGATAATGATATAATGGGTTCTATTGATATAACTAATAATATTACATTTAAATATTATATAAACAAGAAAACTAAGTATGTTGAGAAAATAGTAGCTGAATTAAACGATGTTATGAATGTTACAGATGAAGCCAGTGGTCAAGAAGCAGAATTAACAAAGTTAAATTTTGAAATAACATTCTCTAATTTTAATGAAGTAAAAGAAATTGTTATTCCTGAAAGCGCTAAAAAAGCTAATAACCAAGTAAATCCTTCAAATGATGAAACTAAAACTATGAAATGTCATTATTCAGCTAACAATTCAGGGACCAAATTTGACTTAACTTATTTTGTTGATTATGATGGATCATATGTTACTAGTGTTAGAAGTGATGAAAGAATTACATCTGACAATTCAACTGTTTTAGAAACATATAAAAAGACAGTTGAAGAGACTTATTCTCCTTTTGATAATGTTGAATATTATGATTATAGTATTAAAATTGATGGTAATACACTTATAAGTACAACTGATATAAATTACAGTAAAATAGATATAGAAAAAATTCTTGAAATTGATTCGTCTAGTGCAACTCTTATTAAAAATGGAAAAATTAATATTAATGATATAAAAAAGGTTTATGAAACAGTTGGCGCAACTTGTGATATGGATTACTAAAAACTAATATTTGGATGAAAATCTGAATATTAGTTTTTTCTATATATTAGTTAGATTTTTTGTACACTTTTATTAAATTACCGCATAAATTAAAGTGAGGGGTGATAATAGTGGCAGCCTATAAAGAAATAGTTACTAAGGCTATTATTGGTAAGGGTAAAAAATATTTTAAAAATAGTTATACAATTGACACAGAATCAAAACCAACAACTGTTTTAGGATGTTGGGTAATAAATCACAAATTCAAAGGGTATAAATCAGGTGAAAAAATCGGTGTAGATGGCTCATACGATATAAATATTTGGTATTCTTATGATAATGATAGTAAAACAACTGTTGTTAGTAAAAAAATAGATTATAATGATTTATTTAACGTAAAAATAAAAGAAAACGCTGATTTAACAAGTGATACAGATGTAATCGTTAGAACATTAAAACAACCAACTTGTAGTAAAGTAAATATTTTAGATAACGGAGTTATTAGCTTTGATATCGAAAAAGAATTAGGGGTTGAAATAGTTGGAGAAACAAAAATGAAAATCGCAATTGAGGAAGATGAAGAACCTTGGGATGAAATAGAAGATGAAATGAATGAAGAAATAGAAAAAGAAATTGAAAATAATATCGATGAAAAATACATATAATGAAGTGTTAACCAAAAATAGTTGACACTTCTCTTTTTTTGTGATATTATGTACTAAATGAAGGAGGGATAATATGGCAGTTAAAATTAGATTAAAAAGAATGGGTTCTAAACAAAAACCATTTTATCGTATTGTTGTAGCTGATTCAAGAAGTCCAAGAGATGGTAAAGTTATAGAGGAAGTTGGTTACTATAATCCTATTAAGGAACCAGCTGAAATTAAAATTTCTGAAGAATTAGTTATGAAATGGTTACATAATGGTGCTCAACCAACTGATACTGTAAAAAATTTATTAACTAAAGTTGGAGTTAATGAAAAATTCCATAAAGAAAAAATGGCATCTAAAAAAAAGAGTAGTAAATAATGAATTTAGTGGAATTAACAGAATATTTGGTTAAACAAATAGTTCATGATGAAAATGCTATATCTGTAAAGCAATTTGATGAAGATGACGAATATATTACAATAGAGGTATTAGTTTCATCAGAAGAAATTGGTTACGTTATTGGTAAGAATGGACGCGTAGCTTCTTCAATTAGAACTATCGTTCAAGCTGCTGCTTATACCAATAACTTAAAAAAAGTTAAAGTTAATTTTGATGCTTTTTAATAAAAAAGTATTAGCTTAATATATGGCTAATGCTTTTTTTGTAAAATTAATAATATAATAAAGTTTTTTGACGATTAATTTTATTTTCTTTAAATCCAAATAAATTTCTTTTTGGAATATTTTTCCCAATTTTCCTATTAATAATGCTTTTTTCTTCGTCAGAATTGATTGTACTATATTCTGTAATAACATCATAATCAACTTGATTATAAAAAATAAGTTTACTAGAGTATTGATGATATAAGCCATTATTAGCTCTATAACATATATTAACTTTATCACTATAAACACAAACAGAACCACTTACAAATTCGTTGTTTTGATCAACCGCTTCAAATGAATATTCATAATACCCATTTTTAGTAGTAACTATAAATAAAGAGATAATATCTTGTAACTGTATATCATTTAAGTATTTAATTATATTAAATTCATCCATAAAACACCTCCTACATAGACGAAATAAAACTTTATCATTTTCTTATTTAATTGTGTTGATATTCTGTATAGAACGTTAAAATCAATGCGTGAAATGGCAAAAATCAATATAAATTTACAAAAAAATAAGCAACATTATATTTTGAACTAATAAGTAAAAATAAAATAAAATAGCAATTAATCTTGTATAAAGTAGCTATTTATAATATAATTAATTATGGTATTATGAGGTGAGTTATGGATAATTTAAAAATTCCCAATCATGTTGGGGTTATAGCCGATGGAAATAGACGTTGGGCTAAAGAAAAAGGATTAAAATCAGTTGAAGGGCATAAAGCTGGTGTTGAAAATATAGAAAAATTGTTTAGCTATATGATTGACCGTGGTGTTAAAGTAGTAAGTGCTTATGTTTTTTCAACTGAAAATTTTAAAAGAAGTGAAGAAGAAGTTAACTATTTAATGGATATGGCTGTAAAAAAATTTAAAACATTTTCTAAAAAATATAATGATGAAAATATTAGAATAGTTTTTTCTGGTAAAAAAGATGGTTTAAGAGCTGATGTTTTAGAAGCTGTCGAAGAATTAACTGAAAAGACAAAAAATAATACAAAAGGTACAATTAATTTTTGTTTTAATTATGATGGAAATGAAGAAATTGTTGATGCTACCAAAAAAATCTATGATGATGTTAATAAAGGTTTATTAAATATAAATGATTTAAATAGAGATATTTACACAAAATATTTATATCAAGACCTACCACCTGTTGATTTAGTTATTAGAACAAGTGGAGAAATGCGTATTAGTAGTTTTATGTTGTGGCAAGCATCTTATTCTGAATTTTATTTTTGCAAAACTTATTTTCCAGATTTTAAAGAATCAGAATTTGAACAAGCTCTATTAGAATATAATAAAAGAGATAGAAGGTTTGGTGGAAATTCAAAATGAAAATAAGAATAATTAGTGCAGCTATAGCTCTATTAATTTTAATTCCTATTTTAATAAGTGGTGGATTGCTTTTTGATATTACTATCTTTATCTTGGCTATCTTAGGTTTAAAAGAATTTTTAGATATTAAAAAGAGTAAAAAAGAAATTCCTGTTTTCATTGAATTTATTTCTTATATTGCTTTAGGACTGATTATCTTCTTTAATTCTTCAAATAATTATTTGTTATCAGTTGATTATCGTCTTATTGCAGGTGTTTTTTTAACATTTTTAATTCCTACTGTTTTATATCATGATAGAGCTTTATATAGTGTCAATGATGCCTTCTATTTAATAGGCGGTGTATTTTTCTTAGGAACTTCTTTCTCATTATTTATATTGCTTCGTAGTGAAGGTCTTAATTTATTATTATACTTACTATTAATTTCAATATTTACGGATACATTTGCCTTATTTACAGGAACATTGATTGGCAAAAATAAGTTATTATCAAATATTTCTCCTAAAAAGACGATTGAAGGAATGATTGGTGGAACATTATTAGGCGTTTTTGTAGCTAGTGTTTTTTATAATACAGTTATTGATAGTACCTTACCACTTTACATAGTTATTTTTATGACAACATTTTTATCAATTATTGGCCAATTTGGAGATTTAGTTTTTTCAGCTATAAAACGTTATTTTGATAAAAAAGATTTCTCAAATATTATGCCAGGTCATGGAGGAATTTTGGATCGTTTAGATAGTATTATTTTTGTAGCGCTTGGATTTATGTTTTTTATTTCACTTATCTAAAGGAGGAAAATAATGACTCTTATATATTTTATTTTAATTCTTGGAATTACAGTTTTGATTCATGAATTAGGACACTTTATTTTTGCTAAAAAAGCAGGTATATATGTTTATGAATTCTCAATTGGTATGGGACCAAAATTATTCCAAATTCATAGTAAAAAAGACGAAACTGTTTATAGTATTCGTTTATTTCCAATTGGTGGTTATGTTCAAATGGCAGGCGAATCAGTAGAAGAAGATAAAGATATTCCTAAAGAAAAACAATTGCAATCAAAAACTTGGTTTCAAAGATTTATGACGATTATTGCAGGTGTTTTATTTAACTTTTTGTTAGCTATAATTATCTTTTTTATAATTGGTCTAGTTAATGGTTCACCAAGTAGTGCTACCTATATAAACACAGTTGAAGAAGATAGCCCGGCTTTTCAAGCTGGCTTAGAACAAAACAGTAAAATTATCGGATTAAATGGAAAAAAGATTAAGTCAATGTCGCATTTAGCTTTAGAGTTTGAAATTAATTATGGTAAAGATTTTAAGTTTGATATTTTAACTGAAAATGGTGAATCGAAAACAATTACTATCACACCAATTGAAAAGAATACAGAAGATGATACAAAAACATATTATTATGGTTTCTCTTATAAAAATAATTATGAGAAAGGTTTTTTACCAGCTTTAAAATATGCTTTTACAAATGTATTTTCACTTATTCATCAAATGGTTTTAGTTATTTTCTATTTAATTACTGGAAAGTTATCACTTAATAATTTATCTGGACCAGTTGGTATTTATAATATTGTTGGTGAGGCTAGCAAATACGGAATTTTAACAATGATGAATTTAGTTGGTTTATTATGCGTTAATGTAGGATTTATTAATATATTACCTTTACCAGCTTTTGATGGTGGTAGATTATTATTTTTAATCATAGAAAAAATTAAAGGTAAACAGGTTGATCCTAAATTAGAAAATACAATTCATGCAGTTGGAATGATTTTATTAATGATTTTAATGGTAGTTATCACTTATAATGATATTTTGAGGTTGTTCTAATGAATACTGCTATAGACTATAGTAAGTATTTTAAAAATTATAATTTTATTAATGATTTTTGTTTTAATAAAGATGATTATATAAGTGAAATGTTATTAAAAAATTATCAGACTTCTATTTATAACGTTGATTTAAATGATAAATCAGAAGTTAAAATGTTAAAAAAAATAGACGATATTATGAATTTATATATAATAGATCAAAATTTTTTTCAATTTGTTAAGAGTCGATTAAATGATATGGAAGATAATTATATTCAAGATTTAAATACTATTTTGATTAATGAATATAATAATTATAAAACTGTTGCAGTTAAACCAGTTGAAACAAGTAGGTGGATTTAACTAAAAGCCATAATTTAAATATTTATACATATAATTAAATAGTTGTTAATTTTAAAAAAATTATTGCTCAAAAGCCAATTTAATGGTATAATACATTTGGCTTTTTCAAATACACACGACATTGATTTAAATTCCGAGTGCCAAATGGTGGAAATTTAAAAGTGATGTGTCGGAGGAAAATAACAAAAGGAGGAATAAAATGGCAGTAGTGTCAATGAGTTATTTACTAGAAGCAGGTGTTCATTTTGGTCATCAGACTAAAAGATGGAACCCTAAAATGAAAGAATATATATTTACATCAAGAGATGATATATATATTATTGATTTACAAAAAACAGCAAAGAAAATCGAAGAAGCATATGTTGCTTTAAGAAATATTGTTGCAAATGGTGGAAAGGTTTTATTAGTTGGAACTCGTAAACAAGCTCAAGAAGCTGTTAGAGAGGAAGCACTTCGTTCAAAATCTTATTATGTAACAGAAAGATGGTTAGGTGGAACTTTAACAAACTTCAAAACAATTAGAAGAAGAGTTAAAAGATTAGAAGAAATCGAAAAAATGGAAAAAGATGGTTATTTCGATTTATTACCTAAAAAAGAAGTTATTGGTCTAAAGAAAGAATACGACAAATTAAATAAACTTTTATGTGGTATTCGTGAAATGTATAAATTACCAGATGCTTTATATATAGTTGATCCTTCTAAAGAGGAAATCGCAATTAGAGAAGCTAGAAAACTTCATATTCCTGTTTTTGGAATTGTTGATACTAACTGTGATCCTGATATGGTAGATTATGTTATACCTGGTAATGATGACGCTATTAGAGCTGTAAAATTAATTACTGGTGTAATGGCAAATGCTATATGCGAAGCTCAAGGCGAAAAATTAGTTGATTATGTAAAAGATGAAGATAAAAACAGTAATGCTAATGAAATAATGCAAAGAGCTGTTGATTCAGTTAAGAAAAAAGAAGATAGACCAAGAAGATTTGATAATAATAAGAGATTTGAAGATCGTAAAAATTTCAATAATGATAAAAGAAACGAACGAAAAGAAAGTAATCAAACAAGAGAAACTGTAGCACCAAAAGAAAATAAAAAAGAAGTTAAAGAAGAAAAAGTTACTGTAAAAGAAGAAAAAGCTAGTACTGATTTAAGTACATTAACAGTTGCTGAACTTCGTGAAATGGCTAAGACAAAAGAAGTTAAAGGTTATTCTACAATGAAAAAGTCAGAATTAATCGATGCTTTAAAATAATAGATATTAAGGTGATTTTAAATAAATCATCTTTAATTTTAAAAGAAGGGAAGATAAAAATGGTAAGTCCAAGTTTAGTAAAAGATTTAAGAGAAATGACTGGAGCAGGAATGCTTGATTGTAAAAAAGCATTAGATGCAACTGATGGTAATATTGATGAAGCTGTTAATTGGCTAAGAGAAAAAGGAATTTCTAAAGCTGCTAAAAAAGCTGATCGTATTGCAGCTGAGGGTATCGCTTCTATTTTAGTTAGAGGTAATGAAGCAGTTATCGTTGAAGTAAACTCTGAAACAGACTTTGTAGCCAAAAATGAAGAATTTCTAGCTATGGTTGAGGAAATTTTAAAAGCAATTATAGATAGTAATGCTAGTACTGTAGAAGAGGCTTTAGCCCTTAATACTAATGGTGAAACAATTGAATCATTAATTGTTAATAAGACTGCTAAAATAGGAGAAAAATTAAGTTTAAGAAGATTTAAAAAAGTAACTAAAAAAGATAATGAACAATTTGGTTCATATATTCATATGGGTGGAAAAATTGCTACTTTAATTGTAACAGAAAATACAACTGAAGAAGTTGCTAAAGATGTAGCAATGCATGCAGCTGCAATGCGTCCTTTATACTTAAAAAGTAGTGAAGTACCAACTGATGTTTTAGATAAAGAAAAAGAAGTAATTAGAGAACAATTAATCAACGAAGGAAAACCAGCTGATCGTATCGAGAGTATATTAGTTGGAAAAATCAACAAATATTATGAAGATGTTGCTTTAGAAAATCAAATTTTCATTAAATCTGAAAATAAAGAAAGTGTTGCTAAATTTGTTGCAAACAATGGTGGTACAATTACTTCAATGACTCGTTATGAAGTTGGAGAAGGTATCGATAAAAAAGAAGAAAATTTTGCTGATGAAGTAGCAAAACAAATTAATAGTATTTAATTTAATAAATTAAAGAATCTTTGAAAATATAAAGATTCTTTTTTTTGACCTAAATTAAAACATTAAAATTCTTCAAAACAAATTATAAATGATTATAATAAATATAAAGATAATGTCAATAATAAAAAAGATAAGTAGGTATTATTGAAAACGAAGAATTATAATGTTATAATTGATTATATAAAGTAGCAAAAGGAGTAGTAAAAATAATGAAAAATAAAAAGGGATTCACATTAATAGAATTACTAGCTGTAATAGTAATATTAGCTATAATAGCCTTAATAGCTGTACCACAAATATTAAAAATATTGAATAAAGCAAGACTAAATGCAGCAAAAGATTCAACATATGGAATAGTAAAAGCAGCAGAAACTTATGCAACAAATTTTATGTTAGAAAATAATGGTTCATTACCAAAAGAGGATTTAGTATTTAATTGTAGTAGTTATGGTTGTCTATTAGAAAATAATCTAGAAAATTATAATACAACAAATTTAGATAAACTTTCATTTAAGGGAACAAAACCAACAAGTGGAAAAATAACAATAAGTAATAATGGAAAAACAATAAAAGCAGAAGATTTAATAATAAATGATTTTAGATGTAATTATGATAAAGAAGTAAGTTGTGGAGATGTAGATGCAAGTGAAATACCAACACCACCTGTCATTTTAATTACACCAACAGCAACACCAAGTCCAAGTGGATATAGTCAGAGTAAAACAGTAACTGTTAATTATACAGGAGATGGAACATATTTAGTAATGCCAACAGTAAATGTTAAAACAAATGTATCAGCTATAACATGTAGAGATGTAGAAGATGCAAGTTTTAATTGTGATGGAGAAGTAATAAATACATATGGAACATTGATAGCTAATAGATGGTATAAAGTAGAAAGTAATCCAACATTAACAATAGAAGAAAATGGAAGTATCTATTATAAAGTAACAGATGGGACAAATTATAAAGATGGTGGCTCATTAACAATAACAGAAATAGATAGAACAGCACCTACAGTTGCAAGTGTAACACAAAGATCAGCAACAACAAATAGTATCACAGTAACAGCAAGTGGAACAGATAGTGAATCAAATATTGTAAGATATCAATTTAGTATAGATAATGGAGAATGGTTACCAAGTGAACCACAAGAAAGTAATGAGCATACTTTTACTGATGTATCTAGTGGAGAGCATCAAATAAAGGTAAGAGTTATAAATGGAACATTCATAAATAATGGACAAAATGATTTAAATACAAAAGAAAGTCATACTATAACAATGTCAGCTGGAGAATTAACACAACCAGAAGCTGAAGTAAATCCAGGAGGATGGAGTCAATCAAAGACAGCAACTATTACATTCACAGGAACTGGAACGTACTTAATAAGACCAAGTATTGATGTAACAACAAATGTAGAAGCTGTAACTTGTAGAGATGTCGAAGATGCAAGTTTTACTTGTGATGGAGAAACAATAAATACAAATGGAACATTAATAGCTAATACATGGTATAAAGTAGAAAGTAATCCAACATTAACAATAGAAGAAAATGGAAGTATCTATTATAAAGTAACAGATGGAATAAACTATAAAGATGGAGGTTCACTAACAATTACAGAAATAGATAGAATAGCTCCAATTTTAAATGTTACATATAAAACAGCAGATGGAAATCCTTATGTATATGATACTTGGACGAACCAAAATATAATTGCAACATTATCAGTAACAGATGAAATAGGCGAAATAGATTATTATCAAGTTACATATGATGGAGCACATTTTCAAAATATAGATAAAAACACAACTACAATAACATATGATACAGATAATAGAACAGGAATATGGTTTAGGGCAATAGATAAAGCTGGAAATATTGGACCACTTTCAGAAACTAATGTTATTGCAATAGATAAAACTCCACCAAAAGTAACATATAGTATTGAAGGTGGAACATACCATTTACCACAAACAGTAAGAGTAACTGTAGATGATGATAATTTGATGTATATGCATGTTCATGTATATAATGCTGGTGCTTTATATTATGCAAATAAGGTAGATAATAAGAGTATAGATTATGCATCAAAAAATACGTTTGATGTTGTGTTAGATGGAAATGGTCCATGGACTATATATACTTTTGCAATAGATAATGCAGGAAATGGATTGCAACAGAATCCCAATATAGATTATTGGTACTATCGAGAATATAATTTATTAGTTACACCAACAAGTGAAAATCCACCAAGTGGAGTAACAGGCTACACTGGGGTTAAAAAAATAGTATATTTAGATCCAACCAATTTAAATAAAGGTTGTAATGCAAGTAATGTGAATAGTGCTACAGGAACAAAAACAGGATGTATGAAATGGTATGCATATGCTGAAACAGACTCTACCTATACAATGATATTAGACCATAATACAACAGCAGGTTGGCCATGGGTATCGAAGGTCGACTATATAGCAGCAGGTGGTACTGAAATGGATTGGGGAACAGATGGAAATAATAATAAAGGACCATTATCTTTAAAAAAACGACTTGAAAATGATACCATAGAATGGGATAGTAATTTAACTCCAAGATTATTAAATCAATTGGAAATAAGTAATATTGTTGAACAACAACCTAGTCAATATGGTTGGTTATTTGATAGAACTGGTGGTTCATGTCAAAGTGCTGGTTGTTTAAATAATTCGACAAGTGGTGGTGCATATTGGTTAGGAACATCATCTAGTAGTAATTCTATATATGCAAAGCTTATGTTTGATATTGGAGTAATTGGTGATCATATTGTATCTCATGGAAATGTTGGACTTCGCCCAGTTATAACAGTAGAAAAATCAAAAATTGCGTAACCATAAAAAATATAGAAAGGAATAAAAAATGAAAAAAGTAATAATAACATCCATCTTATTAGTAACATTACTAACAGGATGTGGATGTAATAAAAAAGAAGAAAAAGATAATAAAACAAATACAAATGAACCCAGTGTAGAAAATCCAGTAAATATAACAAATGAAAATATGGTAAAAGACCAAAATGTAGAAACTTTATCGTTTACTAATACTTCAATAACATATGATGGAAATATGTCAAAAATAGTAAGTCAAGTAACAAATAATAGTGAAGAAGAAATAAGCTTGTCAACAGTAATGGCATATATAACATACACTGACGAACAAGGTAATGAAAAAACTATTGAAATGAGTGTCTACTTTGGAGAAAAGTTAAAAGGTAAACAAACAAGAACAGCTGAGAATTCGATAGATAAAGACTTAAGAAAAGCAACAAATATCGAATACAAAATAATTAGATAATTTAATAATTTAAGGTAATATGTATTTAATATATATTATAGGTTAAGTTAATATAAATAAAATTAAAAATAAAAAAAATTAGTGTGAATCCAAATTACTACTTTATAGCTATATATATTTATATTAACAATTCCTCTTTAGTAATAAAGAAAATAGGAAAAACTTTAAATTTAATTTTTTAAAGTTTTTTTAGTGTTAATAATAAACTTATTTTAATACTATAATTATTTATTTTATGTATACTAAAAGTTATTAAATATGTTAAAATATAATTATAGATATTAGAATTGAGGAATAATTATGGATGAACAACTATTCAGTTTATTAGAAAATGATGGTGATTTAATATGAAATCTGGTTTTGTAGGTTTAATAGGTAGACCTAATGTTGGGAAATCAACTCTTATGAATCAAATTATTGGTAAAAAAATTGCTATAACATCTAATAAACCACAAACGACTAGAAATATTATTCAAGGAATATATAATGATTCAGAAACACAAATTGTTTTTGTTGATACACCAGGTATTCATAAGCCTAACCATAAATTAGGTAAGTATTTAAATAAACAAGCTTATTATAGTATTGATGATGTTGATGTTATATTATTTTTAGCCGATGCAAGTTCTTCTTTAGGTGGTGGCGATAAATATATTATTGAAAAGTTTAATGATTTAAATAAACCAGTTATTCTAATTTTAAATAAAATTGATAAAATGAGTAAAGAGCAAATATTTTTGAAAATAGCTGAGTATAAAGAATTATACAATTTTTGTGAAATTGTTCCAGTTTCGGCTTTAAAAAATAAGAATATTGATACTTTGATAAAAGTTATTAAAAGTCATTTAACAGATAATATAAAATACTTTGCTGATAATCAAGTTACAAACAAATCAAAAGAATTTATTATATCGGAATTAATTAGAGAGAAAATATTTAATGTAACTGATGATGAGGTACCACATTCTTTAACTTGTATTATTGAAAAAATAGAAAATAAAAAGGATACTTTTATTATTAATGCATGTGTTATTGTTGATAGAGATTCTTTAAAGAAAATCATTATTGGTCATAATGGAAATAAAATTAAAGATATTGGCATTAAAGCTCGAAAAGACATTGAACAATTTGTTGGGAAAAAAGTATATTTAGATATATATGTTAAAACTATAAAAAAATGGCGCGATAAAGAAAAATATTTAGCTGAATTTGGTTATAACGATTTTGAATTATAAATTTAAAATATTTTGAATAAATCTAGAAAAAATTAATCACTATATATATGAAAGGTGATTGATTATGAATAAAGAATTATTATGGAATTTATTTAAACATACAGGAAAAATTGAATATTATATCAAATACAAACAAGAAAAAAGGAAGTAGTGGTTAATTAATGGAAGTTATAGTTGGTAAAACTTATAGACATTTTAAAGGGACATTGCACAAAGTAATTTGTTTAGCTCGTCATTCAGAAACAGAAGAATTATTAGTTATTTATACACATGGAAATGATTTTTGGGCTCGTCCTATTGAAATGTTTACATCATTAGTTGATAAAGAAAAATATCAAGATATTAAGCAAAAATATCGCTTTGAATTGGTGAGTGATGATGTTAACGCAAGTTGAAGGAATTGTTTTAAGTGAAACATCATATAGCGAATCAAGTAAAATTCTTAATGTAATTACAAAAGAATATGGCATTATTGGGATATTGTCAAAAGGTTGTAAATCTCTAAAAAGTCCTCTTAGGAGTGTTAGCACAAAACTAACATACGGATATTTTAATATTAAATATAAAGAAGACAAATTGTCTACACTTATTAGTGTTGATATAATTGATAATTTAAAAAATATAAAAACTGATTTATCACTTAAATCAATAAGTTATGTCTATTTTATTTTAGAGTTAGCAGAACAAGTTATGAAACATAATTATAGTAGTGATATTTATGATTTAATGTTATCAGCAATTTTAAAAATTAATGAGGGATTTGACCCATTAGTTATTACGAACATTTTAGAACTTAAATATTTGGAATATTTAGGTGTTATGCCTGTATTAGATGGTTGTAGTGTTTGTGGAAATAAAACTTCTATCGCAACCTTGTCAAGTTCAAGAGGTGGGTTTGTTTGCAATAATTGTAAACGAAATGAAAAGATGGTTGACAAAAAAACAATTAAATTAATTAGAATGCTTTACTATGTTGATATAGCTAAAATTACTAATTTAGATATATCATTAAAAATAAAATCAGAAATAAATGTTTTTTTAGAGGAATATTATGATCGTTATACAGGACTTTATTTAAAATCAAAAAAATTTCTTAATGAATTAAATAAAATCTAATAATTTATCTACTTTTAATATGTTTGCACTAGATAAGTTATTTTTTTTCGATTATAATAATATAAAGTAGGTGAAATATGAAGGATTATATCTATTTAATTGTGCCATTTGTTTCAGCATTAAGTGCTCAAATAATTAAATTTATTGGTGAATCTATTAAGTATAAAAAATTAAATTGGGAGAGATTATTTAATGGAAATGGTGGTATGCCAAGTACTCATACTTCATTTACCTTTTCCCTTACGGTTACAATTGGTGTTTTACAAGGCTTTACCAGTCCTTTATTTGCGATATCTTTAGTTTTTTCTTGTGTAGTTGGATATGACGCTATGGGTCTTAGAATGGAAAGTGGTAAACAAGCTATTGCTATCAATAAAATTGTTGATGAAATATTTTTTAGAAATACTAAAATAGGAATTAAACATTTAAAAGAACAATTAGGACATAAACCTTTAGAAGTTCTAATGGGAATTATTTGGTCTATTTTCTGTTCCCTTACACTTATATATTTTATTTTTTAGTCTTATGACAATCACACAAAAAATAGTGTGCTTAAACTATTGTTATGAAATTAATACAGTTAAATAAAGGGCTTGCTAACATTTACATGTAAGTGTAGGTTCGTTAAATTATTTAATATATTTACAGCTCATAATTTCTGAATTGTTTTGAACTCCCTATTTTAAATAGATTTTGGTTTTACGAAAAATTTTTATGCGATTGCTAATATTATTGATATTTAGTTGCTTTTTTCAAAGAAAAATATTATAATGAAATTATAAAAAACTGATTTGAAAATTATAAAAATTAGAAATAAACTATTAGAGAGGATTTTGGTTAGATATGAATATACAAAATGAAATATATGAAATTCAAAATGATACAAGTTTATCAAACGAAGAAAAAAAAGTTAGCTTGACTATTTTAAAAGCTGAATTAAAAAGACAAAATTATGATAGTAAAATTGCTAGTATGAGAGGTGAAATTGAGGCGCTTAGAAATTCTGCAATTTCACTCGCAACACCATATTTAAAATTAGAAGATGAAAATAAACAAAGAATAGCTTATTTAATAATACAAGGATTAGGATATGGCAATCTTGGAATGTTTGACACAAACACTGTTACCGAAACTTTACAATACGATTCAAATGGATTAAAAGGAGATATCGAGATTGTTTTAGATAAAAAATTATTTGAAGAATTGGCTAATGGTAGCAAATTACAAAATGACTATTACAAAAATATCAATAATAAATATTATTTCATATCAGATGATTTATCTTCTATTATTGATTCAAAATTAAGTGATGTATTAATAGAAGATGGAAGCGAGTTTAAATCATCAGAAGAAATAAATCAAAATTATGCTAAAATTGATGCTATTGTTAGTGGTTTAGATGTTAGTAGTAAATATAAAGCAATTTTAAGAAATATGCTGTTAGATGCAAAAAAATATGGTATTAACTGTGGAAGTAATTTTAATTTTAGCCCAATAGATGTTGAACAAATATTAAATAATGGAAATAATATAAAAATGTAATAATATATTAAAGTAAAAACCTAATAGTTAGAAATAACTACTAGGTTTTTATTTGTTTACATATTAATTGCCATATTTTTATCTTAAAATAGTTGAATATATATATAAAATGTAGTAAAATTAAAATGGTTATTGCCTCATAGCCAAGTGGTAAGGCAGTGGACTCTGACTCCATGAGCGCTAGTTCGAATCTAGCTGAGGCAGCCATCTTATTTTTTTTAATAAGCACCTTTTGGTGTTTTTTGTTTAAATATAATTTTACCTTAAAGTATGTTATAATATATTTATATATAATCTTGTTAGGAGGCTAAGAATGAAAGTAATTGTGATAGGTGGTGGAGCATCTGGATTAGTATCAGCTATTTTTGCAGCAAAAAGTGGTAACGAAGTTGTTATTTTAGAAAGAAATAATACTTGTGGTAAAAAAATATTAATGACGGGAAATGGTAAGTGTAATTATTGGAATAGTAATCAAGATTTGGAACATTATCATTCAATGAATAAAGAATTATTGCCACAAATAATCACTTCCAAGATACAAGATGAAGTCAAAAATTTTTTTGAAACTATAGGTATTGTTCCTAAAGTAAAAAATGGTTATTATTATCCATATTCTAATCAAGCTACTAGTATTCAAACAGCTTTAATACTAGAGGCTAAATTATCTGGTGTTAAGATAGAAAACGATATTTATGTTGAAGATATTATAAAACAAGAAAATAATTATTGTATTAAAACTAATAATAAAGATTATTTAGCTGATAAAGTAATTATCGCAACAGGTTCTAAGGCTGCTCCAAAAACGGGTAGTGATGGTAATGGCTATGAACTTATTAAAAAATTAGGACATTCCATCATTAAACCACTACCAGCTTTAGTTCAATTAAAAGGTAGCGAAAATTATTTTAAAGAATGGGCTGGTATTAAACAAGATGTTAAAGTTTCACTTTTAGAAAACGACATGATTATAAAAGAAGAAATAGGAGAAATTGTTCTAACTGATTATGGTATTAGTGGAATTTGTATTATGCAACTGAGTGGACTAATTGCTCGTGGTTTAGACTCTGAAAAAAAGGAAACAATTATAATTAATTTTGCTCCTTGGATTGGTAATACGACTGAAGATTTTATAAAGTGGATGGAAGAGCGTTCTAAAAAAGTATTAAATAGAAATATAACAGAATTATTAGATGGTATTTTAAATTATAAACTTGTTAATTTATTAATAAAAAAATCTAAGATAAAACAAGAAACTAAATGGCAAGAATTAGATGAACATTCTAAAATTATTTTGGCTCGTAGCATTATGACTTTTCATCAAGAAATAGTGGCAACTAATTCTTTTGATAAAGCACAAGTTTGTTCAGGAGGAGTTCCATTAACAGAAATTAATATTAAAACAATGGAATCGTTAAAGAATAAAGGTCTTTACATTGTAGGAGAATTATTAGATGTTAATGGTGATTGTGGAGGTTATAATCTAGGATTTGCTTGGATGTCTGGTATTTTGGCTGGTAAAGATATTTCAGGAGAGAATTAAAATGATAAGAGTAAGACAAATAAAGATAAATGTATTGGAATCTTCTAAAGAAAAATTATTAGAGAAATGTGCTCAAAAATTAAAAATTAACAAGTCAAATATTAAGAATATATCAATTGTTAAAAGATCAATTGATGCCAGGAAAAAACCTGAATTATATTATGTTTATGAAATTGATGTTGAGGTTGAAAATGAGTTAAAAATTTTATCAAATATAAAATCAGATGATGTCTTTTTTCAACCTATTTCTAAGTATATTTTTAAAATAACAGGGGAAAAAATTTTAACCAATCGACCTGTTATTGTTGGAAGTGGTCCAGCTGGTTTATTTTGCGCTTATATGCTTTCTATGAATGGATATAAACCTATTGTAATTGAACGTGGTCAAGATATCGATAATAGAGTTTTGGATGTTGAAAATTTTTGGAAAACAGGCGTATTAAAGCCAAATTCTAATGTTCAATTTGGTGAAGGTGGAGCAGGAACATTTTCTGATGGAAAACTTAATACCTTAGTAAAAGATCCATTAAATCGTCATCGCAAAGTTTTTGAAATATTTGTAGAAGCTGGTGCACCAAAAGAAATTCTTTATGAAAATAAACCTCATATTGGAACAGATTTACTTAAGTGTGTTGTTAAAAATATTCGTAATAAAATAATCTCTATGGGTGGTGAATTTAGGTTTAATACTTGTTTAACTGATATAATTTATAATAATCAAAGTTTAGTTGGTATTAAAGTTAATAATAACCAAGTTATAAACACAGATATTTTGGTTTTAGCCATTGGTCATAGTGCTCGTGATACCTTTAAAATGTTATATGAGTCAAAGCTTGATATGCAGTCAAAACCATTTGCAGTTGGAATTCGTATTCAGCACCCACAAGCTTTGATAAACAAATCTCAATATGGTGTTGAAAAACATTCAATTTTGCCTAATGCTAGTTATAAATTAACACATAAGGCTAGCAATGGTAGAGGAGTTTATACATTTTGTATGTGCCCAGGTGGTTATGTAGTAAATGCATCTTCAGAAGAAAATATGTTAGCAATTAATGGGATGAGCAATTATAAAAGAGATAGTGGTAATGCCAATAGCGCTGTCATTGTAACTGTTAATCCTAAAGATTTTGGTGATGATGTAATGGCTGGAGTTGAATTTCAACGAGATTTAGAGCAAAAAGCTTTTATTGAGGGTAAGGGAAATATACCTATACAATTATATGGCGATTTTAAAAACAACAAGTTATCAGATAACTTTGGCAATATAAAACCTATTTTTAAAGGAAATTACACATTTGGTAATATAAGAAATATTTTTCCTAATTATATAAATGAAGCTTTAATAGAAGGTATTGATAATTTTTCTAAAAAAATAAAGGGCTACGCTAATGATGAAGCTATCCTTGCTGGCGTAGAAAGCAGAACTTCATCACCAATACGTATTGTTCGCAATGAATATTGTGAAAGCAACATAAAAGGAATTTATCCAGCTGGTGAGGGAGCGGGATATGCAGGTGGTATTACCTCAGCAGCTATTGATGGTATTATTGTTGCTGAAAATATAGCTAAGATTTATAAAATTTCTGAAAAATAAAAATAAAGAGGTTGAAAATAAATAACCATTATGTTAAAATTAATAATGTCAATCGATATTATTAATTGGCTCGTTGGTGAAGTGGTTTAACACGCCACCCTCTCAAGGTGGTATTCATGGGTTCGAAACCCATACGAGTCACCATGAGTATATAATCCAAATCTATAGTGGTTTGGTTTAATAAAACTCTCGCTTCAGTAATTTGAAGTTGAGAGTTTTTTACTTAATAAAATATTCATGGAAATAGAAAAGACCCATCAAATATGTTATAATAGATTTGTTAAATATATATGGTTAGAGGTTTTATATATGAGAATTAAACATCATAAACAGATTGTTGATATGTTATATAAAGAATGGGATTTAGGAAAAACAGCAGCAAAAGCAAAAGGAAAAACATGTGCATGGATATATTGGTTTGAAATATTAAGTGAAGCAGAAGAAATAATTGTAGAAAAAGCAAATAATAATGTCATTGGATTATGTGACTATTGTAAAAGGAATTCTAGAAAGCATATTTTTAGAAAAAAAATATATGGATTGTTAAAATGGTTATTTATTCATAGTTTTCTTGTAAAGGATAAAGAGGCAATATATAAATATAATAATGGTTATGATTATTTACCAAAAGAATTAGAAAATTATTTTGATGGCGAAATAACAATTCTTATTGTAGACAAACAGTATAGAGGTAAACAAATAGGGCGAAAACTTTTAAATAAAATATTTGAAATGGCAGCTAATGATAATATAAATAATATTCAAATATTAAGTGATGAATCGTGCAATTATAAATTTTATGAAAATTTAGGATGCATAAAAGTATATGAAAAAGTCATTCCTAATGGAGAGCCTGATAAATGTGGAAATGAAATGACAAAAAAAGGTTTTATATACGAAAAAAAATTAAAAATATAACTATTAAAAAAATTTTCATTATTTCAAAATAATTTGATTTATTGCAGTTAGACTGAAGTAGAAGTTTTGCTTAATTATAGGGTTTAGTATATAAGCAATCAAGGGTACTACTTTAAAATTAAATGTATTTTTATATAATGTAATTAATAAAAAACTAAATAGGATATATATGAGACGATAGTTATGAGGTGTATATGATTATGGAATTTCAATTAAAAAAGTTAACTCAAGATATTGGTTATAAAGAATACGAAATGTACCAAGATATTGAGAATATAAAACTTCGTTCTTTAAATCCTATCTTAAATAAAAGCTATTCTGAATATAAACAAATTATAAAAAAATATATTAAGGAAGAAGTAGAAATAAATGTTGATTTACAGACAACAACAAATAGATATATCTTATATGTTTTTGATAAACCAGTAGGTGAATTTGGCATTAGGACTACTAAAAATGATTTTTGGATAAATAATGGTAGTCAAATTTTTTACAAGATTAGAAAGACTGAATATGGAAAAGGGTATGGAAATATAATATTAAAATTAGGTTTAGAAGAATGCAGAAAACTAGGCTTTAAAAAAATTAGAGCTAATTGTGAGGATTCAAATATACCATCTAAAAAGATGCTTATAAAAGCTGGCGCTATTGCTGACAAGCATTACGAAAACTCTAATGGTAAAGCAACGAGTTATATTATAAATTTATAACAAAAAATAATATTAAAACATTGATTTTAAGAAATATACATTATATACTAAAATAGTAAAGATAGGAATGATTAATAATGAAAAATGTTAAAGTATTGAGTTTTCTATTAATTGTATTATGTTTAACAGGATGTGGAAAAGATAAAAAAATGGAGCCTATTTTGCCAGACGATGTGCCATTAGAAAATTTAAATAATTCTAAAAAAAGTGAGGCAGAAGTAGGAGCTAAGGCTATTTTACAATCAGCAGAAATGGCTATAGCGAACTATATGTTAGATAATAATGGGGAAATAATACCTGTTAATGATCCTAGTGTTGGTATAGTCTTTGTTTGCACTGATGGAAAATGTTCATATACTCCAAATGGTGAAGAAACTATTTTTCTTGAGTTCAGAGGTGTTAATCCAACAGCTGGTGAGGTTTTGTTAGATATTAAAAATTGGGAAGCCTCAATTAAAGAACCACTTGTTATAAATGACTATCAATGTACAATGAGTAATGATAAAGTAGAATGTAATAAATAAAATAAGAAAGCAAAGAAAACTTTGCTTTTTTATTTTTATTATAGTATAATTTTTATAGTTTAATTAATATTGATAGGTGGTATTTTAGTATGTATTTACGTGAAATTAAGACACATGGATTTAAATCATTTGCGGATAAATTAAATTTTGAACTGACAGCTGGTATAACAGGAATTGTTGGACCTAATGGAAGTGGAAAAAGTAATGTTGTTGATGCTATAAAATGGGTATTAGGTGAGCAATCAGTAAAAACACTTAGAGGTGACGGAAATATGACAGATGTCATTTTTTCTGGTAGTAAGTCAAGAAAGCCACTAAATGTCGCTAGTGTTACATTAATTTTTGATAATAAAGATCATTATTTACCACTTAATTTTGATGAAGTGTCTGTAAAAAGGCGTGTTTACAAAGATGGAACAAATGAATACTTTATAAATGGTGAGCAATGCCGACTTAAAGATATTAATGACCTATTCTTAGATAGTGGAATTGGTAGAGATAGTTTTAATATTATTTCACAAGGTCAAATAGAACAAATAATTTCAACTAAACCTAGTGATAGAAGAATTATTTTTGAAGAAGCAGCTGGTGTTTTAAAATATAAAAAAAGAAAAGAAGAAGCTTTAAGAAAATTAGAGCGAACTCATGATAATATGAATCGCGTTGACGATATTATTAACGAATTAGAACATCAAGTAGGACCATTAAAAGAACAAAAAGAGAAAGCTATTTTATATACAGAAACATCTGAGGAGTTAAAACATATTGAAATAGCTTTAATTAGTAATGATATCACTAATCTAAACTATAAATACCAAGATAGTAAAAATAAAATTGAAAATATAAATAACGAAATTGTCAGTTTAATGTCTTCAAATACAACTAATGAAGTTAAGATTGAACAATTTAAAACACAAATAAATGATTTAAATGAAAAGATTAAAGAGTATCAAGCTAAATTATTAGACTTAACAGCGTTAGTTGAAAAGATAAATGGAGAAAAATCAATCATCTTAGAAAGAAAAAAATACGATGTTGATGATTCTAAACTACATGATAATATTCTTAATTTAAAAGAAGAATGTCTTAAATTAGAAAATGATATAAATAATTTAAATAATGAAATTTCAACATTGAATAATGAATTAGAACATACTAACTCTTTAATATCAGAAAAAAATAAAGAAATTGAAGATAAAAAAAATAAGCGTCATAAACTTAATAATAATTTAACTGAAAAAATTCGCTTTAGAACAACTTTAGAAAATAGAATAGAATCATTACAAGAAAGTATTGAAAATAATAGTTTATTACCAATGGCTGTTAAAAGTATCTTAAATAATCCTAAATTAAGAGGAATACATGATGTTGTTGGAAATCTTATTGATGTATCTGATGAATATAGTTTAGCAATATCTACTTGTTTGGGAGCAAATGTTAGCAATATTGTTGTTGATAATGAAATATGCGCTAAAGAGGCAATCAATTATTTAAAAAATAGTAATATAGGTAGAGCAACCTTTTTCCCTTTAAATATCATAAAACCTAGATTTATTGATGATACAGTTATAAATATCATAAATAATCTAGATGGATTTGTTGATATTGCTTCTAATTTGGTTAAATATGATAAAAAATACCATAATATTGTTTCAAATCAACTTGGAAATGTTATTGTCGTTAAAGATATAGATTCAGCTAATCTAATTAGTAAGAAAATTAACTATACTTATAGAATAGTTACATTATCTGGAGAATTATTTCATATTGGTGGTTCATTAACTGGTGGAAATAATAATAAAAATAGAAATATTATAAATGAAAAATATGAATTAGAAAAGAATTTAAATGAATTAAGTAATTTGAATGAAGAAATAAAATTAATAGAAGAAGATATTAATCAAGTTGATTATGATTTAAAAGCAATAGAAGATAAACAATATTTATTATTAAAAGAAAAAATTGAGAAAGAAGAGTCAATTAATAATAAAAATAAAACCTTAGTAAGTTCAACTGAACTATTAAAACAACATAATATGGAAATTAATGGTACTAATAATATTATTAATAATAATTTATCTAAGGAAGAAGAAGATGTATTAACAAGATATTATGATGCGATAAAACAAAAAGATAATACTAAAACAGAATTAGAATCACTTATTAAAGAAAAAAATAATTTAAATGATTCACTTAGTGAATATGAATATGAATTAAAACGTGAGAATTCATCTCTTTCTGTTAAAAATAAAGAATTAAAAGAATTAGAAATTGCTGTTACACGTATTGATGTAAAATTAGATAATTTACTAAATACTTTAAATGAAACATATAATATGACTTATGAAAAAGCTGTTAGCTTATATAGATTAGAGATGGATATAGAACAAGCAAGATTGAAAGTTAGTAAATTAAAGCAGGTAATTAAAGACTTAGGCGTTGTTAATTTGGCTGCACCAGATGAATATGATAGAGTAAGTGAAAGATATGAATTTTTAATTAATCAACGCAATGATTTAGTTAATGCTGAAAATATTTTATTAGATATTATCAAAGAAATGGATAGTGTTATGGAACAAGAGTTTTCTAAAACTTTTGAATTAGTTAGAAATAACTTTAAACAAACTTTTACAGAATTATTTAAAGGTGGAACAGCTGATTTAAAAATGACAGAGCCTAATAATTTATTAGAAACAGGTATTGAAATAGTTGCTTCACCACCAGGAAAAACATTAAAAAGTATTTCTTTATTATCAGGTGGGGAGAAGACATTCACTGCTATAAGTCTATTGTTCGCTATTTTAAAATCAAGACCTATACCATTCTGTATTTTAGATGAGGTAGAAGCTGCCTTAGATGAAGTCAATGTCGATAGTTTTGGTAAATATTTAGTTGGCTTAAAGAAAAAGACACAATTTATTTTAATTACTCATAAAAAGAAGACAATGGAATATGCAGATATTTTGTATGGTATTACAATGCAAGAATCTGGTGTAAGTAAGCTAGTTAGCGTTAAATTAGAAGATATTGATAAATAAAATATTACTTTAAAAGTATTAAATTCTATTAAAAAACTTTACTTTAAGGCATATATATAAGATTATAAGGCTAATTTATTACTTTGCAAATGATATTGAAAATAATTAGTGTTTCTAATTTTATGATTATATCTAATAGTATATATTTTACTCTTCAAAAAGTGTATGGTACAATATGAGTAATTAGGAGGCGGTTAGATGGTTTATAATGATACATATAAATTTGTTGTAGTAGTCAATAAGAATTTGGAAATTGGAAAAGCTATGAATGCCATTGCTCATTCATATGCTGGGCTAGTTGGAGTAGCTCCAAAAGAATTAAAAGAAAAAATGAGTTTTATCGATTTTGTGGATAAAGATGGTTCAATACATAAAAGCATATCTGGACTTTCTTTAATAGTACTAAGAGGGAAAAACAGTGAAATAAAAAAATTAAGAAATGAGTTTATTGAAAATGATATCTTATTTACTGATTTTATCGAAACTATGACAGGAGATACCTACAAAGAACAATTGGATAAAACTCTTGAAACTTCTAGTGAAGATATGAATTATTTTTGTATTGCTGCTTTTGGAGAAAAAGAAATAATAGATCCATTAACTAAAAAATTTTCTTTATGGCACTAAAGGGATTTAAAAAACAAGAATAATAAACTTGTCAAAAAGCCATTTTTATGTTATTACGAATATGTCAAGGAAACTTGTATATAATAAAAAAGGATGCATTTGATTGTGGTTGGTCAAATATAATCCCTTATGGAATATAGCATCTGAAATCACGTAGTTGTCAAATCAGATGCTTTTGCTATTTTAGAAGTAAAATTAAAGAAACCTTAAATGGTTTCTTTTTGCAATATAAATTTTATTTTTTTCTTAATATATCTAATGTATGAGCAGAAGAACCAATCATATCCATTCTTTCACATGTTTTAAAGTGATATTCTAAAAATATATTAAAAGTTTCATCATCCATTTTATTTAAAGTATCACGCATATAATTAGCTGGGCCATCAGCAGCCACAATTTTTATTCTATTTAAACCAACTAATTCGTTTAGTTCATTAATATCTTCTAATCTAACCATACTATATAAATCAGTTTCTTTAGATAAACAATGAAAATTATTATCTAATTCATTATTTTTGATGCATTCAATAATATTGTTATCTTTAAAACCATGTGTAATTACAGCATAGTCATTCATACAGTAGGCAACCATAATAATTCCATTTGTCTTAGTTATTCTTTTTGCTTCATTTAAAGCTTTTAATTTATCTTGTTTACTTATTAAGTGATACATTGGCCCAAATAGTAAAGTTAAATTAAAACTTTCATCGTTGATTTTTTTTAAGTTAAGAGCGTTTCCTTGACAAACATTAATGTTTTTTCCTAACGCTTCAATTTTTCTAACATTATGTTTTATTAATTCAATTGCTGTTACTTGATAACCATTATCTGCTAAAAAGGCTGAATATCTACCACTACCAGCTCCAATATCGATAATAGATGGATTATTCATCTGTTCTAGATACATATCAATATATTTTAAGGATGTTTGATATTCAACTTGTCCATGTCTTGTATTTAAACGTTTTTCTTCATTAAATTTATTATAATATTTAATTAGTTCTTGTTCATTCATATGCATACCACCATTTATTTTGATTTAAAAGGATATAAAATAGTACTTAATTTAATATTTAAATCAATTAAGTACTATTTTTAAATTTCTTATAATTATTTAATTAAATGTTACTGCTTTATTCATTTTATAAATAGTACCATTTATTTTTAAGTAAATTTCATAACGATCATGTAGCCCTAAATCATTAATATATTTTGTTACTGTAATTTCATCACTATTACTATCTTGATTAAATAAATCAACACACATAGCAGCATATGGCTTATTAGAAATTACTACATTATAATTTTTTTGACTACTCATGCGATTTAAAATAATTGAAACTTTATCGTCTTTTGTAAAAGTTCCTTCAAAAACTAAACGATCAGCTTCTTTTGTAAATTTAATATTATATTTCTCAATAATTTCATCACCATTTTTAGGGAATAAAAGCAATTTTCGTTGACTATCAGTTTTAGTAATACCCATATCTCCAACAGTTTTTCCAATACCAGGTGAGTAAACTTCTTTAGAATATAAATTCATTTTTTCGACACGATAATTATTAGTTGGAAGTTCGATTTCAAAAATTATTTCATCATTTAATAATTCTGTTGTAATACTATTTAAACTATCTACGTTACCAAATCCTGCTGGATTATTAGAAACTTTACCATCTACAACATTGTGTCCTCCAGAATGTACAATATAATGATTTTCATCTAAATAATCAACATCAGATATATAAGGAGAGTAGTAATCGCTACCTCGATTTTTTCCATATTGCCAAATGGTGTCAATTGTCATATCAGTAGTGTTTATTTTATATATTACACCACGACTGTAATTGTCTTTGGCATCTATATAATTTTCTTCTATTTTAGAACGATTATTTCCATTGTCAAATAAGAAGATATTTCCATTTGGAAGAACCATAGAAGCATGTTGACTCCATTGCCATTCAAAATTTTCATCATTTGGTGTAAAGAAATATTTTTGATAATCATCTGGCCAATTAGTTGAATCACCAATTATCCAATTTAATGTACCAGATTTATAATCAATATTTATAACAGCGTCTTGATGTCTACCTGATAAGGTAATTGAATTAGTCTTTTCATCATACCAAACTGCGTTATTATGAAACCAATCGTATTCTACCCAATTTTCGCTTTTACTAGCTTCAGTTGGTAGAATATTAGTTAAATCAAAAGTTTTTACTATTTCACCACTCGTACGATCGATTTCAACAATATAATCCTCAACAGTTCCACTATCAAAATTATCACTAGCTACTAATAAATTATTATTTGGCATTTCATAAACATCGTGGTGATATCCACCAGGTAGATTATATTCATAATATACTTTACCTAATAAATCCAATTCCATTAAACCAGTCATATAATAAGGTTTATTAATAAGACGATTGCTACTTAATAATAAATGACCATTATTTAAACGTTTAATATCCCAGATAAAATAATCAGTTAAATACCATCTAACATCGCCATTAACATCATAGGCACAAGTATAACCTTGACTTGATGGAGTAAAGAAATATAAATCATCATTTAATTTATCTTTGTTAGCTGTAACTTTAGTTGGTAAAATAAAATCATCAGGAAGTGGCTCAGTTTTAATTTTGATTGTTTTTTCTTTTCCATTTATTGAAATAATAATTTCATTTTCTGTGTCAGCATATAACCCATAAATAGGTAACATATGGATATTATCTTGTGTAAATGTGTGTTCATAAGTTGAAAGCTCATCTTTACCTTTAATTGTAACTGTTGGTGTTGCTAAATCGTTTGTCTTAAAAATGACTAAAGCTGAAAGAGGAGATATACCATAAGGATTTAAAATAACTTTTGGATTATCAATTGAATAGTTGTCAATATCATTTAAAAATTGTTCTTCTAAATTAGCTTGCTTAGTTATAAGACTCGGTATTTCTTCTAAGTCTTCAATCTTTAAAGATGTATAATAAATTAAGATTGGACAAGCAAAGGCTAAAAAGATAAAAAACGAAATTTTAATAATTTTTTTCATAGCTAAACTCCTTTATATTAATCTAATTTCTACATCAGAATAGAATTTTTTATTAGGATTAATCCTATCAAAAAATAAAATACCATTTAAATGATCAATTTCATGCTGAAAAGCAATAGATAAATCTTCACGTGCTCTAATTCTAATTTTATTACCATCTTCATCAAAACCTTCAACTGTAACACGAGCATATCTTAAAACTTGTCCTGGGACCTCGCGATTAACACTTAAACAACCTTCACCAGCTTCAGCAGCAATCATTTCTGCTGAATTACTAACAATTTTAGGGTTAATGACAACATAATTTTCAAATATACCATCGTCAACTTCATCGACAATTATTATAATTCTTTCATTGATGCCCAGTTGTGGAAAGGCTAGTCCCATTCCTGGTCTTAAATTGTATTTTTTTTCATATTCTTCAATTTGACTATATGTTAAATGATCGATTGCTCTTTGAATTAATGTTTTATATTCTTTGCTAATTGGAAAAGTTACTTCTTTACTTACAAGACGTAATCTTTTATCTTTTTCATCTAATATATCTAATTTTTTAAACACATATATCAACTCCATACAATATTTTAACATTTTTGAGACAAATTATAAAGTGTTTTCATATATAGACCTATAAAAAATAATGATTTTATTAATTTAATAGGTTTAAACGGATAATCAAAAATAAGTTAGTATATAAATAAATTTTAATGTAAACAAATTAAAAAAAATAAATTTATAAATTGTCATTTTTTATTTTTTATGTTATTCTAAAAAAAGAATAGGAGAGTGTATTATGCAATGTAAAAAATGTGGAACAATAATTAAAGATGGAGAAAAATTTTGTGGAAACTGTGGTGAAGTAGTAACACAAGTTAATAATAATTTGAATGCTAATAATCAATCTGTAAATAATCAAGGTGTTCAGAGTGTACAGCCAACAAGTGTAAATACTAATCAAAGTACTATACAGCAACAGCCAACAAGTGTAAATGTTAGTCAAGATACTCTGTCACAACAACAAATTATTTCAAATACTAATCAAGAGGCTATAGTAGAGCAACCAACAAGTGATTGGATTGGTGATAATAATAAAAAAGATAATAAGAAGAAATCTAATATTGGTATAATAATATTTTTAATAATTATTATTGCATTATCAGTTGGTGGAGTTTTTTATTTTCTAAATAATAATGAAAGCAAACAAAAAAATAATCAAAATGATGATTCTAGTTTAGATAATAGTGTAAATGACAATAATAACGATAATAATAATGGAAAAGTGAATTATGTTTTAAATGATAAATTAGCTAATGTTTATAAACCAATTACTGATACCAAAATTAAAACTGAGGATACAGGAATTATAGTTGAAATAAATGCTAATAAGAATGTTGGTTATTATTTAGAAAATTGTGGACAAAATTGTGAACCAACTATGATAAATATAAATGGGGAACATGCTAAATATATTACATCTGTAAGTTATGGTGTTGCAGCTATGTATTATTATGTTATTTTGACAGAAGAAGGAAATATTTATAAAGGTGATATTAATAATACCATAGTAGGAGAAGCTAAAAAGTTTGAAACTGATAATAAATTTGTTAATATTACTTATGGTGGCAATAGAGTAGAACAGAGTGGTAAGGCACGTTCAGTTTTAGGTATAACTAATAATAATGATTATTATAATATTGTATATTGTTCAAATACTAAAAGTGGTGATTATTTGACTTATAGTTATTATTCAGATATTTCAGATCCAAATAATACAAAAAAAGAATATGTTTTAATTTATAAAGATGGTTTTTTAAGTTATTTATCAATATCTTCTTCTTTAGATGCTCAGCTTTGTGATAATTACAACTATAATCAATATATTGTTAATTCTAATAATGAGAGAATTCAAGCTCAAGTTGTTTTGTATAGTAATGGTTTTTATATTTTAGGTACAGATGGTTATTTGTATAAATTAACAGCAACTAAAAATGGAGATAACTATGTTGCAGAGTTATATGGTTCTAAAAAAGTAGAAAGTTATAGTTATGAACAAGGTTATGCTTATATAAGAAATATAACATTTGAATATAATGATAAAACAGAAGAAACGATTGAAGATACATATGGTAATGTCCAAATAGTAATGGTTAAAGAAAAATAATATTTAGTAAATAATTTTAAATATAAATTATATATAATGGTGGAAATTAAGTAATAAAAAAAGAAGAGTCCTTTAAAATTGGACTTCTTCTTTTTTTTGTATTAGTTGTTACCGCATCCACAATTATTATTGCCACATCCACAGTTGTTATTATTTCCAAATGATCTAGCACCAATGATAATTACTAAAAGAATAAATAATACTAATATAATTGCTGCACCATATCCAGCACTATTACCATATCCGCCTTGACCATATCCACAGCAACCACTACCATATCCTTGATAGCCACCATAATAATACATAATATACCTCCCATCTAGTATCCAATATATTTTATTAAATTTTGAAAAAAATGCTAATGCAAATGTACAGTTTTTGTAAAAAAAATATGAAAGTGTTGAAAAATAATAGAAAGTTTGTTATTCTATAAGTAGAAAAATAGAAAAGAGGAAATTTTTATGGATAATACTAATAAAGAAATATTGGAAACATTATCATCAGTGCTTATGGAACTTAAAGATGTAAAAAATGAATTACAACAAGTAAGATCGGAAATTGCATCAAAAAATAAAATGATAGATTATTTGAATATCGAAATTAAAAGTATGCATGCTGCTATTGCAGTTTTAAGTGGTCATAAAGTTAATGGGGAAATACAAAGTTATATTGACGCACAAAATATTGGGGCAATTAATACAGTGGAAGCAGCAGTAAGACTTAATGGTTCAAAAATTTTTAAACATTGATAGAATTATAAAAATATATAATTGTTTGTAAATTAAAGTACAAAATTATATATTTTTTTTTCTATTTATGGTATTATTAATGATAGGGTGATAGTAATGAATATAATACTAAAAAAAATTAAAAGTATATTTAGTAATATGGATAAACCATTATTATTTGTTACTATCTTTTTATTTTTATTTGGTCTTTTTAATATTGTAACAGCTTCTAGTCGTGAAGCTATAAATAATGACACTAATTTATATTATTATTTTTATAGACATATAATTATGTTAGGTATTGGTTTGTTTTTTTCGATTTTTATATTATTATTTGATACAAAAAATTATAAAAAATGGATTCCTTTAATTTTTTTATTAATTGTTGGTGTTTTAATTTATTTATTACTTTATGGTGCTTATCATAGAGGGGCACAAAATTGGATTGAAATTTTTGGTATTAAATTTCAACCTAGTGAATTTGCAAAACCAGTTATAATAATATTTCTAGCAATTTTATTTGAAAGATTTTATAAAAGATTACGAACTAAAAATATTAATCATTTTAATATTATTGCTATTATTCTATTTATTGGTGTTTCTATTCCAGTTATCATTTTTGTTCAAAAAGATTTTGGTACAATGATGATTTTATTGTCTATTTTTGGAATTATGTTTTTAGCTAGTCCAATTCTAAGAATGGAAAAAGTTAAGACGATAGGAATATTATTAGCTGCTTGCCTATTATTTATTGTTATGATTGTTGTTAGAACTGGTAGCTTTTTTACTGATGAACAACGTTCTCGTTTTAATTTCTTTAATCCATGTACTAATTATGAAGATGGGGGCTATCAAGTATGTAATGCCTTTATTGCTATAAATAATGGTGGCTTAACTGGATTAGGAATTGGTAAAAGTAAGCAAAAATATTCATATATAAATGATCCACACACTGATTCTATTTTTTCAATTTTTGTTGAGGAGTGGGGACTTATAACAGCATTTTTAATTTTCATTTGTTACGCTTTAGTTCTTGGTAGAATACTTACAATATCTAGTCGAGCAAGTACTATTAGAGGTAAATATATGGCTTTGGGAGTAGCTATTTATATATTTATGCATATTTTCTTTAATTTAGGTGGCTTGTTTGGGGTTATACCATTAACAGGTGTACCTTTACCATTTTTAAGTTATGGAGGTTCGTTTACAATTTGTTTGATGTGTTCTATAGCAGTAACACAAAGAATTAATATTGAAACAAAATCAGATAATTTAACCCAAAAATAAAAAATACATATTTAATCTTTAAGTTAAATCTTAAGGATTTTTTTTGCATTTAATTTAGTTATGATAAAAAACTATAATTTACTAAACTAACGATAAAGTATATCGATAAATATTAAAAATTAATCTAATGTAAGATAATATACATATTTAGTATTTTATTATTTTAGATTTGTAATATTAAAATTTAACAAAATTTGATAATATCTTAAAAAATTATTGAAAAGATAGAAAATAATGTTATAATTAAGGTATAAAAAGGTAAGAGGGGAAAATATCATTTAAGGAGGAAAAATGGAACAAATAAAAATTAAAGTTGGTATTTTGCCTAACCAATTCTTAAAGTCAAACGATATTTTTGATAAAGATGCGTCTATTAAATTAGCGGGAAAGATTGCAGGCGTGTGTTATGATAAAGAGGGTTTTGCTCATCTAGAAAATGAACCAGAAGAAAAAACAATGAGGAGAGTTAATAGAACATTAGAAAATGGACATCATAGTGTCTATGACCATATCTCAATAAGTTTTGATTTACAAAATATACCTAAAATTTTAGCAATGGTATTAAATAATGAGCATCAATATACAACGAGTGAGAAATCAGCGAGATATACACCTGTTGAGAGACAAAAAGATTCAATTATAACTGAAGAAGAAGTTAAACTTTATAATAAATGGATTGATATATTTAAAATTAAAATTAAATCACAATATGGAAATATTTATAATGATACTAAAATTCAAAAGTTAGCTCAAGAAAATGCAAGATATTTAGTAACAGTATTTATGCCCACACAAATGATTTATTCAACGTCATTAAGACAAATAAATTATATAGCATCTTGGATGCAAGATTATATAAATTCCCACACTGCATTTGCAAGTGATTTTGAAAACAAATTAAGTGAAAGTATGAAAGAATTTATAATGGAATTAGATAGATTAAATATTATAGTTCCAGAATTAGTTCAAAATGAAAAACATAGAAGTTTATCTATATTTGGAAAAGACTTGGATAAAAAAGAAGAACATTTTGGAAATGTTTATTCTTACACTTACAAGGGTTCATTTGCGCAGCTTGCTCAAGCTCATAGGCATAGAACACTTGACTATCAAATAGAAATGTTGGATAAAAAAGAGTATTTTATACCACCAATTATTGCTGATGACCAAGCATTAGTTGATGAATGGCTTGATAATATGCAAATTGTTAAAGATGTTAATCCACAGGGAGAACTTGTTAAAATTAATGAAGCTGGAAAATATGAAGATTTTATTTTAAAATGCAAAGAAAGATTATGCACTAATGCACAACTTGAAATAATGATGCAAACGCAAAAAACTTTATTAAAATATAAAAAATCATTAGAAGAATCAGATAGTTACCTTGCAGAAGATATTGAAAAATATTCACATGGAGCAAGATGTACTTTCTGTGATTTTAATTGCTCATCAGATTGTAAATTTGTGGAAGGTAAATTATTAACTAGAAAGATTTAATTATGAGCAAGGGAAAGTAATTTTACTTGATAGATATACTACATCTAGCTTAATTTATCAATCTGCCTTGATTGAAGATATGGAACAAAAGAAGCGATTTATCGATTATGTCACCGATTTTGAGTATAACAAAATAGGTATTAAGGAACCGGACAATGTCATATTTCTATATGCTCCATTTGATTTAGTTACAGAAATAAGAAATGCAAGGAAACAAAATGAGGGAATAGCTAACGATATACATGAAAGTGATTTGAGCTTTATGCGAAAAGTTTATCAAAGTTCAATGTTTTTAGCTGATTATCTTTCTTGGGATAAGGTTGAATGCAATGATGGAAATAAAATGAAAAAAATAGATGATATTCATGAAGAAATATATGAGTTAGTAAAAAAAAGAATATAAATTAAATATAAAATTCAAAGTTAAAAAGAAAATAGTCACATAAATAAAAATATGGAATAATAATAATTCCATATTTTTTCATCTTTAAAATATTTTTACCATAATTTTACATAATTTTATCAAAATTCAAACACAATTATTTTTTATACTTGTTATAGTGGAGGTGATAATAGTAGAAAAATAAAAAAACAAAAGTTAAAATTTAATAATTATGAGGTGATTAAAAAATAAATAAAAATTGTGATATACTATAAATTGAGGTGTAGATATGTACAATATTTGCTTAGTTGAGGATGAAAAAGATTTAAATCATTTAATTAAGTCATACTTAGAACGCGAAAACTATTATGTTACATCTTATCTAATGGGTACTGATGCTTTAGCGCATATAAATGATAATTTTGATTTATGGGTTATCGACATTATGCTAGGTGATGAAGTAAGTGGTTATGATATTATAAAAAAAATTAGAGAAATAGACCCTAATAAACCAGTTATTTTTACCTCAGCTCGTGATCAAGATTTAGATAAAATAATAGGTTTAGAATTAGGAAGTGACGATTATATTACTAAACCTTATTCTCCAAAAGAACTAATTTTAAGAATCAATAATATTATTAAAAGAGTTTATAATAAAGCTCAAAAAACTGTCTATGAAACATATGAGATTGATCTTGATAAAAGAGTTGTTATAGAAAACTCTAAAGAAATAGAATTAACTACCTTAGAATTCGAATTATTGCTGTTATTTATTAATAATAAAAATACATCATTTAGCCGCGATGATATTTTAAAGAAAGTTTGGGGTAGTGATTACTTTGGAAGTGATAGGGTTGTTGATGATTTAGTTAGAAGATTAAGACGAAAGATGCCTAAAATTAAAATTAATACTATTTATGGATTTGGATATCGTTTAGTATGAAACCATTAAAAAATAACTTAATGAAACAACTATTTACTATTGGTGTTATTATAGTTGGTATTATATCACTAAGTTTAATAATTTTGTTACCAAAATTGTTATTACCAATCTATGAAAAAAATATCTATGAATATTTAAAACAACCATTAGAATTAATTGATAATAACATTAATAATAATTACAATGTAACATCTGCTGATATAGCGTATATCTATATTAGGCCTAATGATGAGATTGTTGCATCTAATAATTTTAGTAGTATTATAAATGCTGATTATAAATTTGTTTTAGAAAAAGCTGATAAAGAATTTGGTAATTTTCGATATCTAGGCAAAACTTACTACTATTATACTATGGCAACTGAAAATGACTATCGATTATCAATCTCAACTAACAATTATATTTTAGAAATAAGAAAAGATATCCTCGTTACAATATATCCAATTTTATTTATAACATTATTAATTATATCTGCTTTGCTTGTTTTTTGGGCAAGTAATTTAGCACTAAAAATTGAACATTTAAAAGAAAAAATCGATAATTTAGATAATGAAGATTATATTGACAATTATAGCTATGATATAGATGATGAGTTAAAAGTATTGTCTGAAGCAATTGATAATATGAAAATACACCTAAAAAAAGAAGAAGAATATAAAAATCAAATGTATCAAAATATATCACATGATTTTAAGACTCCTCTTACAGTGATTAAATCTTATCTTGAAGCAGTTGAAGATGGTGTAGAAACCGAGGCAGAAGCTGCTAAAATAATTAAAGAACAAATAAATAAATTAGAAATTAAAGTACACTCCTTACTATATTTAAATAAACTAAATTATATAAAAGATTATAATGAATATAAAAATCAAAAAGTAGATTTATCACAAATCTTAAAATCATGTATCCAAAAATTCCAAATTCAAAGGCCAGAGATTACTTTTAAAATTTCTATTATGGATAAAAATTCCCTATTCAATGGCACCTTTGATATGTGGGAAACAATTATTGATAATATTTTAAATAATTTCATGCGTTATGCAGAAAAATTAATTAAAGTTACAATAAAAAACGGAAAAATTACATTTTATAATGATGGACCACATATAAACAAAAATGTCTTAGATGATATATTCACTCCATATACTAAAGGCATTAAGGGACAATTTGGTTTAGGATTATCGATTGTAAAAAAGACAGTTACACTTCTTGGCTATGAAATTGTCGTTAAAAATGAAAGAAAAGGTGTTAGTTTTATGATAAGATAAAAGACTAGGTACAGAGTATCTAGCCTTTTTTAAATCTTATTTTTTATTTTATCTAAAATATTTGCTTTTAATGTATCATCAGAACTATTCCATAACATTTCAAAAAAAACGCCAAGACCAGGTAATGTTATTTCATCCTTTTCTGATATTGCTTCTTCAATAGAAGCCCTTATATCATCAGTACTAGCATCTTTAAAACTTTTTTTTATACTTTCTCTAATATCTATTTGCATAATATCTCTCCTTAAATATATATTGACCTAAAAAGTATATTTATATTCCAAATTTAAATAAAATTTATGTTATAGTTCATAATATTTTTAGTTGTTTACCATTTACATATAAATATATATTTCTACCTAGAATTTTGTATGTTTATGTGGTAAAATGTATGTATACTCAACATGGAGGTGTTTTAAATGTGTGGTTTTGTTGGATTTGTTGATAAAGAAAAAAATAAGAAAAAAATTGTTAAAGATATGGCTGATTTAATCAAGCATCGTGGACCAGATTCTGATGGTTATTTTTGTGATGATGATGTTGCTTTAGGGTTTCGTCGTCTTAGCATTATTGATTTAAATCATGGAAGTCAGCCAATTTATAATGAGGATAATACCAAAGTAATTGTTTTTAATGGCGAAATTTATAATTATCAGGAATTAAAAGAAGATTTAATTTCTAAGGGTCATACATTTAAAACTAATGCTGATACAGAAGTATTATTACATGGATTTGAAGAATATAGTGAAAATTTACTTAATAAATTACGTGGAATGTTTGCTTTTGTTATCTATGATACAAATAGTAAAGAATTGTTTGCTGCTCGCGATTTTTATGGTATTAAACCATTTTACTATTATTTAACTGATGATGAATTTTTGTTTTCATCAGAAATCAAAAGTTTTTTAGCGCATCCTAACTTTAAAAAAGAATTAAATAAAGAAATGTTAGAGAGTTACTTAACTTTTCAATATAGTGTAGGAGAAGAAACTTTCTTTAAAAATGTTTATAAATTAAGACCTGGTCATTATTTAAAATATAAAGATAAAAAATTAGAAATAAAAAAATACTATGAATTAAAATTTGAAGAGGATAATACAAAAACAATAGAAGAATGGGAAAAAGGCATTAGAGAACACTTAGATGATTCAATTAAAGCTCATAAATTAAGTGATGTAGAGGTTGGTTCATTTTTATCAAGTGGAGTTGATTCATCATTGATTGCTACTTTAAGCGATGTTGATAAAACTTTTACAGTTGGTTTTGAAAATAAAAATTATAGTGAAATAGATTATGCTAAAGACTTATCAGAAAAAATTAACACAAAAAATATTAATAAAGTTATAACTAAAGAAGAATACTTTGATAGTATCTCTGATATCATGTATTATATGGACGAGCCTTTAGCTGATCCATCATGTATTGCTTTATACTTTGTTGCTAATATAGCTAGTCAAAATGTTAAAGTTTCATTATCTGGTGAAGGTGCTGATGAGATTTTTGGTGGCTATAATATTTATGCTGAGCCTTATACTTGGGCATGGTATTATAAAGTTCCATATTTTATTAGAAAAATAATTGGTAGTTGTGCGTCTATTTTTTTTAAACATAAAAGAGGAATTAATTTTTTAATTAGACGTGGTCAAAAACTTGAAGATAGATATGTAGGTAATGCTTTTATTTTTAACAATAAAGAAGTTAAGAAAATTTTATCTTATAAACCATATAAAAATGGTTATCAAAATATAACTAAACCATATTATGAAAAAGTTCAAGATAAAGATGATGTTACAAAAATGCAGTATATTGATTTTAATTTTTGGCTAATTGGTGATATTTTACTTAAAGCTGATAAAATGAGTATGGCTAATTCTCTAGAAGTTAGAGTACCATATTTGGACAGAATTGTAATTGATTATGCAAGACACCTACCAACTAAATATAAGGTAGATAAAAATACAACAAAAAAATGTTTTAGGCGCGTTGCTAGTGAAGTATTAGAAGATAAAGTTTCTAATAAGAAAAAATTAGGTTTTCCAGTACCAATTAGAAATTGGATTAAAGATGATGATATCTATAATAAAATAAAAAATAGATTTTTATCTGCTAGTGAATTCTTTAATACAAGTGAAATTGTTAAATTATTAGATGATCACAAGAATGGTAAATATGATAATAGTAGAAAAGTATGGACAATTTATATTTTCTTAGTTTGGTATGACCGATATTTTGCTTAATTTAAAAAAAGATTTTATTATAAAGATTTATTGCATTATTTTAATATTAGTTAGCATTTTATTTTCTATTTATTTTAACCATCTTATAATAAATATAACTAGTTTAATAAATATTGTTTTTGCAGTAATTTTCTTAAAAAAAGGTTTTCAAGTTTTAGAAGAAAGAAAAATTATCTTTTGTCTAATATTTGTTATACTATTTTTATTAATGTTACCAATTTGGGAATTATTTGATAATATTGAAATAAATTTATTTGTTAAAGTATTATATGCTATTATTATAAGTATTTCTTTATTTTATTTATTGTATTATCTTTTTTCATATTGCCCAAAGGAATCTTCATATATTCTTAATAATAAAGATAAAATTATTTTTATGGCTTTACCTGTTATTATTTTGACATATATGTTGGTTTCTAATTATCCTGGTTTAATGGATTGGGATTTTTACTATTTGTATAATGGGAATATATATTCTTCCTGGCATACAATTAGTTTTTATTTATTAGTTTCTTTTTTAGAAATATAGGATGTCCATTTATCATTAGAATAATTTATACATTATTATTAATTTACGCAATATACTATTCTATAAAATTGTTAGCTAATATAACAAAAAGTAGAAAAGCAATTATTATATATTTATGTCTAATGTTCTTGTTAAATATTGTTTATTTTGAACAATTACAATTTTTTTGGAAAGATATTTTGTTTTCTATTTTATTTTATATTTTCATCCTATGTATATTAGATTTACTTAGTCGTTCTAAAATATCATTATTTTTATACATAAAATTACTTTTATTTGGTTGTCTTTCTTCATTGTTTAGACATTTTGGAATTATAATACCTTTAATATGCTTTTGTTTACTTATAATAATAAATAAGAAAGGTAGAAAAATTTGGATATTATTTTTAATTATTTCTTTAGCAGTTAATATTTTTGTAAATAATATTTTAGCGTACAATATATTAAAAAACCAAAAACTTCCAAAATATATACCATATGCAGTACCTATTCAAATGTTAGCAAGCATAGTTAATGACGATAATATTATACTTACAAATAATGAGAAAAATTATTTAGAAACATATTTACCTATATCTGAATGGAAAAATAATTATGATAAATATAATTCTGATGCGATTGCTAAAGGATTTGGCGAAAATATTCCAATACAAAAATTAGAAGAGTTTAGTAATTATAAAATAATTTTGTATAATTTTCATTTCCTTTGTAAATATCCAACAATTTATATTAGTAACTTTTTTGAATATACTAATTTATTATGGAAATTTAATAATACAGGTTGGGAAACCTTTAACAATGAAAAAGCAGGCTTAATAATAACTGATGATAATAAAGTAGTGTTAAGTGATAATTTAGATATTAATATTGAACCAAACATAATTAATAAAATTAATGAGTTAATATTAGAACAAAATCCATTTGGAAGACTTTTAGTGAGAAATGCTTTACCATTATATTTGATTCTATTATCTTTGGGTATTTTGATATATAAGAAAAAGACTAAGGTATGGATGCCATTTGTTATATTAATTATTTGGATATTAGGTTTATTTTTATCAATACCATTTCCTTTTACAAGATATATTTTGATATTTATTGATAGTTATATTTTTCTTTTTATATTTTCAATATATATACCATCAGATATTGCTAAAATGTAAAATGATAATATTTAATGTTATCATTTTTTTTATTAATTTGCTAAAAAGATTTTAATGTAGTAAAATAAAAAATGGTGAAATTCATGCAAATAATGTATTTAAAAACAAATAATAGAATTTATAATGTATTTAGTGATAATATTAATGATGAAAATCCTAAAATATATGGTTATATATATGAAAATAATCGTTTTTATCCTTTAAATGAAGATATATTTAAAGAGTTAAATAAATTAAAGATTGGAAAAAATACGAAAAAAATAGAAGATTATGAAAGTGATAATATTACTTATGATGTTATTTTAGATTTAGATACTAATTTAAAACATTATTTTTTAAATGGGAAAGAGAATTATAATTTATTTATTAATAATTTTGAAGATGTTATTATTGCTGATAAAAAACAAACTAAAAATAATGATAATTCGGTTAATAATAAAAGAAAAAATGATGTTAAAGCTTTAGTTATAATGGGAATTTATATGTTAACAGTAGTAGGAGAAATTGGATTGGTTATTGATAAACTTAACTCTAATTCTATGGAATTTGATAATTATAAATCACAACATATATCTGAGTGGATGAATAATACTCCAGAATTAACACCAGAAATAATTTCAGAACTTATTAAAAATAATCAAAATATATCTGAAAGCGATAAAGAGATTTTGTTAAATAATGATTTCTTAGAATTCGCTTGTCCTTATATAAACAAAAATAAAGAATATGCAGCTAGTTTATATAATGATATATTACCTAATTTGCAAATAAAAAAAATGCAAATTGATGATACTACTGTTTTGGGAACCTGGAATCTAAGCCAAAGAACAATTACTTTGGATATTGATAAATTAAGTAATGATTTTGGAATTACCCATAAAGAAGATATATATGTAGATACCTTATTACACGAATGGGTTCATGTATTTCAACCACCAAACCAATATTCCTTTTTAAGAGAGGTTTGTGCTGAAACAATTAGCGATGAATACTTAAATGAATTTTTGTATTATCAAGCATATCCTAAAGAAACAATACGATTAAAGATATTAATGGAGATTATTGGGAGTGAACCATTAGCTGAATATCAATTTACAGGTAATGTTGAATCTACTAAAAGAGAATTGGAGCCTTATTTAGAGGAAGCTTATATTGAACAATTATTTGATTTGTTTAAGTATAGTCACGCATATATTCCAAAAACTTTGTCACAAGAACAATTTGAGCAGAATTTGATAATTATAGATTCGATTTTAAAACAACTATATTATAATAAATATCACTGCTCGATGATAGAAAACTTCGAAATAAGATGGTTATATATGAATATTGGAGGTTGGAATTATTCTAGTTATTTGGACACTCCTTATTTTAATATCCATTATAAAAATTATGATTTAGAAAATTATAAATTATTAAAGAACAGAACTCTTTATGCTAGATTTAGTTATAAAATGACTGAAATTTCGATGGACTCAATGATTGCTATTCTTGATTTGGAAAATATTAAAAAATCTTTTTATAGTAATCAGAATCTTAGCGATGATAAGAAAGATATTTTATGGAATGAAGAATTTATTAATGATTATATTAAGTATTTGAAGCAATATTATATTGGACAAAAAAATGAGTTTGTAGTCCCAAAAATATTGAGAAACGCAAATATTATTGATAATAATCTTAAAAATTTAACAATAACTGATGATGATAGTCGTAAAGCAGGGGGTGTTGCAGATTCTGATTTTTTCTATAGAATTGGTGTTAATGAATTATATAATTGTGAAATCGTAATGAATGAAAATAATTGTCGTCAGTATGCCAATAGAAATAATTTTTCATATGATGAGGTTTATCAAAAAGAAATGACTGAGCAATTTGTAAAACTTTTTCCCAATGAGTATAATAGTAATATTTTAACAAATGCCTGCACTGATATTATACTGAAAGAATATTATGGAATGGAGTTACCTAAAAAAGATAGTGTTTCACTAATGGAAGATAAAGCAACAAAAATATTAATAGAGTTAGTTGGTGATGGACCTTTAAAATATTATTATTTTACTGGTAGTGATAAATTAATTAGAGAAAAGTTGTCTTTACTTGGTGATATTGATGATAGTGATATAGAAAATGTTATGAACATTTTTGAAAGTACAATACGTCATGAAGATGATATATCTTCTACAAAGCAAAATTTAAATCTCATTTTATTTTTCTTATATAATATAAATAGTGATAAGCAATATAATAATGAGGATTATGATTATATTTCAAAAAATTTTATGGATAATTATTATATTCCTGAAACAAAAGGTTATTTTAGTGCGTCATATATTGAAAAAGATAAAATGATTCACCCAGAAAATTATGATAATGTAGAGTTAGAAATAAATAATACTTTAATAAAAAGTAGATAACTGTAAAAGAGAATAAAAATCTCTTTTTTATTATGAATTTATATAAATTTATTGTATAATTATATTGGTGAGTAGTATGAAAAATTTATTAATTTCGTTAATACCATTTATTTTATATATGATTTTAAAATATCGTAAAGCTATTTATATGTTACAACAGAATTCTTATAATGTAAGTAATAGATATATAAAATGGTTATTTAAAAATCCCTTTAAAACTTTAATTACTTATGATATATTTCTTTTTCCAATATTATTAACAGTTTTAGTATTAAAAGATTATTATATATATGTAACATTTTTATTATTTTCGATATGTTTTTATATAGAATTAAAATTAATAAAAAAAGAACAACAAAAGAAACCATTTGTTGTAACTAGTCGTGTTAAAAGATTATTTGTGACATTATTTATTTTATTCATTATTTTGTTATATATAATTTATAAAAACTATAATTTAGATAATCTATTATATTATTATTTAATTATCACTTTATTTGGTTATTTATCTTTTATAATAACTTATATAATTAATATTATAAATATTCCTGCTGAAAAATTTGTTTATTTTTATTATTTAAATAAAGCTAAGACAAAATTAAAAAATATGTCAAATTTAGAAATTGTTGGTATTACAGGTAGTTATGGAAAAACAAGTAGTAAAAATATATTAAATACAATTCTAAGTAGTGAATATAATTCTTACCCAACTCCTAAAAGTTTTAATACTCCTTATGGACTTATGAAATCTATTAATAATGGACTTGATAAATTTGATAATGTTTTTATTGCTGAAATGGGTGCTTGTAAACTTAAAGATATAAAAATACTTTGTAATTTAGTTAAACCTAAATATGGAATTATAACGACAATTGGGGTAGCTCATCTAGAAACATTTAAAAGTGAAGCAAACATTGTTAAAGGTAAATTTGAACTTATTGAATCCCTACCAAGCGATGGGGTTGCCATTTTAAATCGTGATGATGTAAAACAAGTTAATTATAAAATTAAAAATGATTGTAAAATTATTTGGATTGGTATTGAAAATGAAGCTGATGTTATGGCATCTAATATTAAGTTATCACATACAGGAACTACTTTTAAAGTTAAATTTAAAAATGATGATAAATTATATGATTTTGAAACAAAATTATTAGGTAGACACAATATTTATAATATTTTAGATGGTTTAGCTTTAGGATACGAGTTAAATATTCCAATTCCTAAAATGCAAGCAGCTGTTAAATCTTTAATACCAACTGAACATCGATTAGAACTTAAAAAATATAAAGATATGTATTTAATTGATGATGCATTTAATTCTAATCCAACTGGCTCAAAAATGGCTTTAGAAGTTTTAAATTTAATGCCAGGTAAAAAAATTATTGTTACACCTGGTATGATTGAGCTTGGTAGTAGCCAGTATGAATTAAATCATAAATTTGGTGAATATATTGCTGATGTTTGTGATGAAGTGGTCTTAGTTGGCGAGCAACAAACAAAACCTATTTATGATGGACTTATGCTAAAAAAATATGATAAAAAGCATATATATATATTAAATGATGTTAAAGAAGCATTTATTTTAATTGAAAAATTAAAAGGTAAAGAAACTTTCGTTTTATTAGAAAATGATTTACCAGATTTATTTAATGAGGGAGGATAATATGAGTATTCAAGTTGATTCACGTAAAGTAAAAAAAGGTGATACTTTCGTAGCCATTAGAGGTTTAAACATTGATGGTCACGATTTTATTGATAAGGCTATCTTAAATGGTGCTACAGAGATAATAGCTGAAAAAGGTGAGTATAGTGTCAAAACTAAAATAGTTGAAAATACCCGCGTTTATTTAGCTAATTATTTAAAAGAAAAATATGAAGAAAATTTATCAAAAATAAAATTTATTGGTATTACAGGGACTAATGGTAAGACAACAAGTTGTTATTTAATTTATCAAGCTTTAAATAAATTAGGAGTCAAAACAGCTTATATAGGAACGATTGGTTTTTATATTGATGGTAAAGTTAAAGATTTAGATAATACCACACCAGATTTAATTGATTTATATGAAATGTTTGATTACTGTATTCAAAATAAAGTTGAAGTTATAGCGATGGAAGTAAGTAGCCATGCACTAGCTTTAGACCGTGTTTTAGGTTTACAATTTGATTACGCTTCATTTACTAATTTAACTCAGGATCATTTAGATTTTCATGAGAGTTTAGAAAATTATGAACAAGCTAAAATTAAATTATTTGAAAATTTAAGAAATAACAAATTTGCAATTATAAATGGTGATGATCCATATTATAAGGATTTTTGTTTAGAACAAAATAATAATATTATTTATGGTACTAATATTAATTCTGATTATAGAATTACTTCTTATAATTTAAATATTGATTCAAGCGAATTTAAATTTATATATGATAAAGTAGAATATGATGTTAAATTAAATATTCCTGGAAAATATAATGTTTATAATTATATGAATTTACTTATTATCCTAAATAAAATGGGTTATAGTATTGAACAAATAATTGATTTATCAGAAAATTTAAATGCTCCAAGTGGTCGTTTTGAAACACTTAGATATAAGGACGCAGTTATAGTTATTGATTATGCCCATACACCAGATGCAGTAGAAAATATTATAAGTAGTGTTAACGAATATAAAAAAGGTCGTATTATTACAATTATTGGTTGTGGTGGTGATCGTGACAAAACAAAACGCCCAATAATGGGGAATATTGCTACTGAAAAATCTGATTTTGTTATATTTACTAACGATAATCCAAGAACAGAAGATGAAAAAGCAATTATGGATGATATTACTAAACCATTATTAAAAAATAATTTTGTAATTAAATATAATCGTAAAGAAGCAATTGAAGAGGGAATAAAGATGCTTAAACAAAATGATATTTTACTTATTCTTGGTAAAGGCCATGAGGATTACCAAATTATCAATCATGAAAAAATACATTTTAGTGATCTAGAAACAGCTAAAGAATTTATAAATAATAATTAAATTATATGGAGGAGTTATGAAAAAACTAGAATTTAAAAAAATGGATATATTTAGAATCGCTATATTGGTTATATTAAGTATTTTTCTAATTTTTAGTATAGTAAAACTATTTGGAAATTCATCAAAAAAAGAAAAAATTACCAAAGAATATTTTCTTAATATAATTAAAGATTATAAATTGGAATATATAGATCGAAATAATTCTTCAATTAATGAAATGAATGAATTAAGTAATAATTTTAAATTACAACTGGCTCTTAATGGTATTGATTCAACTAATGAAGAAGATGTTAAAAATTATTTGACAACTGTTTTTGGTAATGATATAACTGTTGAGTTTACTGATGTAACTGATGGTGATAATTTAATTTATAAATATGAAGAAAATAAATTTAATTTTAATAATGAGTATAACAATAAAAATTTTGTTACCTCTGATTATCTTAATGTTACAGACTTTAAAAATAAATCCAATATCTATGAATTAACAGTAACCAAAATATTTTATAATATGCAAGATGGTAATTTAAGAAATGGTTTCTTTGGTAGTTATGAATCAGCTCTTTTATCCAAAAATAATGATTATAATTTAGATAACGCTATTTTTACCTTAGAACTTACTGAAAATTTAGAAGAAAATAAAAAATTGTTAGAAGATTATTATAATGAACATAAAGATGAATTAAAAGAAAAATTAACTGAATATAAATATACCTTTAAAAAACAAGGAAAAAATTATATATTAATTAAATATGAAATAATGAAGTAAAAAAACAACTATGTTGTTTTTTTATATTATTATAATTAAAATAAAAACGTCTATGACGTTTTTTAAACAATATGGTAGTTACCATTTGAATATTGATTAGAATTGAATGAAGTATTACCAATTGTATTTATAGAACTTTCTAATTTAGAAACACGAGCATCTAAATTATTAATTTGTCGTTGCATTTGTGTCATCTGTTGTTCTATTGTATTAGAGCTAACACTATCTTGGCTAGGCATTGTATATTGTGGTGTCATTTGAACATTACCTGGTGCCATGATTGGCGGCATCATATTTGGTGCCATCATATTTGGAGCCATCATTCCAGGATTCATCATAGGACCAACTTGTGGATATGGTTGATAAACGGGATATGGATTCATTCCGCAATTTCTATCTTTTTTCACTTTACACTCTCCTTTATTTATTCTAATTAATTATATGCCTAAATTATAAATATGTGATATAATTAATTAAAGTGTGGTGATTTCATGCGACTTAGAAAGGTCAAAGATGCCCAAATTAAAATAGAAAAATCAAAATATATAATAGAAAATCCAACTGATTATAATGGTAAATTTGCAAGCCTTTTTAAAAATGATAATCCTATTTATATAGAAATAGGTATGGGCAAAGGTGATTTTATTATCAAGAATGCTTTAACAAGATCTGATATTAATTTTATTGGTATAGAAAAATTTGATAGTGTCATGGTTAGAGCAATAGAAAAATTAGAAGATACAGATATTCCTAATTTAAGATTGATTAAAATTGATGCTTTAGAAATTGAAAATATTTTTAATAAGGAAGTTTCTTGCTTATATTTAAATTTTTCTGATCCATGGCCTAAAAATAGACATACTAATAGACGTTTAACAAGTCCAATTTTTTTAAAAAAATATGATTCTATTTTTAAAAATAGTAAACAAATTATTATGAAAACAGATAATCGTCATTTATTTGAATATTCAGTAAAATCATTTACAGATTATGGCTATAAAATAGAGTCTATTAGTTTGGATTTATATGATGATGATATAAAAACAAATATTCCAACTGAATATGAAACAAAATTCGTTAATAAAGGAATGCGAATTTATTATATTGAAGTTACCAAATAAATATTTTCATCATAAAAAACTTTATTTAATTTTGTAATTTTGTTATACTTATATAAGAGTGGTGAAATATGAAAAAGATAATTCTAATTATACTAAGTTTAATTTTATTTACTGGTTGTACAATTGTTAGAATAGATACTGCTAGTATTGATAATATTATTGATGTAGTACTATCAAAAAACAATAAACTTTATAATCGTGTTGGAAAAGGTTATAAATATTATGTTCCACGTGGTATGAGTTATATTGATACAACTGAATTAAATGATAAATTATACTCTGATGGTTATTATTATTATCTTTATATTGATGTTATCAGTTATTATAATAAAATTGCTTTTACATATGAAGAAAATAAAGATGCTTACTATTCTCGTTATATAGATATTAATGGTAAAGAGGGTTATTTAGAGATTAATAAAATAAATGATCAATATTTAATTGAATTTATGTATAACTACGCTAAAATAGAGGCTCTTGTTTATGAGGATGATATAAATGATGTTATTTTAAATTCGACATACATTTTATCAACAATTAAATTTAATAATAATGTAATTAAATTAATGCTTAATGATGAGTATTTTGTAAATAAAGAAGAACAATATGATATTTTTACTTCACGTGTTGAAAATACTGACAGCTTAAAATATGATATAAATGAATAAATGAAAGAATAAGGTGATACAAATGGGATTAATAGATAAATTTAAAAATATGTTTACAGAAGAGGTTGAGGAAGAGGAAGTAGTTGAGGATAAGCAACCAATTAAAATGGAACGTGTTGAGGTAGAAGAACCTAAAAAAAGAAATATTGATTATCAATCTAAACCAGCACCAACAAGAACGACTTTGTCTCGTTCTACACCTTTATTAGATGATAATGAAATTATAAAGAAGTATGTTCCTGAAGAAACAATTATGCAACATGAGGAAAAAAATATTGCCCCAGTTGAAGAAAAAAAAGTTTTAAAAAGAGAAGAAAAGTTTGTTTTTCCAGTTTATTTTGATGATAAGGATTTTGAAAAAATAGAAGAGAAACCCAAAAAAGTTGAAGAAAAGAAACTTCCAGAAAAAAAGGAAATTTATGGTACAAAAATAGAGAAAAAAGAGGAACCAAAAGTATTTAAACCAACACCTATTATTTCACCTATTTATGGTGTCCTTGATAAAAATTATCATAAAGAAGATATTTCGTCAAAAAGAGTTGTTCATTCAGAATATCGTGATCCATCAAAACCTTTAACGATTGATGATGTTAGAAAAAAAGCTTATGGAACATTAGATGATGATTTAGAAACAGCATTATTTACAAAATCATCAATATTTATGGAACCTGATAGTGATAAAGATTCAAAAGAGGAAAGTAAAAATAATCTTTTGACAGATTTGGTTGATGATAATGAGTATAGTAGTGTTGATGATTTTTTAAATTCACCAATTGAAGATTATAGAGCAAAACATGAACAAGAAGATGAGGCGATCGAAGATTTTGTTTTAAATAATACTTTAGATGATTTGGAGACATCAATTAATGATACATTAGAAAATTTTGAAAATGAAGCTGATGAAAAAGAATCAACATCTTTAGATGATTTACTTATTAATTCCTATGATGATGACGATAATTTAGTAGAAGATTATATAATGAATAATAATTCAGAAAATGAAGAAACTAAAGATGAAGATGATTTAACACAAAGTGATTTATTTAATCTAATTGATTCAATGTATGAGAAAGGTGAAGATTAAGAATGGACTTAATGTATGATATTTTTCCTGTCATATTATTTATATTAGCGATTATATTATTAATAGTATTAATTATTTTAGTACTTAGAATGATTAATACCTTAAAGAAAGTTGATGAAATTGTCACTAATGTAAATACTAAGGTTAGTAAATTAGATAATGCTTTTGAAATAATTGATAGCTTGACTGATACCTTATCAAGTATTAATGATAAAGTAGTCAATTTTATAGCAAATGGCATTAGAAAAATTTTTAAAAGAAAAAAGAAAAAAGGAGAAGAAGATAATGAAGAATAAGGAAGAAAAGAAAAAAAGAGGCTTAGGTAAATTTATATTAGGAGCTGGATTAGGCGCTACTTTAGGAGTATTATTTGCCCCTAAAAAAGGTAGTGAAACTAGAAAAGAATTAAAACAAAAAATTGATGAATTAATTGAAAAGGTAAAAAATATAGACGCTAAAGAAGTAAAAGAAAATATTGAAGCTAAAATTTTTGAAATTAAAACTGAATTAGAAGATTTAGATAAAGAAAAAGTTTTAAAAATAGCTAAGAAAAAAGCTAACGATATTAAAAAAATGGCTGAAGAGCTAGTTAATTATGCCATCGAAAAAGGTACTCCTGTATTAGAAGATGCAGCTGTTGCAGTTAGAGAAAAAGCAATTGAAGTAACTAAAGAAGTATTAAAAAAGCTTGAAGGTAATGAAAAATAATGATTACGACAACTTCTGAATATTTAGAGGTTGTCATTTTTAATTTACATTTTATATACAATTAATTGTATAGACAAATTAAAAATTTGAAAAATATAATTATTTATAGTATAATAATTATTATTGAGGTGGATATATGAAATTTATAGAATTTATAAAAAAACATTGTCTTTTATTTATTGCCTTAGCAATTATTTTAATTATATTAATTGTTGGTGTAGTAGTGGCAAAAAATCTATTTTTTTCTAGCCATGGCGATGCATTTGGTAATCGCTTAGATGGTATTGAAGAACATCGAATGACTGATGAACATCTAAATAAAATTGAAAGTGAATTAGAAAATTTAGAACAAATTATTAGTGTTAAAAATAACATTGTTGGAAAAAGAGCCGATTTTATTATTGAAGTAAAATCAGATGTTGATGCGATTACTGCTAAAGGGTATGCTGATAAAATTCTCGAATATTTACCTGATGATGTTAAGGAATTTTATGATATCCAAGTTATGATAACTAATGAAGATGAAGAAAATCAAAATTATCCAATTGTTGGTTATAAACATAAAACTAAAACTGGATTTACGTTTTAAAAGTTAGGTGTAAAAAATGAAAAAGAATAAATTATTAATAGGTATTATTGTTAGTGTAATTGTTGTTATATCGGGAATATCCATTTATTTCTTTTTGACTAAAGAAGATCAAACGACAACATTAAATATAATTGAAAAACAATGGATTGAAAGTAATAAGAATCAAAGATTTGATTTTTCAATTGTTACAGATGTCCCACTGTTTAGTTATGAGGGAAAAGGTATTTTTCTTGATTTTTTAGATAATATGGAGGAAGTTACAGGCTTAGAATTTAATCGTATATCGACAAAATTAGGGGCTACTTCTACATCTGATTATGGCTTTGATATTGTTGATACTTTGAGCGATAGTGATATTTTAGTTTATGAGGATAATTATGTTATATTATCTAATAAAAAAATAAGATATGAAAGTTTAGATGACATTGATAATTTAGTAATTGGAACATTAAGCTCTGAAGTTTCACAAATTGATTATTATTTAAAAGGAGCTAATGTAACATTTAAAACTAGTGAAGATGTTAAAGGTTTATTTGACGCTATTGAAAATGATCCTAAAAATAATGTTGTGCCACTTGTTGATGCGATTGTATTGCCAAAAACAATTTATTTAGATGAAATTCTAACTTATAAAGATTATAATATTAGTTATAATATTACTGAATTTTCTAAAAAATTTGTATTAAAACTTGGTGATAATGCTAGATTAAATGATATTTTAACTAAATATTATAATAAATGGTCAACAGAAAATTTTGAAAATTCTTTTAATACTTATTTAGTTGATATCTATTTTACCATTAATGAAATAGATGAAAGACAAAAAGTTCAATTTCGTAGCAAAAGATATAATTATGGCTATGTTAATAATGAACCATTTGATATGGAAAACAATGGCATCAATAATCAAATAATAAATGATTTTATGAAATTTTCAAAAACTGAAGTGTCTTTTGAAAGATTTAATTCATATAGTGATTTAATTAAATCATTTAATCAAAATGATATTGATTTCATGTTTAATAACATTTCTAATCAAGAATATGATATAGATGTATTTACAACAACTTCTAATTATGATGAAACCTTTGTTGTTATTACTGATAAGAGCAACGAATTAGTTATAAACTCAATAAACTCTTTATTAAATCACAATATTCATGTTATTGGTGATACTAAGATAGAAGCTTATTTAAATTCTCAAGAGTTTAATGTTAATGGACATAAAAATATTGATCAGGTTGTAAACAATACTAATTCTTCAGATTTAATTATCATCGATTATTTGACATATAAGTATTATCTTAATACATATTTTGCTGATAGCGATTTAAAATATATATTTAATCTTAATGATGATTATAATTATATTGTTAGAGATATTTCTGATAATGAGATTTTTTATAACTTACTTAATTTTTACTTATCATTTATGAACGATAAAAAACTAATTAATACTAAATATAATTCTATTACTATGGAAGTAACAAAAGACAATAATTATCAAATATTTATCGTTATTGGTAGTATGTTAATTTTATTAATTTTATCGTTAGTTCTTATTAAAAAATCGTCAAAAAATAAAAAATCATCTAATGGTTTAAGTAAAGAGGATAAATTACGTTATATAGATATGTTGACTTCATTAAAAAATAGAAATTATTTAAATGATAACATTGAAAAATGGGATAGTAGCGAAGTATATCCACAAACTATTATTATAGCTGATTTAAACAACGTTGCTTATATTAATGATAATTATGGTCATAATGAAGGCGATAATTTAATTAAAGAAGCGGCTAATATCTTAATTAAAAATCAAATTTCTAATTCAGAGATTATTAGAACTAATGGTAATGAGTTCTTAATATATTTAGTAGGTTATGAGGAAAAACAAATTATTTCTTATATCAGAAAATTAAATAAAGAATTTAAAGAATTAGCTCATGGTTTTGGAGTTGCTTTAGGTTATAGTATGGTTAATGATGCGATTAAAACCATTGATGACGCTATTAATGAAGCAACACTTGAAATGCGAAATAATAAAGAGGAAGCGAATAATTAATATTTGCTTCTTTTAAAAGGAGAAAAAAATGGGTGAAAAAATTAAAATAATTTTTAAAAAAATATATAGTATAATTAGAAAACCAGAAATGCTTATTTTACCAGCTAATTTAGCTTTCTTTCTTGTATTATCTGTTGTTCCAATTTTTATTTTAATTGGTTTAGTAGCGTCAACTTTTTCTCTTTCTTTAGATCTTGTTATTGATTTTATAGGTGAAAATTTACCTTCACAAGTAACAGAAATTTTGGAAACATTTATAAGTGGAAAAGGAATTGACTTAAATGTTGGATTTTTTACAATTACTGCGTTTATTTTAGCTTCTAATGGTCCTCATTCAATTATTGTAACATCTAACACTCTTTATAATTTTGAACAAGGAAGTTATTTAAATCGTCGTATAAAGGCACTAATTTTAACCATATTATTAGTAAGTCTATTTATATTTATAATAGTAGTTTTAGCTTTTGGTAACAATATTTTGAAAGCAATTTTTGAAATTGGAATTTTAAAAAATCTTTCAAATTTTGCTTATTCATTATTTGTGTATTTAAAATGGCCAATTGCCTTTTTCATTATTTTTTTCAGCATCAAACTTATATATACTATTGCTCCTGATAAAAATGTTCCTAGTAAATATGTAAATAAAGGCGCAATTTTCACTACTTTAGGTTGGATTTTAGCAACTGCTATTTATTCTTATTATGTTTCCCATTTTTCTAAATATGATATTTTTTATGGTAGTTTATCAAATATTATTATTTTAATGATGTATATATATTTCTTATCATATATTCTAGTTTTAGGAATTGCGATTAATAGTAATTCTTATGAAATGTTAAAAAGTGGCAGTATAGACAAAAATTAATTAATTATAATAATATTAGATACATATGTGTTACCAGTATGTATTTAGATATAGACTGTAGCGTACTAGTCTTAGTTTAATTGGAACTAAAGAGTATGGATATAGGTAATTTTCTCCTTTTTTATTTAATATGAAAATCAAGTAAACATAAAATTGCTTGATTTTTTTATATACTAAAAATTTTTTAAATCATAATGCAATTAAATTATAATAAAATTATATAGGTGGTGTTATGAAAATTATTGATAACTTTCGAGAGTATATGGTTAACAATGAATTCGTAATAAATATTTATCAAGATAAAATTAATATTATCAATTATACAAGCCTAGGCACAATTGATGATAATAAAATATCTGTAAATAGTGAGAATAAAAATATTTTAATAACTGGTGAAAAATTAGTTTTAAAAAAATTATTAAATGATGAAATTTTAATATCTGGAGTAATAAAAAAAATAGAATTAAGGTGAATAAATGAAGAATTCTTTTTTATCTAGTTTTAAAAGTTCCATTAAATTAAATATTAAAGGTAAAAATATTAATCGATTTATTAATCGTTTAATTAAACAAAACATTGAAATACTTGATTTAAAAAATATTAGTTATAAAGAAGTAGAAATAAGAATTTATAAGAGTGAATTAGAAAAAATAGAAAAAATAAAAACAGTATATGAATTACAAGAGGTAAATAGTTATGGTTTTATTAAAATAAAAAAAATATTACATAAAAATAGAATTCTATTATTTTTTCTGTTACTAGGAATTGGCTTATTATTAATATTAACAAATATTATTTTTGAAGTTGAGGTAGTTCATAATAAAAAAGAAATTCAGGAATTATTACTTAGTGAACTTAAAAAATATGGTTTAACAGAAAAAAGATTCGTTAAAAGTTTCAATGAAATTGAAAAGATAAAAGAAGAGATTCTAAAAAAATATAAAGATAAGTTAGAATGGATAGAAATTGAGAGAAGTGGTACTAAATATATCATTCGTGTTGAAGAAAGAAAAATACCTACTGAAGAAGAAAAAGAACAAAATAGAAATATTGTTGCCAAAAAATCGGCTATTATTAAAACAATTATAGCTGATAATGGTGTCATTGAAAAAAACATTAACGATTATGTTAAAGCTGGTGATGTTATTGTTTCTGGTAGTGTCTATCTAAATGAAGATTTAAAAAGTATTGTTTCTGCAAGCGGAACTGTTTATGGTGAAGTTTGGTACAAAAGTACAGTAGAAGTGCCATTTGTTTATAATGAAGAAAATTATACATCTAATACAAATAAAGTATTGACAATTAAATTTTTAAATAATAGATTTGAGTTATTTAATTTCCATAAATTTGAAAATAAAGAGATTGATGAAAAAGTACTTTTAAAACACTCTTTTTTGCCTTTTGAATTAGTTTATGAAAATCAAAGAGAGGTAGAAAAAATTGATAAAATATACACTATTGATGAAGCTATAAATATTGCAAGAGAGAAAAGTATTAAAGCAATGGAAAGTAAATTGAATGACAAGGAATATATAATTTCCTCAAAAGATTTGAAAGTTGAGATAAAAGAGAGTAAAATAGAGTTAGAAATGTTTTTTTCAATATATGAAGATATAACTGATTATCAGATTATAGATAATACTATTTTGGAGGAACAAGAACAGGAGTGATGTTGTGTTACAAAAAACGATTGTTGAACTGTTATCTAACGTCTGGCCAACATTATTTTTGTTTACAATTATTGTTTCTTCTTTAAGAGTTGCTTATTTAATTCATAATAAAGTTAAATTTGTATTATATAAAGAATTATTAACGCTTGGCTTTGTTTTATATATTATGTTTTTATTCTATGTTGTAACATTCCAAGATGTTGATTGGAGTACATCAAATTTTGTACCATTTAGAGAAATTATGCGTTACCAATTTGGTAGTAAATTATTTATTAAGAATATTTTAGGAAATATGTTGATGTTTTTACCTTATGGATTCTTTGTAGGTTATTATGTTCGAAGTGAGAAATTTCATGTTGGACTAATACTTAGTTTGCTTACTTCAATTTCCATTGAGGTAACACAGATGCTAATTGGCAGAGTATTTGATATTGATGATATTATCTTAAATATTTTGGGAGGTATGTTAGGTTTTTATATTTTTGTTTACTTAAATAAAATTAAAAATCATTTACCAAGCTTTTTTAAGAGCCAAATTTTTTTAAATTTTTGTGTAATTGTAATAATAATTTTAATTATTTTATATTTATTTAACTTTATAAGTATTGGTGGTATTTTATGAATAATGTTGAAATAATAAATGAAACAGGTTTAAATTTAGATTATATTGAAGTGATGCAAAAGCTTATTGACTATGCAATAAATCATGAAGGAATAGAAAATGTTATCTTTAATATTATTATTGTTGATAATGAGTATATTCATAAATTAAATAAAGAATATCGTGGTATTGACCGACCAACTGATGTTATTAGTTTTGCACTTGAAGATAATGCTGATGAAATAGAAAGTAATGTTCGTATTTTAGGGGATATTTATATTTCAATAGATAAGGTTTATGAACAAGCTAAAGAGTATGGTCATAGTAATTTACGTGAGATTTGTTTTTTAATGATTCATGGCTTTTTACATTTATTAGGATATGATCACATGAAAGAAGAAGAAGAAAAGATAATGTTTGCAAAACAGGAGGAGATACTAAATGGATTCGGCATCACGCGATGAACAAAAAAAAAGAGGATTAAAACGTTTTTTTAAAAGTTTTTGTTATTCAATTGAAGGATTAAAATATGCTTATAAATATGAACAGAGTATGTTTATTCATCTTACTATGCTATGTTTTGTAATTATATTTGGTTTAATTTTAAGAATATCATTAATAGAATGGATTATTTGTATTATTTTATGTGGCTTAGTTATTGCGACTGAGCTTATTAATACTGCTATTGAAGCAGTTGTAGATTTAACTTGTCCAAAAATTCATCCATTAGCTAAAATTGCTAAAGATACGGCATCAGCTGCTGTCTTTGTGTTTGCTATCACGGCTGCTATTGCTGGATTAATTATATTTGTTCCTAAAATAATTGTGTTAATCAATAATTTATGTTAGAATACATTTTAAAGGTGATAAATATGTTTGAAAGTTTATTTAAGAAAGTTTTATCAAAAAATCTTTATTTTGCTTCTTTAAAGAGGTGTGTCACTAAAGAGTCTATCTCTAATAAAAACAGGTACAATTATGGATTTGAATCTATAAATAAGATTATCTTAGTGAGAAAAATAACAAAAGATTATCATGAATGTTATCAAGATATTTTTACTAAAACTATCTATAAATTTGATTTTGACTATTGTGAAATTGGAGAAATTCTTATTAATAAAACTGTACCAGTCCAAAGTTTAGGACCATATATTAAATATAATGATGTTATTGACGCTTTAGCAAAATTAAATAGTGAAGATTATGAACAGGCTACAATGAAACAGGATATAAAGATTCATTCAAAAAATAAAAAATATTAATCGATTTCGACTAATATTTCATTTAATATTTCTAAATTTAAGGAGTTAGTTTCTAATTCTTTTTTTATTTTTTCAAAATTTTCTTTTGTTAAACAACATTCATAAATAATATTATTATCGTATTCCTTATATGTTATTTTACTATCTTTTAAAATATTATCAAATTTTTTAACATTATCATAGGTAAATTCTATTTTAAAACTTATGCCATTAGTTAAGTTTACTATCTCTGTATTATTTAAACTTTCAGTAATTGCTTTTGTGTATGCCCTAACTAAACCACCAGCTCCTAATTTTATACCTCCAAAATACCTAATGACAACAGCTAAAATATTTGTTAAATCATTATTTTCTAAAACATTTAAAATAGGCATCCCAGCTGTTCCACCTGGTTCGCCATCGTCATTAAATCTTTTTATATTGCCAGTAATATAAGCATAGCAGTAATGAGTAGCATCTTTATATTCTTTCTTTAAAAATTCCAACTTATGTTTAACTTCTTCTTCATTATTTATTTTTATTAATTTAGTAATAAATCTCGACTTATTTACTATAATTTCACTAGTTACATTTTTTTTGATTGTTTTCATTTAATCACCATTATAATTATATATGGTTTGTCTTATTTTTTCAAATTTTATATGAGAATTTTTTAGAAATATTAGTAAAAAGTAGCGACAATTAAAAAAATAAAAATATTGATTATGTTATTATATATTCTTCTACAAAGTTTATATATTTGCTTGTTTCAAATGTTAACTAGTAGTATAATATATTTAGGGAATGCTAACTTTTGAGTACTTGCCGACTTTCTTTTGAAGGGAGGCTGATAATTATGTCTAAGAAAGATTTTTTAGTTTTTGCTTTGATCCTAATTATCCTTTTACTTATAGCCTTGCTTTTTACTTTTGTAATATAGTAACTATAAAAGAAATAGTACTCAATCTACAATAGATTAAGTACTTTACACATTTATTGGGTAAGTACTCAACAAGCGAAGTTAAGTATTTCCCTTTTTTTATTATATTCAAGTTGCCTTGACATATTCATATTATCATATTTAACTACTTTTTGTCAAAAATTTTCAATCGTTTGTTCATAAAATTTTATTTACATAATTTAAATTAAGTGCTATAATATTTGAAATTTTAAAGGGGAAATAGTTTTATGAATGAAAAAAACATAAAAAATATTAGTACTAAAGACTTATATTTAGCGTTTGCAATTAGAATTAATGATGAATATAAAAACAATCGTTTTATAGGAAGGTTTTTTCATATAGAAGGATATATGCTAGGAATGAGGCTAGACAATAGTAAATATGATTTTGTTAATATTTTAACTGATAGTGAATATAACTATTTTAAGCAAGCCAATTTAGAGGAATATCAAAATGGTGAAAGAGCTGTTATGGTCATAAAGTTAATTAACACAGATGAGGAATTTATTTCCTATTATCAAGCATTAGAAATTTTAAATAAATATGATACTGAATCTCAAAAGCAACTACCTAAAAAAGTAAAAATTAAAAAGATTGAAAGAAAAGGGAATTAATTTTAATTCTTTTTTTCTATACATGATATAATAAAACTAGATGGTGATTTAAATGGAAGAGAAAATAAATCAAAAGATAAAACAAAAACTAAGCTTAGTACCTGAAAAACCAGGCTGCTATCAAATGAAAAATTGTGATGGTGTAATTATATATGTTGGTAAGGCTAAAAAATTAAAAAGACGTTTAAGTTCTTATTTTAGAGGGTCCCATACAGGTAAAACGGCTAAATTAGTTAGTGAAATTGTTGATTTTGAATATATAGTTGTTGAATCAGAAATTGAATCGTTGATTTTAGAAAATAATTTAATCAAAAAATATGACCCAAAATATAATATTTTACTTCGTGATGATAAAAGCTATCCTTATATTGAATTTATAAATGATGATATACCAAAACTATCAATTGTTAGAAATATTAATCGTAAACGCAAAAAAAATACTAATTTATATGGACCATATCCTAATGTTACTGCTGCTAGAAATACTGTTAATTTATTAAATCGCATATATCCCTTGCGAAAATGTAAAACATTTGAGAAGAAACCTTGTTTATATTATCATATTCATGAATGCTTAGGTTATTGTCAGTATAAAATTGATAGCACTACAATTAATCAAATAAAAAATGAGATAGTACATTTCTTAAATGGTGATCATAGCTTTATAACTAAAAAAATTGAAGATGAAATGTATCTTCAAAGCGAAAATATGAATTATGAGCGTGCTAAAGAATTAAAAGAAATGTTAGATTATATAAAATTAGTTTTAACAAAACAAAAGGTTGAAATAAAAGATAATATTAATACTGATATATTTGGCTTTTTTACTGATAAAGGTTATTTAGCTATGCAAGTATTTTTTATTCGTGGTGGTAAAATCGTTGAAAAGCATTCTAAAATTATGCCTTTAATTGATGAATTAGATTCTGAAGTAAATCGTTATATATCAACATTTTATGATAAGGGTATTCTATTACCAAAAGAAATTATTGTACCAAGTATTGTCGATGAACAACTTTTATTTGAGTATTTAAATGTTAAAATAATTAAGCCTCAAAAAGGTGTTAAAAACAAATTAGTAGAAATGGCTAATAATAATGCGAAAATTTTATTAGAAGAAAAATTCGAGCTTATTAAAAGAGATGAAGAAAAAACACTTGGCGCCAATGAAGAACTTAAAAACGCTTTAGGTTTAAATAAACTAGATAGAATAGAACTTTTTGATAATGCGCATCTTTTTGGAACATTTAATGTATCTGGAATGGTTGTTTTTATTGATGGAAAACCTAGTAAAAATGACTATCGAAAATTTAAAATAACTTTAGATAAAAATGATGATTATGGGACAATGCATGAAGTTATTTATAGAAGATACTTTAGAGTCTTAAAAGATGATTTAACGAAACCTGATTTAATTATTGTCGATGGTGGTATAGGACAAATTAATGTAGCTAGAGAGGTTATTAATTCATTAGGCTTAAATATTCCTGTTGTAGGTTTAAAAAAAGATGACCACCATGCTACAAATGCACTATTAGCTCATAATCCCATTATAGAAATACCAATTGATCGTAAAAGTAATTTATTCTATTATCTAGAAAGAATGCAAGATGAAGTTCATAACTTTACAATTAATTATCATAAACAAATTAGAAGTAAAGGTAGTTTATCTAGTACTTTGGATAATATTGAAGGAATTGGTGAAAAAAGAAAGAAAGAATTGTTAAAAAAATATCATAATTTAACAAGGATGAAAGAAGCTAGTATAGAGGAACTATCTGAAATTATTCCTGAAAAAGTTGCCAAAAATTTACTAGAATTTTTAAATAATTTGTAAATAGAGACATTTAAATGTCTCTATTTTTTTAAGAAATAATTTTTAACAATAGTTTTTGTTTTTTTATCATGATTAATAAAAATATTTTTAAAATTCTCTGAAAGAAGTATTCCATTCTTTTCTTGTGCTAAATTTAACAATTTACTAATATTTATATTCATTAATTTATTTATAGACTCTTGAAAGGTATCATCGTTTTTTATTGTTTCACAAGTTTCATTATCACTGATATCTATTTTTACTAATGGATTTTCATATAAAGTAGCTGGTTCCATAAAAGAATGTTCATAATCAAATAATGGTGCAAGTCTAAGTATACCATTACTTTTCTTAAAGAAAAAATTTAGGTTATGCCGATCTATAGTATTAGAATATAAATCTCTAATACTCATTTTTATAATATCTTGTAATAATAAATAGTTATTATCAGCATTGTTTTGACATAATTGCTTAATTATATTTAAACTATCTGCTAATTTTTTATTTTCAGTAGGTATATTTAAATCTTCAAAAGCAAAATAATCATAATTATTATCAAAACAGTTTTCTGATAATAAACAATATTTAAAGTGCTTATTTTTATATTTTTTAACAATCATATAAGTAGCAGTTTCTAAATCAAAATAGTTTGATATTTCTTGACCTAGTAGTTCGTTAAAAAATTCCAATGAATCATTGATATCTGATAGATTATGTTTATCTTTTAAGAAAAACCATTTATTATTAATTTGAATCCAATCACTAGAACGATCAAAAACGAAATCTTGACCATACGAATCATCATATATATATGATATATGGATACCAGTATCTTTAGAAATTGTTTCAGCCTTTAGTTTATTGTTGTTTACTTTCATTGGCTCAACTCGCATAGGTTCTTTACAAATTGTTATTCCTTTAATAATTTCATCATTCATAGTTTCTACACCTTTTCTTTTAATATTATAATCTTATTAATTATAATGTCAATAAAAACAGTAAGTTGACTAAACAAAAGCATTAAGGTATAATTATGGTAATATTTAGTAGAAAAAAGGTGAAAAAATGAAAATCACTAGTGTTGATTTAGTCATTAGCGCAGTAAGACGTAGTCAATATCCGACTGACGAATTACCAGAATATTTATTAGTAGGGCGTTCTAATGTTGGAAAAAGTAGTTTTATTAATACAATTATAAGTCGTAAAAATTATGCTAGAACTTCTTCTAATCCGGGAAAAACTCAAACAATTAATTTTTATTTAGTTAATAATAGTTTTTATCTAGTGGATGCTCCTGGTTATGGTTATGCTAATTTAAGTAAACAAAAACAAAAAAAGTTTGGATTAATGATGGAGGATTACTTAATAAATCGTCCTAATTTAAAACAAGTTTTTATGTTAATCGATTTTCGTAATAAATTGAGTAGTGATGATATTATGATGTATAATTTTTTAAAACATTATAAAATACCTGTAACGATTGTTGCTACTAAAACAGATAAAGTAGGAATTACTCTTCAACAAAAACAAAGAGCTCAATTACTAGAGGATTTAGAATTAGTAGTTGGAGACGATTTTGTTATGTTTTCTAATGTTACAAAATTAGGTAGAGATGAAATAGGGGAAAAAATCGAACGAACAATGTAATCGCAAATTTTTATCTTAGTCATACAATAATTTAGGTGATAAGATGAAAATTAATGTTAGTGATGAGGATATTATTATCTATCTAAATAAATATTATACCAAACAAATTGATTTTTTAGATTTAACAACTTTAGAGGAATATATGAATGATTTATTTCTTACTTTAAAAAATTGTTATAATCTTAAAATAAGTGGATATTATAACATTGATGTATATATTGATAATAATTATGGTGTCATCATTACGATGAAACATGAAGACCTTGAGTATTATGATTATTTAGTTGATCAAATTGATACACAAGTAGCTATTCATAATAATGTTAATTTTTTATATAAAATAGCTGATTTTTTTGGAGTTAAAAATTGCCTAACTAATATCGATTATTCTTTATATAAATATGATAATGAACTATATATTAAAATAAATGATAAAATTGATAATATAAGTTTTGGGAATTTACTAGAATATTCAACTGAAATATGTTATGATATAGAAAGAATTATGAAAAAAAACAATTTATTGTTTTGTAATAAATAACTTATTTTGATAAGTTTTTTTAATATTAGGAGTGATAAAAATGAAGAAACCAGTTGTAGCTTTAGTAGGTAGACCTAATGTAGGGAAGTCAACTCTTTTTAATTGTTTAGTAGGTAAAAAAATATCAATAATAGAAGATACACCAGGTGTTACTAGAGATCGTGTTTATGGTTTAGTTGAATTTGAAAACTATCAATTTCATTTAATTGATACAGGTGGAGTTGATATTAGTAAAGATGTTTTTAATGATGAAATAAGGGTTCAGGTTGAACTTGCGATTGATGAAGCTGATACAATCGTTTTTGTGGTTGATGGTAAAGAAGGAATTACAACTAATGACTTAATTGTTAGAGATATGTTACTTAAATCTCAAAAAAAGATTATTGTGGCAATTAATAAAACAGATAGTAGATTATTCTTAGAACATCAATATGATTTTTATGAGCTTGGATTTGAAACCTATATTAATATAAGTGGCGAACAAAATTCAGGTATTTTTGAATTATTAGATAAAATAACAGAAGATTTTAAAGAAATTGTTGATGATGAATATAATTCAGAAATTATTAAATTTTCGATTATTGGGAGACCTAATGTTGGAAAAAGTAGTTTAGTAAATGCGCTTCTTAATGAAGATAGGGTAATTGTTAGTAATGAGGCAGGTACTACTAGAGACGCTATTGATACAACATTTACTTATCATGGCGAGGATTTTGTTGTTATTGATACAGCTGGAATGCGTAAAAAAGGTAAAGTTTATGAAAAAATTGAAAAATACAGTTTACTTAGAAGTTTAAAAGCTATTGATAGATCAGATGTCTGTATTTTAGTAATTAATGCCGAAGAGGGAATTATTGAACATGATAAGCATATTGCTAGTTATGCATTAGAAGCTGGCAAAGCTATTATAATTGCTGTAAATAAATGGGATTTAATTGATGAAAAGGACGAAAATATGAAAAAATTTATTAAAGATATAAGAGCTAATTTTCAATTTATTCCATATGCTCCAATTGTCTTTTTATCAGCTTTAACTAAAAAAAGAATTCATACTTTAATGCCTGAAGTAATTAAAGTATATAATAATAGTAAAAAAGAGATTAAAACAAGTGTATTAAATGATGTTATTAATGAAGCTTATGCTTTAAATTTACCACCTTCATATAAAGGAAAAAGATTAAAGATTTACTTTTCAACTCAAGTTAATACTTGTCCACCAACCTTTAATATTCAAGTTAATAATAAAGGTTTAGTTCACTTTTCTTACGAAAGATACTTAGAAAATAAAATTCGTGAATCATTTGATTTTGAAGGAACACCAATTGTTATTCATTTTAAAAATAAAGGAGAACAAGAATTATAATTAACCAAAAAAGAAAGAGAACATATACTAAATTAGGAGGAAAGTATATGTTTAATTTTTCTGATAAATTTTTTAATAAAATTGAAAAAAAGACAAATGTTGGAAAGGATACGATCCTAGAACTTGCTAAAAAGCTTCAACAAAATGATTTAAAAAATGAAGCTACTTTAAGAGAGGTTATTCAAGAGCTTGGAAGCCTTACTGGTAAAGAAGTTTCCAAGGATAAAGAAAATAAAATAATCGAGGCTGTTGTTAATGACAAAGTGCCAAAAGATATTGATAAATTTTTCTAAATCAAATGCCTATTTGATTTTTTTCTTGACTTTGTGATTTTATAGTGTTAGTATTACTTTATCAAAGAGGTGATAAAATGTCTGAATCAATGGATAAAAAAAATAGTGGTGAGGCTTTGCAGGAACTACGTGCTATTTTTCATAAATTAGTAAAAATAGAATCGTCGAGTAATAAACAAAGTGGTAGGTGTTTAGGAGGATATAAATCATCAATCAGTTATAATGCAAATTCACATAGTTTCAAATCTTCTGATGTGAAATCTTATATGCAAGAGGAAGCTTTTAAAGAGTTCGTTGAATATTGTACAAAGATGACTTTAACTTGGCAAAAACTACTTGATATTATTGATGAATTCATAAAAGAAGAAGCACCAATTAATGAGCAAAGTGAGAATGGTTTAGAACAAAATAAATCATCAATTAATGAACAAAGTGAGAATAATTTAGAAACATATAAATCATCAATTATTTATAATATAGATTTGTATACCTTTAACTCTTATAATATACCATTTTACATAAATGATAAAGATTTTGATAATTCTTTTAGAATTTTTCGTAATATCTTTGTAACAAAACCTGATAGTAAGCATATTGAAGAAATTAGAACAGGAATTATTTTACCTATTGTTGATTTAGATAATGTTTATTTTAGTGGGGATAATTACAGTATAAATTACAATACAGATTCAGATGATAATTATGCTTTGTTTGCTATTAGTTATAATAAAATATTGAAGGCAAACAAAATGGATTTAAATAAATTATTAGATTATTATAAGGAAGAAAAAGATGATATTGAAAATCTTATAAAATGTAAACAAATGAATATAATAAATATACCAGAAAAGAGTAAAATGTTAAAAAAATAGAAGATTATTTCTTCAAAATAAAAGAACTTAGTTCTTTTTTTCTTTTTTTAAAGGATTTTTAACACGATATATATATATTTATAATTGGGTGATAAAATGTTATATATAAAAAAATATTATCGAATAGCGTTAACTATAATAATACCTTTTTTAATATTATTATTAATTGTTTATTTATTGTTTAATAAAAATAACGATTCAGTTAAAGATGACTTAGATGAATTGTTGGTTGAAGCAGTAGATAATAATTCTAATAATGGGTTAATGGTAAATATTAAAGGCGCGGTTGTAAATCCTGGTGTTTATAGTTTTACTAATGGTGAAAGAGTTATTGATGCGATTGAAAAGAGTGGTGGTTTATTAGAAACTGCTGATACATCAGTTATAAATTTAAGTAAGAATCTTTTTGATGAGATGGTTATAGTTATTTATACTTATGATGAAGTTCAAGCAATGAAAGGTCAAAATATTCTTATTCAATATGTTGAAAAAGAATGTAATTGTCCAAAATTAGAAAATGATGCTTGCTTAAATGATAGTGATAAATCTAGTGGAGATTCTATAGGGAACCAAAATTCTAATCAAACTAAAATATCAATAAATACAGCTTCAATTGATGAGTTACAAACATTATCAGGAATTGGTGCTTCAAAAGCTAAAGCGATTGTTGATTATCGAAATACAAATGGTCCATTTTCTAAAATTGAAGATATTATGAATGTTTCAGGAATTGGAGAAACAGTTTTTGCAAAAATTAAAGACTATATTACAATCTAAATATCTATATTTTGTTTTAATTTTATTTACGATTTGTTATGTTCTCTATAAAAATATAGATACATATCCTTCTGATTATAGTGGAACTGAGCAAACAATTGAAGGTATTATTGATTATATAAAAATAGATGGAAATAAACTTAGTATTGAACTTAAATCTAAAGAAAAGATTTTAGTTAGTTATTATATAAAAAGTGAGGAAGAATTAAAAGAAATTCAAACTAATTATCAACTAGGTGATACATTAATTATTAATGGTAGTTTATCTAAACCAAATAAAAATACTGTTTTTAACTTATTTAATTATCGTTTATATTTAAAAAGTAAAAAAATATTTTGGATTTTTAAAGCTAACTCTATAAATAAAATAAGTGATAACATTTCATTAAAATATAAGTTAAAAAATGCGATTATTTCACGAATTGATAAAATGTCTAATTATGCCTATTTAAAAGCTTTTGTTTTAGGCGATACTAGCTCAATAAACCAAGCTATAAAAGATAGTTATCAAACTAATGGAATTAGTCACTTGTTTGCTATTTCTGGTATGCATGTAACTTTATTTTCAACAATTATTTTATATTTATTAAAAAAAATATCTAGAAATACAATTCTAAATTATTTTATCGTTATTTTATTTTTAATTATTTATGCTTTTTTAGCTAGTTTTTCTCCATCAATATTAAGGACTATTTTATTGTTTATTTTACTTTTTATCAATAGACAATTAGAATTAAAGATAAAAACTGTTTATTTATTAATTCTTATTTGTACTTGTTTACTTATTTATAATCCTTTCTATATTTATAATTTAGGTTTTATTTTTAGTTTTACAATCACATTTTATTTAACAATTTTTAGTGATTTAATAAATAATAGAAAAAAATATACTAGCAAATTATTAATGACTTCACTTATTTCTTTTTTAGCGAGTCTACCAATTGTAATTAATAACTTTTTTAGTGCTAATCTTTTTTCTATTATACTTAATTTAATATTTGTAACTTTTGTTTCTAATATTATTTTTCCATTATCTTTAATAGTTTTTTTTATACCTTTATTTAATCCAGTTCTAACTTTTTTTATTAATATTTTAGAGAATTTATCTTTGTTTTTTTCGAAAATAACATTATTAAATATTAACCTGTGTCATATAAATATATATTTTTTTATTGGTTACTATCTTTTAATTACTTTTATTTTATACTCATTTAAAAAGTTAAAATATAAAAGTATATTTGTTTTAATTTTTATCTTATTTATTCATCATAATATTTTGCTATTTAATAAATATCCTATTATTACAATGCTTGATGTTGGACAAGGTGATAGTATATTGATAATTTTGCCCCATAATAAAGGAAATATTTTAATAGATACAGGAGGTATTGTTAATTTTTCTGCATATTGGCAAACTAAGACAGATGAATACTCAATTGTTTTAGACAAAACCATTCCTTATTTAAAATCAATTGGTGTAAAAAAAATAGACTATTTAATTTTAAGTCATGGTGATTACGATCACATGGGTGAATCCATTAATTTAGTTAATAATTTTAAAGTAGATAAAGTTATATTTAATTGTGGACCTTATAATGATTTGGAAAATGAGTTAATTAAAGTTTTAGATAAGAAAAAAATTGAATATTATACAGGTTTAAAAGATTTAAAGATAGATAATAATAAATTATATTTTTTAAATACAAAAGAATATGATAATGAAAATG
>CAYOYB010000008.1:0-92794 GCA_964408085.1 uncultured Muribaculaceae bacterium | reverse complement strand
AAATTGTAATTTATCTTTCTCTAATTAAACCATCTTTACTCAATACATATAATTCATCAATAACTTCATCAATGTATTTACGATCATGAGATATACTTATTAGTGTTCCTTTAAATTCCTTTAAAACTTTTCTTATAACAGGATTAGATAAAGGACTTACATTTCTTGTTGGTTCATCTAATATTAGAACATTACATTTGTCTAATACTAATTTAAGTAAAAATAGTTTTGCTTTTGTTCCATTACTTAAATCCTTAATTTTTCCAACCATTTCATCTTTTGTGAAGTTCATATTACCTAAATACATTCTTGCTTTTGTAATCTCTTCTTTGCTTTTAGATGCAAGAAAGTCTAAAACATTATCAAATTCATTTAATACATCTTCATAAACTTGTGGCATATATCCAACTTTTATATCAGTTCTATTTTTTAATTCATTATATATTTGTTTTATCAAAGTAGTTTTACCTACACCATTTTTACCTATTATACATAAGTGAACATTACCAACTACCTCTAATTTAATATCTTTTGACAATACTTTTGCATCATTTTTTAACTCTTTAATATCTAACTTTAAAATAACTTTATTTCTAGGAATGCTAACACTTTCAAAAAAGAAATTAATACTTTCTTCTATATCTGGTACTTCAGTTAATTCTTTAGCTTCTAATTTCTTTTCTTGTGATTTTAAAGAATGCATTTTCTTTTTTAATACTTTTGCTCCATGTGGATCACTTCTAGAAATTGTATTTTGTTGATATTCAACTTTTTGCATAACTCTTTTTAATTTTTCCTCTTGTTTATTAAATTGTCTTTTTTCTGCAACAGCCATTTGTGTTTGATGTTCTATTGATTTTAATCTTTTTTCAATATAACTATCATAGTTAATCTTCAAAAGTGTATGTCTGCATTCAGTTTTTTTCTTGATTTGCTCTATATGAAGAATCATATTAGCAGTACGAGATAAAAGAGTTTCATCATGTGATACATATATTATTGGTAAATTAGTATTGATAATAAAAGTTTCTAGCCATTCTAAAGTTTCTATATCTAAATCATTTGTAGGTTCATCTAAAAATAAAATATCGTACTCATCTAATAAAAGTTTTAGAATACTTATTTTTACCTTTTCACCACCAGACAAAGTATTCATCTTTTGGTCTAATAATGAATCACTTATTTTTAAACTTTCTAAATATTTATAAAGATTATTTACTTTATTATAATAGTCAAATTCATCAATAAACAAAAAATCATAAACATTTTTATTCAAATTTTGTTCACTTATAGATTGTTCTAAATATCCAATAGTATTATTTTTAAAATTTATAGTTCCTGTAACAGTTACATATTCACATATTCCTAATAATGATTTAAGAAAAGTGGATTTACCATTTCCTTCTTCACCAATAATAGCAAGTTTATCTCCTTTATTTAGAGTAAATGATAATGATTTAATTAAATATCTTGTAGATACCATTATATCTACATTTTTGACTTCTAACATATTATGCCTCCTAACATTATGGCATAATTAAAGTTTATGCCTAACTTATTTAACTAAATTTCTCATCTTCCCACCTCCAAATTTATAATGGCTAATACTCTAAACTACAAGTTACTATTTGTTGTTCTGATTACATTTATAATTATAACACGAAAAAAGCAAATCTTCTATTATCTTTGATTTGCTATATAAATTGTAATTTTTTTGTTAAATCTACTATTTATTGTAAATTCTTATATTATTTTTTTATTTCTTCTATTTTAGAATTATCTTTAAACTCTCCAGTTATATTATTGTAGGATCTATCTATAGTTGCTTTTATTAATCTTGTATTTCTTTTTCTTTCTTCTTTATGTAGTGGTCTAAATATACATAAAACCATTAACCCCATTATTACAAAAATTCCTCCTGCCATTGTTATAATTGTAATGGTTATATTTTTAAACACAAAAGCAGATATTAATAACATAACTACATATATTATTAAACTTGTTAGTATAATTGCTTTTTCCCCTTTTGTTGCAGTAACTGATGTGTTATAATTTATTGATTTCTTTTTTTCAAACCCAGCAATATTTTTCTTTATTCGCATAACTAAATTTCCTCCTCATACTAAAATCATAGTTTTTATATAACTAACATGATGTGCGATTAATTCTTTCGATGGAACAAGTGCCGTAGTTATCTACAACTTTTTTGTAGTAACAAAAGAATACATATAATCTTCTATATAAATTGTAAATTTTTAGTTTGTATTCTTTTAAATTTTTATTTATATATTTGGTTAGTTAATTGTTTCCAATATTCTTGAAGATTATCCGAAACTCTCATAAAATACTTTCCCTCTTTATCTTTTTCTGTTCTTCCTCCCATAGTTAAAACATAGAAATATAAATCATCATTATATTCGTATACTGTTACCTCTTCATATGTATCTTCATAAGCTGCTCTAATACTAATTTCCGTTTTTAGTATTTTATCAACTTCTTCGCCATTACGCTCCAATTTTAAATCACATTCTTCGATATGTCTTCTTAAATACACTGGATCATATTGGGCTTTATCATTATAAAGATCTATGAACATTTGCTTATCAAATTCAAAATCTATATCTACTAGCTCTGTTGAATATCTTGCATTTTCTCCATATCTATACTCACACACATATCCATCAGCTAAATCATTAAGTTTTTCTTTATTTAAAACTATTCCGCATCCAGGCAAAGAAAATACTAAAATTATGCTTATAAATATTTTAACAAATTTTTTCATTAACACATCTCTTTTCTTGCAATATTATTGCTCATTTTTTTATAATTATAACGAAAGTCAAAATAAATTTCAATAATTTATTCATTGTATCTTTCACACTTATTGTAATTTGTTAATATTTATTTTTATATTTTTCTCTTGCTAATTTAACTATTTTCTTAACAAATTCTTTCTTACCATCAGTATATAAATCTCTATTAGACTTATATTTATTAAATAACTCTAATTTTAATTTTTCGTACTCCATAGCTTTTTGTTTATTCTCGTTAAGATAATCTCTAAAGTATAACTCATCACAATCTCCATATTTTTTTATATGAATATGAAATACTTTATCAGCATAACCATTTATCGTATATCCCTTGTTAAATGATATTTTATTTATACTTTCACTCATTAAAATATAATTATTATTAAGCAATACATCTTTTACAATATCTTTATTGTCAAAATTTATTTCTATTAAAATATCAATAATTGGTTTTGTTTTTATATTTGCAATTGAAGTGCTTCCAATATGACTTATTCGAGATATATAATTATCCAACAAAGATTTTAAAGTTTTTTCTTCATCTAAATAAATATCTTTAAAATTATCAGTATTATCCATAAATGTTATTGGAAACAACTCCCATAACTTTTCTAAACTCATATCTTCTAATTTCATAGGTTTCTCACTTTCAAATTGTAATTTGTTAAATGGCAAAGGCAAGCCATAGTATTATCAAAAGAATACTTAATATAAAAAATATTTTATAATCATTTTTAAATAATTTAAACATTTCCATAGAGGTGAAAATTGAAATCAAAATAAAGATTATTTGTATCAGGCATATAACTGCTGCTACTGTATGTGAATCCTTAAAATCACTAATGCAAAAAATACCATAAATAAAAAATAAAATAATGCTTGCAATTTTAATTCTATTTTTCGATTGTTTTTCTAGTCTTTCTATATTATTTTTTTCTTTTTCTCGCTCATATTCTAATTTTAAATCTATATCTCGAAATTTTTTTCTTTTTCCTTCTAATTTATGCTTATGTTTTAACTCCATTATTTCTTTTTTTGCATTATGCTTTGAATCAAATTTTTCTTTCCAATCTTTCTCATTATTATCTAATACTTTTTTAACTACTCCCTCTACATCGCCTTCTGCTTCTATTCCTAATTTTTTAAGATTTAATTTCATTAAAAGGCCTCCTCTACAAACTTGCTATTTATAAAGCTAATTATACTATTGTTTTTTTTACATTTCAATAAAATAGATATTAAAATCACTATTTAATATCTATTAATTAATATATATTTATTTTAAACTATCAGTCCAAGATTTTATATCGACATCTGATGCATTAGAACTAAAGCGTTTTCCTTCTAACCAAGCTCCTCCATTTGCTTTTTCTTCTAATAACTTACCACTTTGTCCTAAACCAGATGATGATGAAGTACAGAATGGAATCACTGTTTTATTATTAAAATTATTAGATTCAACAAATGTATCAACAGGCCATGCTGCAATTCCCCACCAAATTGGATAACCAATTAATACTGTATCATAATCATCCCAATTTTGTGCTTCAGTGGAAATTAATTTAATATTTCTAAGTTTTTCATCATTGTGTTCCTTTGATACTCTTGAATTACTATTGCTATAAATTAAATCTTCTTTAGTATATTCCTCCTCAGGTACAATTTCAAAAATATCAGCATTTAAATTGTTAGCAATTTTTTTAGCAACTTCCCTTGTATGATTTTGAGCTGAAAAATAAACTACTAATATTTTCCCATCTGTTACTTTATTTGTATCATCATTATTAATATTTTGTTCAGGATTATTATTGTTATTTTTTTGTTCACTTTCTTTAGAATTATTATTTAAAACTAAAAACGAAGTGATTCCTACTATAACTAGTACTACTATAATTCCTATTATTTTTTTATTCATAAATTTCTCCTATCTTTCCAATTTTTCTTGTTTTTAAAATTTACAGGTTAATTACTTTTCAAACTTAACAGTTACATTACCATTACCTAAATTAGGTAGATTATCAATATGTCCTATTCTTGTATAACTATAACTTGTATTAAATGATTTATAAAATATAACTAAACAATTATCACCATAAAGCATTATATCACCTGCTTTAATATATTTAGGATTAGAAGAATTTGTAGGTAATGAATTATCAATATAGACATATTTTTCATTTCCGTTTAATTCATTCATATTAAAATCTTTAGGTAATAAATTTTTAAAAGTTTGAGCTGTTTCATTATATTCTAATATTGCATTATAATTTTTACCATTTATAGTTATATTGATATTATTATCATTGCTATTTACCATATTATCTTCCTCATTATTATTTTCACTTTTGTTATTGCTATTATTCATATTTTCATTAAAGTCGTTGTCTTTATCATTAATATTGCTTTTATATAAATTATTAAATATCAAGAAAATTCCAATCGTAATACATAATATTAAAATTATCATAAATATTTTTTTATTCATATCTATTTCTCCTAATACCAATCATGTTTTTCATTTCTATCTAAAGCATTAATTTTTTCCATTTCATCTTTTGTTAGTTCAAAATGATATATTTCAGTATTTTCTTTAATATGAGATTGATTAGAAGAACCTGGTATTACGACAACGCCTTTTTGGAGATTCCATCTTAATATCACTTGGGCTGAAGATACATTATGATTATTTGCTATTTGGACAATAGTTTCGTCGTTTAAAAGTTCGCTTGTATGTCCTCTTCCTCCAAAAGGATACCAACCCTGCACAACGATTCCCAAATTTTGAATAAATGAAATTACATTGTTTTCTTGATAGTAAGGATGGATTTCATTTTGCACTAAAGCAGGAACAATATCTATTTGTGGAAGAAAATCTTCTAATTCCTGAATATACCAGTTAGATAGTCCAAGGGAACGAATTTTACCTTCTTTTACATATTTTTCCATAACTTTATAAGCATTTACATCATTAGTACCTGGATGATGAAGTAACATCATATCAATATAATCAACATCTAATTTTTCAAATGCTATTTCGATTGCTTTCTCTGGATTATCAAATTGACTAGGATAAATCTTCGTAATAATAAAAATCTCTTCTCTTGGAACATTAGAATCCTTAATTGCACGACCAATCTCTTCTTCATTTCCATACATATAAGCTGTATCAATAAGTCTCACACCAGAGTTTAGTGCATTTGTAATAGCATTATAACAAGTATCTCCTGTTAAACTATAAGTACCTATACCATTTATAGGCATTTCGTAACCACTATTTAATTTTACTTTTTTAGTTTCAAAATTAAACTTTGCAATATTATTTTCATTTTGTAATTCTTCTACTATATTTTTATTCATAATTTCTTTATCCTTTTCAAATATTTTAAATATAAAATAACTACCTGTAATAACAATAACAATGATTGCTACCAATATTATTTTCTTATTCATTTTAAATTATCCATAAAGAAATTAGTCATTTTATCAAAAGGAATAATATCTAATCTATCATATAAATCTGTATGAACTGCATTAGGAATTATCATTAGTTCTTTATTATCTCCTTTTAATTTTGTATAAGCATCTTTGCTAAAATAACAAGAATGGGCAGACTCACCATGAATGATTAAAACAGCATTCCTTATTTCAGATAAAAATGTATGTTGTGGTGTATTTATAAATGATAGTGAAGATGTTATATTCCATCCACCATTAGAATTTAAACTTCGTTCATGATAACCACGAGATGTTTTATAGTAATCATAATAATCTTTTACATAAAATGGAGCATCTTCTGGAAGCGGATCTACAACACCACCACCTAATTTATATTCATTGTTTTGATAATCTTCTATTCTTTGTTTATTTAAGTTTACTTTTAAAGCATATAATTCATCTTCTTTTAAAGCATCAAAATAGCCTTGGTGATTAACTCTACTCATATCGTACATTGTTGAGGCAATTGTTACCTTTATACGAGTATCAATTGAAGCTGTATTTAAAGCTATTCCTCCCCAACCACAAATACCTATAATTCCAATTTTTTCTTTATCAACATTATCTAATGTAGATAAATAATCAATTGAGGCTTGAAAATCTTCTGTATTAATATCAGGTGAGGCAACATATCTTGGAAATCCTGCACTTTCTCCTGTAAATGATGGGTCAAAGGCAAGAGTTATAAAGCCTCTTTTAGCCATTTCTTGAGCATATAAACCACTGGCTTGTTCTTTTACTGCTCCAAATGGTCCACACACTGAAATAGCAGGTAATTTACCATTAACATTTTTAGGTATATATAAATCACCAACAAGTGTTATTCCAAATCTATTATGAAATGTTACTTTTTTATAATCTACATTCTCATCTTTAGGAAAAGTCTTATCCCATTCTGTAACTAATTTTAATTCTTCTTTCATATATCCTCTCTCTTTCTAATTATTCTTTGGTATTTTATCAACTTCTAAAGTTGGATTATTTGATGTTATACCTTCAACAACCTTTTCAGTTCCTGCCTCTATTGCTTTTTTGTAATACCACTCTTTATATTCTATTTCTTTAAGATAATAATTTAAGTCTTTTATTTGCGTTAAAATATTGTTTTTTTGTTCTTCAATTAATTCATATCTCTTTTTTAGAGTAGAATCTCCATTTTGAGCTAGTTCTACATATTCTTTAATTTTCTTTATGGGCATATTTGTATTTTTTAAACAATTTAATACTCTTAACCATTTAAAATCTTTGTCTTCAAATACTCTTATACCATTTACCCTTTTAATATTAGGAAGTAAGCCTTCTTGATCATAATATCTTAATGTTGCTGTAGTAACTCCCATCATATTCGCTACTTCTTTAATTGAATACGACATACCTTTTCTCCTCTCAATTATATTATACAAGTTAAAGTGAACTTTAAGTCAATACATTTTTAATAAAAATTAAAAAAAGCAAATCTTCTATACTATGATTTGCTTTATAAATTTTATTTTAATTTACTATAAAATGTTTTAATCCTTACTTTTAAATGGATGTTTTAATTTGTTTTTTACTTCATCTTTTACTATTTTAACTGCTATATCATAAATCTTTATAGCTTCTTCATTATTTACATTCAATTTTTGAATAAATTCTCCTATAATTTTATCTTTATTCTTTTTACTGATAAAGAAATTATTTTCTAATATGTCATTAATAATAATACATTTATCATCAGAATAAGAAAGTGTTACTGATAATTCGTTTATAAATTCTCTCTTATTCATCTTCATCACCATACATCTTTCCTTTAGAATCTAATTGTATTTCATATCCATATTGGAAGATATAAGCAATACTAAATAGAAAAAGTATTTCAACTAAACTAAACATTTCAAATCTTACATCTAAATCCATTTTTAATATTGTTTCAAATATTACTCCAAGTATGTTTGGGAATATTGTAACAAGAATCATTAAATAAGCAATTTTCTTTATATAGCCAACATTTTCAAGAGTAAATGGTGTATCTCCCTTATTTATATTATTAAATAAATTTTCTAGTGCTTTAAGCATCATACTAACTAAAATCAAACCAATTATTAAGAATGCAAAGCCTGTTTCTACATATCCAAATACCATTATCTTGGAATTATTTTGTAAAATTTCTTTTATTTTAATGATTTCATTTTGATTTGTTGTATCTGCAATTACTGTATTATCTATTTTTAAAGATATCTTATTATCTACTTCTGTAATAGAAAAGATATCATTGCCATTCAATATTATTTCATTATCCTTAATACTAACTTTATTAATAACTATGCCTAATATTATCATTAAGGCAATCATAATGGGAATACACGCTATACAAGCAATTCTTCCAATCTTAGCAATTATAGATATTGCTTTACTCAAACCTTTCATTTTACTTTGTTGCTCTCTTTTGAATTTCACTACATTATTTTTAATTTCTTCATCTAATGAATCAATATCAAGAATACTATCATTTACTAAATCATTAATGCGGCAATGAAAAATTTTACAAAGCTCTAATATATTATTCATTTCAGGATAAGCATCACCAGTTTCCCATTTACTAACACTTTGTCTTGAAACTTTCATTTTTTCAGCTAGCTCTTCTTGTGATAGTTTTTTTGATTTTCTTAAATTTTTTAAATTGTCTCCAAATTTCATTAAATTTTCCTCCTTTTCATGTTTTAATTATATACATGAAAATACTTTTAAACTATCAACTTTCAGTTGCATTTTGATTTTATACATTTAAAATTTACAAATTGTAATTGTATTATCTTTTGTTTATTTTAATTAAATATGTTTTTCTGAACTTTATAACACTCATTATAAACATAAATAATCCAATTAATATAAAAAGTATTCCTAAAAGTATATTTTCTTTTAATGATAAAATACCTACCAAAAATACAAGACCAATAACAGCAATAAAGAATAGTGATATTATTATGATTAATGGGTATCTAATATATTTAGGAATCTTACTACTTTTGCTTACTTCAATGCTACTTTCTAAAACTAATTCCAATATAAATTCAAATATATATTCCATATATAACCCCCTTTATAAATTGTAATTTGTCTTACTTTTTAATTGGTAGATCTTTGCAAGTATCAATAACTATTTCTTTTAAAGTCTCTTGATTATCTATATCATCTACCAAGTACATAGACTTTGCTCCATCGTAAGGAATTGATTCTTCCATATTATATTTTTTATTGTTATCTACAATCTTAACAAGTAATCTATCATCATAGATACCACCAAATAAAATATTATTATAATAAAGTAAATATTCTCCCATCATTGATTTACAAGTTATGCCATCTAATAAATTTAATTGTTCTAACACAAAATCTCTATATTCTTTTGTTGTTGCCATCTTATCACACTCCTAAATTATAATTTGTATGTTTGTTTTAGATATCTATATATTAATTTAATAAACTAAGAATTTTAATAACAACTGAATCTATATTGTTATCATCGGTATTAATTTTTTGTCCCTTAAAATTAGAATTAAAACACTCTATACATCTATCAATTTGTTGATAAGACCATTCTGTACTGTTTCCTCTTTTATCTAATCTTTTAATTACATTCTCTTTAGTAGCCATCAAGATGAAATCTTTTATTTTTATTCCATCTTTTTTTAATTTCCCAACAATTTCTTCATAATAACCAGAATTTGTTATTGTCATTGGGACAATAATTTTTTTATAATTATCATTTAGATATTTTAATATTTCATAATTAAGTTTTCTCCATAATTCATTATCTTGAAAGTCATCCTCTATTTTTGGTAAAATTTTTCGCAAAAAATATCCTACTTCTTCTGGATCGTAGATTATTGCATCATTTATTTTATTTTTTAACATTTCAGCTACTGTAGTTTTACCTACACCAAAACTACCATTAATCCATATAATCATAGAAATCATCCTTTCAAATTACTATTTTTTGTTCTGCTTACATTTATAATTATACCATGAAAAAAGCAAATCTGCTATTAGCTTTGATCTGCTTTATAAATTATAATTTATTTATTTTATATTTATGGTTTTGACAAAATCCAAAACTTCTTCTGCTTCGTCACTTTCAAGTCCATAATTTATAATGGCTATATTGGGATTCAATTCATAGATATATATGTCGTTCCATTCTGCGTTGCTACCATAATATCCAACAATTGCTTGTACTCCATTATCTAAAGTTATATTTTTTGTTGTTCTAAGTGTACCACATATACCAAAAAAACTATTGTAAAAATATAAAACTGCATATTTGTTATCTTGGCTTTTATACAATTTCAATGCATATTTATAAAAATCATTATTCTCATCTGGAGATAATTCCTCATATTTCCATTCATTTGGAATATTCATTTCTAAAGTAACATTATCAATTGTTTTAGAATAATTTTGCATTGTTTTTTTATTTTCAACAATTTCTATTTTTGTTGTTCCTATTTGGGATGGATAACTTTCGTTGATACCACCAATATAAGTTATTTTGACATTGGTTCCAATTTCATAAGTAGTATCATCATTCTTCAAACCAATACGAAACTTATCAGAGCTTTTTCTTATTTCTTCATCTTCATTAGGTTCAACTATAATATATGATGAAGAGGCTTCAAGAACTTTTCCATAAAATGAATGTTCATCACTTTTCTTTTTATTACATCCTGTTATTCCAACTAGTAGGACGCCACATAGTAAAATAGTTAAAATTACCTTCTTCATAATCAATTCTCCATTCAACATTATTTAATTATTGATAGCAGTAATGATATAAACTCTTCTTCAGTTATATCAGATGTTTCAATATCAATATTAAGATTTTTATACTTAAATTTAGTCATATATGAGTTTTCATATTTATAAATTATAAGGTCAAAATCATTTATTTTAGATAATTTAACATCTTCAAAATAATAATCTCGTAAAGGCTCATTTTTTTCAGAATAGCTAATAGTTATACTTCTATTATTACTACTATTTTTTAATATTTTTTGATATTGCACTAAATAATAATCTTTAGAATAAATTGAAGTATCATAATAATTTTGATTGTTTTTTATCGATATAACATTATTATACTCTTTATCATCAAAATCTTCTGGAACTTTCAAATTCGATAATACTTCATAATATGGTATATAATAATAATTACTTATTACTTCACCATCTATCTTAGCTAATCCTTTTTCCTCTATTACATTATTGATATTAAGTATAACATTATCATAAATATATTGTTTATCTTCGCTTTCTAACAATGGTAAAGAATTATTATTATTTCTAAATGCCATTACCCCACAAATGACAACTATTAAACATATTGGTATAAATGCCCATTTTAAATGTTTATCTATTCCTTTTTTATTTCTTTCTATATCTTCTAATATCTTATTATAATTTTTTTCTTTATTCAAATATTTAGAATATAGTTCTTTAAAAATATCTTTATTAGACATATTACTTACCATCCTTTCTTGCGAATTTCTGTAATTCTTTTAAAGTCCTATATAGACAATTTTTAATATATGATTCATTTAAATGTAATTCGTTTGCTATTTCTTTTATTGTAAAGTCTAAATTGTAATATAAATAAAATATCTTTTGAATAATAATCTTTTTCTTTTTTAATTGTTTCCAAATGATTTCTAAATTAACATCTTTTATAGTAATACTTTCTATATCAACATTACTAGGTATATTTTCTATTAGCTCTAATTCATCGTCATGATTATTTAAAGATAACATTTTAAATTTATATAATAGTCCATAATGTTTTTTTATCTTATTCTTAGCAATGCCAATAATATAGGCTTCTATATTTTGAATATCATAATCTTCAGTTATTTTTTTGTATAACTCAATATAGATTTCTTGGACAATATCATTTACATCTTCCATATTAGAACATTTACAAACTACATACTTTAGCACATTGTTATAAGTCTTATCATATATCTCATTAAATTTTTTAAGGTTTATTTGATCGATCATTTTGTCACCTCACTAATATAGTTCTTAATTTTTAGAAAAAAGTTTCAAAAAATTTTAAAAAAGCAAATTATTTCTAATCTGCTTTATAAATGATAATTTAACAATTACTTTTATTTATTTCCTTACTTAATTTTTGGGGCATACTCCTTGGACCTCTAATTGATTTAACACCATACATATTTAATTTTGTAAAAGGATATTCGCTAGGATCATATTTTTCAATTAATTTAATTTCCATAACTTTATTCATTTTTAAATTATTATCTTGATATTCATAAGGTATATTGACTTTAATTGCTTCACATTTATATAAAATTGCTGAATATGGTGCACCAACATAAAGATAAATGAAATCACCTATTTTTATATCATTTGATTGTTTCCAATTAATAGTATCTGTCGTATTAAAACAATTTATAACATCATAAAACTTAGGATTAGCAGGAATTAACCACTCATTGGGTGTTTCTGTATAATTATGACTAATAGATACATAATTCATAATTTCAGTATCTTTTAAAGTATCATCTAAAATTATAGTAAGCCAATTTTTCTTATTCATGTGATAGGCTGGATAAAAACCTTTTTTATGTAATAAATTAGGTATCTCTTCAGGATTTAATTTTAAATTTATAATTTCAATTTCTCCTGTACATTTTTTATCTATTTTACTTTTATCAATATTCATAATAAGTCCATACCACTTTTGGTTATTAGGATTTCTAAATACTCCTGCACCTGGTGAACTATCCCAAGGAAATTCTGGTTCATCATTATAAAGTTCCTTAATTAATTTAGCGATTCTATTAGCTTGTTCAGTAATAAAATAATTTTTCATAAAACAATTTTTTTCAATGTCAATTAAAATTTCTTTATAGGCTTCTTTTATACTTGTAACAAATTCACCTGTTTGTTTCTCAACACGAAAATTAGTATATTCTTCCTCAACACTAAGATCAAAAATTTTACCTGATACTACACCATTTTCATTAATAACTATATCTGCTCTAAAACTTTCCATAAATATTTTGGAGTATTTATAAATATTATCTATTTTTATAAAACCATAATCTATTAGTTTTTCTATATTAACATAACTTCTTTTAAATATTTCATCTTCTATTCTCATAATTAAACCTCAATGCTTTAAATATTAATTAAATTATATCTTTTTTATCATATCAATAGTTGTAAAGAATGGACCTATATAATAGCAATATGAAGCACCAGTAGGTGTTGCATTCCATATTATAGTCTCGTGTGTAAAAACAAATGTCCATTTAAAATTTTTATCAACAATATAGCAATCAACATCAAAATCTTCTTCATTATCAATCATATGTAATAACTTTTCATAGGTTAGATTTTCTTTTTCTAAAATTTTTTTACTACGCTGAAAAAATATATAGACATTGTTTTCAGAAATTTCATTGAATGCTTCTATTGCTTCTTTTTCTTTTAAACATGAAACTTTCTCATAAGAAAAAGCATGCCAAAGGTATTGGTCAAAATATATATTTTTCTTATCTTCATCAGACAATTTGCTAAAAAATGTTTCTATGTATTTATTCCTTATATTATCCATAATGTATCTCCTTTATAATTAAATTATATCACAAAAATAAACTAGAATTTACTATTCATAAATATAATTAACGCTATTAACTAAATATTATATATATAAGACTATGTTAATCCTACGATTCATAGGTTGATAATAATATGGTAAATATATATAATTTTTTTTAGAAGGAAGGTATTATTATGGATTTAGAAAAAATAGCGAATTTAATTAAAGTGAAAAGAAAAGAGAAAAATTTAACTCAAGAAGAACTAGCAATTAAATTGAATGTAACTGAAAAAGCTATATCTAGATGGGAAACAGGACGTGGGACACCAGATATATCATTACTACTACCATTATCAAAAGAATTAGATGTTTCAATATCAGACCTTTTATCAGGCAAAGATAATCATTCTAATAATGATAATGATAAAATAAATGAAATTATTAAATATATTGATGTTGCAAAAAAACACAAAAATACTAAATTTTTAATTATAGGTATAATTATTTATATTATCGCTTTAATATGGTATTTATTATATTTAAAAATTGTCTATGGAAATGCATATGTAAATGCAAACTCATATTATTATTATTATTATAACCGAGAAATATTTGCTAACATGATTTTTATTCTTTTGATTATTGGTGCTAATAGTATTATGGCTAACTATTATTTTGATAAATTAGAAGATAAAAAGAAAATGAGAACGATAACATACATTGTAATATTAGTTATATATATAATTATGATTTTAAATATAACAATAATTACAAGAACTATTGGTATATTGGGTTATAGATATAATCTAATACCATTTAAAACGATTCTTAATTATATTATTAATTTTAATCATTTTAATCTAGAATATCCTATAAGAAATATCTTTGGTAATATTTTTATTTTCATGCCTATTCAATACTTTATCATTAAAATATTTAATTTAAAAAGTTTCAAATTAATTTTCTTTATCGATTTAATTATTGTTTTAATATTTGAACTATTGCCATTTATTCTTCAAACAAAAATATTTGATATTGATCATATTATTCTTAATTTATTTGGAATGTTAACTGTATATTTTATAATTAAACTTAAAGATAGAAAAAAATTATAATTAAATTTATATATACTAAGATCATAAAAAACAATGAGCATTTTTTAAATCTCATTGTTTTAATATTTGACAAATTTATTCTTTATAAAATTCTATTTGTTCTTCTAATAAAGAAACTTTATTTTGATATTCTTCAATTTCTATTTCTAATTCATTAATCCTATTTTCATAAAAATTTATAGTATCATCATAGTGTCTTTGTTCTTCAAAATAAGCATTATAATTATTTTTTAATTGATCAATATTTTCTTTTGAAGCATACACAACAATATCATAAATTTCATTATTAATAGGAATTATTTTTTTATCATTAAAATTATTTATAAATTCCCTTACTAATTTAATTGGATCTGAACAATAGCTCCAAATATGAATTCCTTCTTTATTAGAAATGGCATTCTCAATCTCACAATATTTATTAATTTTATATTCTATTTTTATATTACTAATATCAGTTTCAACGTATTCAATATTATGATAAGTGTTAAAAAATGTATTATCATTCATTTCTAATTCAAATGAATCTATTTTTAAAGCATCTTCATTTTTATCAATAAATTCAAAATTAAGCGTACCAATAAATATCATTCCAACACCTATACCTATTAAAATTAATGAAATAATAAAAGTCCAAATCATTTTCTTTTTATCACTTCTACGATTAAAAACAAAATTGAAAATTATTAATAATATAATGATATCAATAGTAGCTGAAGATAATATTACACAAAATAATCCTATAAATAATAAGACATTTTTTATTATCAAAAATGAAATTATGAAAATTCCAACTAACCAAATTAATAAACATGCAAAAAAGAATGAAAAACATAAAACAAAAAATTTAATAATACCAATTAAACATTTAAATAAGCCATTAATAAACTTATATTCACTATGTTTAGGATCTCTAATAATTATTTTATTTTCATTTTTCTTAAACAGTATTTTATTTTTGTTATTAACTGTCTCTTCATTAGTACTACTAATATCATAATTTATTTGTTCTTTATCTTTATTATTAACATCATCCTTAATTTTCATATAATAATCTAAATATCGTGTCTTAAAGATATGTGTTAATATGATAATTGATGAAATAAAACAAAATATAATAAAAATAAATGTTAATAAGCTAGTTATAAAATTATTAGCACCATTAGGTAAAAAAACTAATAAATGTGCAAAAAATGTTCCACTAAATTGAACAATAAGTAATGATATAAAAAACAATATTACAATAATTATAAATTGTTCTAATAAACATTTGATTTTACTTTTAAAACTCATATTACTAAATAAGTTAACTGTATCAGTAATAAATTTTAAACAATCATCAATTATTTTATTTAATTTCTTTTTGCTTTCTTCTTCACCTTTAATCTCTTTAATATCTTTATGTAATAAATCATCAATATTTAAATTAAATTTATCACATAAGAAAATAATTTTATCCATTTCAGGATAAGCTACTGCTGATTCCCATTTTGAAATAGCTTGCCTTGAAACACCAAGTTCAGTAGCTAATTGTTCTTGTGACATATTATGTTCTTTGCGAATTTTCTTTAAATTTTCACTAAAATTATTATTCATACTTTTCATCCCTTTCACTAATATTTTATAATTTCTACTGGTAGCAAACCACCACTTTTTAGTTGTTTTTTGTAGAAAGTTGGTTGCATTTTAAAAATTATATCATAAGACAGAGGTAGTTTTATATGAATCATATTTAATAAACTATATAAAAAGTAGTTAATAAAAAAAGAAAAATCAAATTTTCTCTTTTTGTGCAAATTATTGTTTATTTTTTTATATATGTTCTATTGCTTTGTTTTGTAGGTTTAATAAATTCTCTTCCATTTTCAATAACGATTTTCCCATTTACAGGTAAAATAGGCCCAAGTGGTTCTTTTTCATTCAGTTTAACAGCATCAACTGATATTTTTGTTCCATAATTAGGTCCAACTTGTACGTCTGTAAGTATAGTCTTATTATTATTCAAATCATTTTCAATTACAAGCCAGGTGTTTATTTCACCATTAATATTTAACATATATAATGCACCTATAGTAGCAAATCCTTTCATAATATTTCTCCTTTGTTGAAATATATAATATCATAAATGTTATATAAATTCAATAATTTCTTACATTTTAAAATTAAATTTACTTTATATCAATATAAAATATATAATTATTACTATTTGAATTTAATATTACTCAATTATATTTATAGAAGTTATATTATTAAGTCTATAATAATACAATTCTTTCTTATTTTTTTTATTATATGTTTCAAGTACTAACCAAGTATCATTATATTCTTTTAAAATTCCTTTAGGATTACCACTAAGAACTAATTCATCAGTTTCTATTTCAATATTTTTACCAACAATGTCTTTTAAAGATGGAAAGTTATGCTTAATATTTTTATCTTGCATATTATTTTTTAATTTTTCTATTTTAGAAGATAGACTTAAATATGCGCATAATATTGCCATAAGTAATACATATTCCATTATTTCTCATCTCCTTCAATAACCTTTATAGAAATTATTAAATCCATATCAATTAATTTAATTTGTGTTTTTTTATTTTTTTGATATTCAATCTTCACAAAATCATCATTAATACTTAAAACTTTTACAGGTGTATTAAAACAATTTATATCTAAATCAAAAAAATCAGCATCAAAATTTAAATAACAAATCTTATTAATTAAATTAGAAAATATTTGATTATTTTTTAAATTATCCTTACATTCAAATTCTACATTATTACTTACTAATTCATCCAAACTAATTTTAAATATTTGAGCTAAAATACTGCTTTGTTTTAAATCAGGACTTGTTATATCACTTTCCCAATTTGATAAAGTTTGTCTTGATACATCTATTTTTTCTGCCAACTTTTCTTGTGTAAAATTATATTTTTTTCGTAAACTTACAATTTTTTCTCCAATAGTCATTTTCTTCACCTCGTAATTATTTTATAAAAATATTAATGTATGATAAATCAAAACTACTTAACATTATGTAAAAATACTTTAACATTTTAATAATTTATCTAACTAATAACAACTAATGAAATATTTTTAAGTTTATCAACCTTTACATTATGAATTTCTTCTTTTTCAATACTACCATCTTTAATATTAATATATTTTAATTTAATGGTTGTTTTTCCTTCTTTTAATCCTTCAAAAACAAAATTAACAGATACAGGTCCACCATCCAATGTCTCATCTTTTTCAACTGTATATCTTTTTACATATTTAACAATTTCCTCATCTTCTATTTCATATTGCCAACTATAAGGAACACCACCATTAGTATTAACTGTAATTTCTAAAGTTTTAGATTTTTCATCTAAATTTATTAAAATAATTGAGACAATAGATAAGATACATATTAAACTAGTCATTATAATCAATAATTTATTTTTTTTCATAATTTTTACCACTTTCTAATTATCTATCTAATTTATTAAAAATAACTTTTTTTCAATGATATTTTGTCAACTTCATAATTATTTTTCATTATGATATTCTTTATCCTTCCAATACCACCATTTTAACTTTTCATCTTCCCAAGTATCATGTTCAGCGTAATAAACAGCCATTCTAAATACATATAATTGGCATCTATCTTCTTTATATTTTTTTAAATTACAATCCTGTATGTAAAGTTCTTCAGGATTTTTTCCTTTTAAATCTTCAACACATCTAATCCCTATATTGATTAAATCTTGCTTAGTATTTTTACCAACGTTTGGTATTTTAATTAAATCAGTTGTCTTTTTCATAAATTATACTACCTTTTAACAATTTTTAATTTAGTGCTTATCTTTTTTTATTTTGATAATAATCGTTACTAACCAAGCAATAAATCCAACTTTAAAACCAACTTGCCAAATATTTTCATATATTTTTCTCCTTTTAAACTATAGTTTATAATTAATTTTAATCCATTAAAAACATATATTGAAATTCTTCTATCGTATATGTTTTATCGCTATTTGGTAATGTAACATAAGAATAAGCATTATTTTTTTCTGCTACACCAAATACATTATCTGTCCAATCTACTGAACCACGTTTTGTTATTTTAATATCCCATTTACTACTACCATAAGAAGTTGTTGTTTTAGTTACATTTATATAATTGAATCCATAGTTTGCTTGCCCATTATTTATTTTATAAATATATGTTTCATAGATTATTTCACCACTTCCACCATGGAATATAGCAATATAATTATCAGGAATTTCATCACTTTTTTCTATATCAACTGGGCAATTAAATTTTTCCCATTTAAAAACTGTTTGTTTTCTACCATTAGTACAAGTATAAGTATCAACCAAAATTCCTTTATCTTTTCGATATAAAGTCCCACCATTATAGTCTTCAACTATTTTAAAAATTGGTCTATTATTAAATAACGTTGCTTGCACAGTATCAATTAATAATAATACTAACAAAATACTTAAAATAATAAGAATTATTTTTATAGCCTTTTTCATAATATTTTATTCCTTTCAAATTTTTTAATAATTTTCTCCATTTTATAATTTAAGATTTTACTTTATCTCTTTAATTCTTTGCAAATCATTACTACATAATATATCTAAATTATTGAATATTTTGTCATCAGTCCAATTCCACCACTCTATTTTTTCTAAATATTCGATTAATTCATCATTAAACCTTTTCTTTATTACTTTACAAGGATTTCCAACTGCTATGTGATATGGTGGAATATCACTTGCTACAACAGAATTTGCACCTATAATTGCTCCATCTCCAATATGGACTCCTGGCATTACTGTTACATTTTGTCCTATCCATACATCATTTCCAATTACTGTGTCACCCTTTAGTGGCAAATCTTCCATACTTGGTACAGTTTTTTCCCAACCATTTCCCATTATATTAAATGGGTATGTTGTTATTCTACTCATACAATGGTTAGCACCATTCATTACAAATTCTATTCCAGAAGCTATCTGACAAAATTTTCCTATAATAAGCTTATCGCCATTAAATTCATAATGATGTGTAACATGTTCCTCAAATTTATCAGCACCACATTTATCATCATAATAGGTATAATCACCAACTATAATATTTGGTCTTGTTATTACATTCTTTATAAAACAAATTTCTTTAATATTAGGATTAGGAAATTTACTATTTTTATCTGGTCCAAATTTCATATACTTTTCTCCCTATAAATTATAAATTATTTTCTAAATAAATTATATCATAAAAAAACAGATTTTCTATACAGTTAATCTGTTTTATAAAGTGTAATTTTTTAAATTTTAAATAACAAATAACTCTAATTTTAATCATGATATAGATATTCTTCCAGAATATTAGGGTAACCACTAATATAAAAATTAAATATATCATTTAATACTTGTTGTAGTTCTTGATATTTCAATTCCTAACACTACTATTTTAAGCTACTTTCTTTATTGGATTTTTGGCTAATGTCTTTGGCTTAGGTTGAACTTTATGATTAATTCTGTTTGAAAATTTTCTTTTGATTTCTAATGATTGTAAATATTGTTTTATCTCATTTTGAACATGCCAATCTATTATACTTTTTATAGTTTCAAAATTTTCTGTTCTATTAGTAAACATAGCTATTGCTCTTTTAAATTTTTCTTCTTTTATGACATTATTACATGTATGGTTTAATTGTATAACAGCTTTCATCAAATATAACACTACCTTTTTATTCTTTAGACCCATTGCTGACATATTTTCTTTATTTTCCATATATATCCTCCTTTTCTTATCATATATTATAAGCATTATGTTGATATTTGTAAAATACTTATTTTTTATGCTTGACATAACATTTTGTTATGATACAATATATATAGGTGATGAAAATGGATATTAATTTTGAATATTATAAAATTTTTTATATTATTGCTAAAAACAAAAATATAACTAAAGCAGCTGAAGAATTAAATATTAGTCAACCTGCTATTAGTAGAATGTTAAAAACTATGGAAGAACAATTAAATACAAAATTATTTATTAGAAAAACAAAAGGTGTTATTTTGACACAAGAAGGAAATGAATTGTATAGACTTATAGCTGATAATATTGATAATATAATGAAAGCTGAAAATGATTTTGCAAAAATTATAAATAATAATACTTTAAAAATTGCTAGTGATAAAAGTTATTTAAACTATCTTTTAATAAATAAAAAATTAGATCATATTTTAAAAAACAACACCAATATAACATTTATTGATACAAATAATTTTAGTTTATTAAATAATCAATTATCAAATAATTTAATTGATTTTGCATTTGTTTTAGACTCTAATAATTATCAATTTAATGATGAAATAAAATTCAAAAAATTAGAAGAACTGCATTTAATTTTTGTATCAAATTCAAAAGAAGATAACTCAAATAAACCAATAGTTTTACTTAATAATAGTAAATTTAAAGAAATAGCTGATAATTATTTAAAAAATGCAGATATAAATCTATTAAATATTATAAAAGTTGATAATTATGATAATATCTATCCACTAGTTTGTAGTGGATATGCTAATGGTTTTTTATTTAAGGAATTTATATATGATGAATTAAAAAACAATACTATTTATGATATATCTACATCAGAAAATATTTATAGTGTTAATGTAGGAATATTATATAACATAAATAACGAAATTAAAATTCAAAAATATTTTGACATATAAAAAAGTGAGAGTATGTTCATAAATTAACTCTCGCTTTTTTTATATATTTAGTAAAATTAATTATTATCTTATTCCTGGTATAAGTCTAGTATTTATGCAAGTATATTTCTATTTTTGTAAATTCAATTCAAATCTTTCAAAAAATCCTATTAATTCTCCATTTTCATCTCTAACAGGATTTATATAAAATCTTTGATTATCTGGAGTTACACCTAAAAACATTTCATTAGCATGATTTTTTAATTTCTCAACTGCTTGTTTTATTTTTTCTTGTGAATTCTCGTTATGGCAATTGAATAATGATTTTCCTATTAAATCTTTATATCCTCTAACTTCATAATAATGGTATCTTGCTGCTCTATTCATATATCTTATGATAAAGTCTGTATCAACAAAAACAACTTTATATGGATAACTATCTAATATATATTCTAACATTTTTCCTTTTTCCATTTTTAATTCTCCTTATTTTAAATTATCATATTCCTCATCACCTACTGGTTCTAACCATTCATTAGATGCATTCTCTCCAGGAATTTCTATAGCTATATGACTAAACCAGCTATCTTTCTTAGATCCATGCCAATGTTTTACATTAGCTGGGATTGTAATAACCATTCCTGGTTTTAAACTTATAGCTTCTTTTCCTTCTTCCTGATACCAACCACTACCAGCAGTACAAATCAAAAGCTGGCCTCCATCTTTATCTGCATGGTGAATATGCCAATTATTTCTACAACCTGGTTCAAATGTAACATTTGCTAAAAATAATGGACACTCTTTAGGATTGGTTAATGGATTTAAAAAAGAGGCTCCACTAAAATACTCTGCAAATCCATCGTTGAAATCTCCTAAACCAAAAACATTTTCTTTTTCAAATTGTTCTTTATTCATAATTAACTTCCTTTCCAAATTTCATTATATCCAATTTTCAACTTTTGACTTTGAAGAATTTACTGAGGAACCTTTAATTGCTAATCCTTCACAAATTTCTGCTCCTGCACATAAACTTTTTAATTGACTAACAACACTCCCTAAACCTGAACCTTCGTGAGTTGTAAATGGTCTTACAATTTTTCCATTCCAATTTAATTTTTCAAGTTGAGTTACCATAGGTTGTGGAAGATAACCCCAATATATAGGACCACCAACATAAATAACTTCATAATCATTAATGTTATCAAGCGTATTTATAATTTCTGGTCTTACTTCATTATCCATTTCATTTTTTGCTTCTTTAATGCAAGTTTCATAATCTTTTGCATAAGGTATTTTTCTTTCTACTTTAAATATATCTGCTCCTATTAATTCTTGTATATATTCAGCAATTACTTCTGTATTTCCTTTTTCAATATAACCTACAGCATAATTTTCATCAGCACGACTAAAATAAATAATTAAACTTTTTTTATCTTTATAATTCATGATTATTTTCCTTTCTAATAAGTGGATACAACTATCAATTACAATTTAAAAATTACTTTATATCAAAATTTTCTGTTTTTAAGTCACAATAGTATCTACCACTTGTAGCAGTAAATTTTAAAACACAATAATCTGGATCAGTTACACCATTTCTATAAAACATAGTATCACCTTTTTTCCAAATCATATTTTTAGTTTCTTGGTCTGTTAAAATTTCCATTTTACCTTTTAGCATAACACCAACATACTTAATTAATCCTTTATGGTAAAAGTATATACTAGCATTAGAATTGCTTTGATATTGTTTTACTCTCATAGATGAAGTATTAGTAGAAAAATAAAATTCTTTTATGCCATTTCTTTTTCTAGGTTTTAGCATTGCTTTTACATTAGGATAATTTTCATTATCAATAGAACATATAAAACTAACTTTTTGCTTATCAATAAATTTTTCAATTTTCTTTAAATCCATTAAACTTCATCTTCCTTTCAAATTATAATTTAATTCTGTTTACAATTTCTTTAATTTTTCTATATTAGTTAACTTGCTTTATAAATTATATTTGCTATTTGTTATTTTATAGTAAATTCAGCTGATACATCAAAGCTTTCAAATGTACCATCCTCTTTTTCTATATTAATACTCTTTATGATTCTATATTCTCCTGTTGTTAGTTTTCCATAGCCATTTTGCCAATTAATTTCTATCTCTTTAGATTCGTTAGATTTCAAACCATAAGCAGGCAATGTAAAATATAATTCAACATTTATTTTATGCCATTCGTTATCAATTTTTATTTCTATTCTATAAGGATTCCCATATTGAATATCTACAGCACCATCATTTTTTAAAATCAATGTTGCACCTGTAGGTGTTAATGTATTTTCTTTAATAGATAACGATACACCTTTTTCAATTAACTCAATATTAGACTTTTCACCAACATCAAATTCATTTTTTGAATTGCCACAACCTAGAATTCCTAAAACCATAACTCCACAAAATAAAATTATAAAAATTGTTTTTTTCATAAATACCATCCTTCCAACAGTATTTTAGTTTTAAAACCAATACTTCTTCATCTGTTCTAGAAATTTCTTAGATACATGGTAAGTTTTACTATCATAAATTATTGAATCTATCCCACAATATGGGCAAATTGCTGTTTGATTATCATCACACCAATCAACAATTAAATTTGGATCAAATATTTTTAAACAATAAAAGCACCCGCATAGCTTAGAATTAGATAGTTGTTCCTTATTATAAGAACTACATATATGAGCATTTTTTAATTTATTTTTTTCCATATGTTACATCTCACTCTCAAATGGCTATTTTATCTCAAATCACTTTATTGTAATTTATATTTCTAATCTTATTTTATAGAAAAAAACATTTATATCACCATTATTTCCAATTATTTAACACATGATTACTAAAAATATTATACTATAAAAATTTGATTTATTTAATATTGAAGTAAAAAAAAGTAAATTATCATCTTTAAATAATCTACTTTGAATATAATTGTAATTTTATATTTTTATTAGAATACCAAATCATAATAACTGACATGATAGAATTTACAAGGCAAACACCAAAACCAGTACAAGCAATTACAACTGTATTAAAATAAAAATCGTCGTTACTTCCAAACTGTGTTAACATAGCTGTTTCAAGGGAAATCATTGATATCATAGCGACTGTTAAGTTAATACATTTACTAGCTATAACTAAAGGGCTATTATTCTTTCTATGCTTAAATACCTTTATAAAAGCATTTATAATTAAATAGAAATCATAAAGCGCAATTAAGTAGATTAAATAACCAGGATATTCAAAAGTATGGTTATGTCTAATAATTAAGATAATAATGCCACTTAATATGAAATTCATGAATAATAATATAAATCCACATATTCTAAATTTTTTAAACTCTTTAGTTAAAGAAATGTTATTTTTTCCTACATCTTTAAGAATTAGAAAACGCATTGTACTTAACAGTAAATAGTAAAAAGCAAAACTTGTAAACCAAGCTGATTGATAATAAATACCTGTTAATAATTTTAACAAGCCATAAATTGTATTTATAATGACACTAAAGTATAAATTAACTTTTATTTGAATATTTAAATCATCTTTATATATTCGATAAATTTTATTTTTAGTTATTCTAAGATATATTTTTTTACCTAATTTATAAAACCATAAACTAGCAAATACTAGAGTATAAGCTGATATTACATAAATTATATAAGCAATTGGATTAGTATCATAATTATTTAGAAAAATAAAAATTAAAGAAATGACACTAAAATTAAATAATAGAAAACCAATAAATTTATTAGGATATAAAAATTTCTTAATATTTTTTTTCATAATAACTAACCTCTTTTATACTAAAAAGGAAGATTTTTTTCTTCCATTTATTATACTATTTTTTTAAATAAGAATATATTGGATAGTTTAAAACACATACTAGAAGTCCTATAATACCTGTTACAATTCCAATTAATAAATCACTCCTACTAGGATCTCCTACCATAACTTTGCTCATTCCAAATCCCATAACTAATGCACCAACAATTCCAACTACCCAAGTTAATACAATTCCCCAATTAATTGGTCCATGTTGTTTTTTAGGATGATTTGCTCTATAAACAGGAATAATACAAAGTAGAACGATAAAACCAACTACTGTAACTACAACACCTACTTTAAATAAATCCCATTCAGGTATTAGGCACATACACATACCTATTGCAAATACTAATCCACCAATTGTTCCTAAAATAATTTCTAATAAAGTTTCTTTTTTCATCTTCAATTCCTCCTTAACTTTATTTACCATATTTTTCTTTAATTTCTGCTTGTATTTCTTCTGTTGTTTTTGAATATTTAGGTTTATTTGATTCTCTTTCTTTTTGTTCTTGCTGTAATCGCATCTTTGCCTCTTCTATTGTTTCACCATCTTTTTTTAAGAAAGTATCAACAAATTTATCCTCTATTTTTTTATAGCCACCAACTACAGTTTCTTCTATCTTTTGATAGCCACCTACTACAGATTCTTCAATTTTTTTATTTGTATCAACAATTTTAGACATTCTTTTTTCCTCCTTACTTTTACACAACACTTGTTTGTTTAATACAATTCTAGTATAATATTTGTAGAAAAAGAAAACAATCAACAATTTAACAACATCTGTTGGTTTAAAGGAGAAAATCATGAATATACCAAATAATAAAAGAAAAAAAGAATCACAAGAAAAAATAGAAAAAATCTTTGTAGAGTTGATACAAACTAAAGAAATAAATGAAATTTCAGTTACTGATATTTGCAAAAAAGCAAAGTTAAATAGATCAACATTTTACGCAAACTATCTTGATGTATATGATTTAGCTGATAAGATTAGAGAAAAATTAGAATTAGAAGTCGATAATTTATACAAAGAAGAAAAAGAGAATGAATATAATTCTAATGATTTTTTGAAACTTTTTAAAAATATTAAGGAAAATCAAATATTTTATAGAACCTATTTTAAATTAAATATGGATAAGAATACTAAAATTAGTCAATATGAATATGATTATAATCTCGCGAAAATTATATATGATGATAAACATATAGAATATCATATCGAATTTTTTATGGCAGGTTTTAACGCAATTATAAAAAAGTGGTTATATAATGGGTGCAAAGAAACACCTGAAGAAATGAACGAAGTAATAATAAGTGAATATAAAAATAAGAATATCAATATATAAAATGATATTCTTTTTACTTAACATTTGCAGTCAAAAACAGTATTTTTCAAGTTGATATAAAGAATTTACTTGTTCATAATTAAACCTATTAAATCGATTATAAAATCAATATTTGAATCTTTATTAATTAATTTTTTTAATTTATCTATACCATTCTGTTAATGATTTAGCATTATTCCTGTTTTTTTTATAAGGTATTTCATTTGAATAGCCTAAAGTAATACAAGCCATTAAATGCTCATCAGTTTTATTCATCATTTGTTCAATTTCTTTTTCAATACAAGATGTTGCCCTAATCCATAAACTTGATATACCAAGTTCAGTTGCACTAAGAAGCATATTTTCGATACAAGCACCAATCGATTGAATAATTGAAATAGATTCATCATCTACTATTTTATTAAAAACACATATTAATACAGGTGCTTCTAATATAGCATTCGCTGTTTTTATAAAAGCCTTATTATCTTGTTCAACACCTTTAGCATTTAACATATTAGCAATTGTATTTTTAATTTCTAAATTCTTGATAACTGCAAAAGTCCAAGGTTGTCTATTATTAGTTGATGGAGCTAATACAGCATCACTCAAGATTTTTTCAATAGCTTCATCCTTTATTTCTATTGGATTATAATTTCGACAACTAAATCTCTCATTAAACAATTTTGTAATATCCATGATTCTTCTCCTTTTTAAAACAATATTTTCTACTTAAATAAGTATATCATAAAAAAGGAAAATTATATTAAATTTTCCTAAATTTTTTAGCAATCAATGTATCATCAAATAAGTCATCATATACTAAAGACATTTTATGAGATTTAGCTAATGCAATATCAGCTTTTGAAGCAGAACCCAAAGTTGTACGCTTCATTTTAATTAAAGAAAGATATTTTTTTAAAATGTCTTTATATTCTTCTCTTGTAATTTTAAATTCCTTATCATTATAAAAATTAAAACTATCACTATGTGTCTGAAAATAAGTATTTTGTTTTATCTCTTCAATTTTCTTATTGGACAAATAAGAAATTAAATTGGGACAGGAACATAATGAGACCTGACCATTTTTTTCTAAATATTCATAATATTCAATAAAAATATCTAAATTAAAAGTTTCAGCAGTTAAAGAATTAAAAAGAATTTTATATATAGCAGGATATCTCCTATAACGATAATTATATGTATCAGGAACTCCACATCTACCTTTTATATCAATTTCAGACTTAACCAAGTCTATAATCGAAAAATCTTGTAATGTTTTAATATCATCCATTGTTCCATAGGCTTTATAGGATTGAGAATATTGAAATTTGATTTTTTCTAAAAATTTTTTCATTTTCTCTTCATCGTAATAAACTCGGTAATTCTCATAACATGTACTAATTGTGCCATCTTTATATATTTTTTTAACTAAAATTGGAAATAAACTGTATGAACTTTTCATAACTAAAATTTCCCCCTTTATATTTGATTTTTATATACTAACATTATCTATATAATTTGTCAAATAAAAAAGTTTGAGTTTATTAGTCTTTTATTTAATTCAAAAAATTTTTAAAATATTATCAATTAAGTAATAAAATATCATAGTTATCTACAAATTTTTGTTTTTCATTTTTCTAGTTTATGATTTTTTGTATCACATTGCATTAAAAACTGTTCATATAAATCTTTAGGAATAACTTCCTTTGGAATTCTTATTTCTCTTATTTTCATAAACATTTCTTTCATTCTTTCTAACCCAATTTTAAAGTTAGCATCTTGCATACCTGAAGGGGTTAAATCATAATTTAAAAATAATTGTTCATATAGAAATTGATCTGGTGTTTGAAAGCCTAACAAAGCTTTTGAATTCGCAAAATTAATACCAAAATAAGTCCAAGCATTACCTATTTCTATTTTGTAATATAAATGAGTCGATAAATTTAATATATCTTGATTCTTATAATAAACATTTAATAATTCTTGTATATTACCATTATATTCATTTAAGCTATACAATCTGGGGAAAGAATTATAACCTTCTTCAAAAACTTCATCAAAATTATTTACAAAAAATTTCTCATCAAAATCTTTTGAAAATTGTTCTTTCGTTATATTTCTCATAAGTTCTATATCAATAATAGCATATCTTAACATACATAATCTTAAGATTATGTATTTTTTTTGATTATGTTCTAACAACTTAGCACCATATAAAGTACTATATTGGTCAAAACATTTAATATTATTTTGGCATAAAATATGCAGTTCTTTCCATACCTCTGTTATAAAAGACAATTTGTCAACCAAATCTATAGCTAAAATGCCATCTTCTATTTCAAAATATTTTTCAAATAATTGATTTCTTAATAAATCTTTATCCATAAAAATCACTTCCTTAATATTTTAATATATAAAAAATAGATAAACAACTACATCTATTAAAACATTCTATATCACTTTTTTTATTTGTGGGGGATTTTTACTCAAATCGTCTAAGATGTATTTTTTTATTAAGCTTGTATCAAAAATGTTTGCTATTAATGCAATATCATCTAAATTACAAACTATTGAACTGATTTCCTCAAAAGTTTCCTCTGCTGATAAATCTAGTTTTCCTAAACTAACTAAGCTTTTTTTATCATAATATTTTGTGTAAAAAGTATCAGTTTTATAGTGTTTAGCACTAAAATAATGATAGTTACTATCGCTAATATTAAATCTAATAATCCTTTCTTCAGTAATTATATCATCTATTTTAGTTCTTTCATCTATTGCTAAATCATCACCATTTATTAAAATATTATATAATCTATTACCCACTATTAAAGCATAATATGTACCTTTATTTACTTTTTGCATGTTACTGTTCCATAATATATTATTACTTATTAAATCTAGCAAATTAAATTCATCATTTGCTTTTATTCTTTCTACATAATCAGTCATTGAAATATAATCGCTAATATCCACCCTATAAATATTATTTTCTTCTGATATAGCAATATTGAATACATTTTGTTCTTCAATTATTTTATCCACTAACGAATCACTACTATCATTTAAATTATCTAATTGCTGTTTTTTTGCTCTGAGTCTATTAATTAATTCTTTAAGCATTGTATCACTTCCTCTAAATGTTTGAAAAACACATATAAATTGTAATTTAATTATCTTTATACTGTTCTATGGCTTTATCAACATCAATTGAAAATTGTTGTTGCATACAATTATAGTATTTTGTATCCATATATTCTTTAAGCAACTTTGAATAAAAACTAGTTATTGTTTTAGATGAACCAATATTGTCTTTATCACATCCAATTATGACCTCTTTTATATTATGTTTTTTGCATTCTTTTAGGGCTAAATATAACATTTTTTTAGCATAGCCTTTTCTTCTTTCTGTTGGCCTAACACAATACCCTATGTGCCAAGCATTAAGTTCAATCAATTTCTTATTTAAAGCTAATCTTATGTTACACATTCCAATTATTTTTTTATCATTTTCTCTAATTAAAAAATATGTTTCTGCTGGAACTTTTTCTTCAGATGGAACTGCATTTTTATCATCTTCTATTTTTTTTAACCATCCTTCATAATCATCTAAATATCTAGCCAGTCCTCCATCTCCATCAGTATCAGAGTTATATTGTTTAAATTCATTTATGAAATCAATTGCAGCACTTTTTCTTACAATTGATGGTTTTTCCAAAAAAAGATTGTCTTTCATAACTAATTCTCCTTTTCAGCAAATTAAGATTTGTCAATAAAATTATTATATCATGATTTTATAAAAAAAAGATAGGAATACTAAATGAATATTATTCCTATAAAATAAAAACTAGATAAAATCTAGTAATTTTTAAATGGTAGCGACGGGGAGATTCGAACTCTCGACCTACCGGGTATGAACCGGTTGCTCTAGCCAGCTGAGCTACATCGCCATAACAAGCAAATTAATTATATCAAATTAGTTTGCTTATGACAACACTTTTTATATATTTTTTTATTAAATTAAACATTTTTAATTTAATTAATATTGAACTACTTATAATTATTATATTCAAATTTAAATATTTTAATCTCCATAAAGTTCATTATATTTGATTATACCTAAAAGAGAATGTTGAAGATCATCTATTCGCATTCTAAAATTTGACTTTATATCATGAAATCCATTTAATACTAAAATAGGATTATTTAAGTACATGGCTACTTCCTCGCTGATATAGAAATTGAAAAGTGTCTCAAAATTTATTTCTATGCTATTTTTTAATTCTTTAATGTTAAAATCTTTTATTACTGAACTATCAGCATTATTAATTACATAATTATAAGTATCTAAAGTTGTTATAAGAAGCTCCAATCTAGTAGGACCAAAGGATTTATTATTATCTAATTTTTGCCTATTATATGTATAATTTAAAAACGCAAAATTAATATATCTTTCATTAGTATTAATTTTTATATATTCATTTAAGGCATATGATATCCATTGATCTCTATATTTTTCATAATTATTATCAATAAAATAATCTATTGCCTTTTTAGCTTGTTCAACTAAAATATTATTGTTATTAACTTTATAGTATTTTAATAATGCAAATGTAGCTTCACCATCATAATAAACAGTTCTAAATTTCTCTTTTATATTAAAATTTAAATCTAAAATATGATTATAACTTCCATCATCATTTTGCATATGTATAATTCCATTAGCTATTTTTTTACTTATATCATCATATTTATAATCAGAAAATACTAGGCTATATTCTGATAACATTAGTAGTGCTAAAGCATTTCCACCTAATTTTATTTCAGATGATTTTTTTTCTACAACAAATGTTATATCATCATTATATTCAATAGTAAAATTATTTATTAAGTAATCTATAGATTCTTGTATTGTAGTTTTAAGTTCATCTGATGGATATTCTTTATAGTATAAAATTAAACTCCAAGTACTTCCAGCATGCCTTAAAATATTATAACTATTAAATTCTTTAGCGCTGTTTGTACTATAGCCATATACATATTTTCCCTTTTTATTCATTGATGCTAATAATTTACCAGTACTTTCTATAATATTTGGCAATTCAGATTTTATATTTTCAATACTCCTATTATTAAAACCCATCTTATTTTCTAAATTGATAAATTCATTATTATATAAATATTTGCTCTCTGTTTTAAAAATAGTTATATTTGATATAGAATTAAATTTTTTTGATATGCCTTTTTTAGATAAATATTTATTTAAATTTTCGAAATTTACATTTTTTTCTTTTCGATTAATGATATTATTAGCATTTAGCTCCTCAGATAAAAGTACAATCCGATTATTATCTAAGGCTATCCCATAACTAAATATTTCGTTATCATTTATTTTTCCTTTAAATTTCTCATAACTTATAGTTTCAATATCTACAAACTTATCTACTTTAACATATTCATAGTCTTTATATTCTTTAATTATTTGTTCTTCACTTAACTCTGTTTTTAGTACTTTGGCTGTTGTATTAGATGAGCCAACAGATATATATAAATTATCTATTAAATTAACATTATCCTTAAATATATTAAAGATTATAAGAAATATAAAAATAAAAAACGAACATATTAATAACAACTTTTTTCTCATAATTAATCAATTAATTGATATTCACCTACCTTTAAATATGATATATATAAATTATAACATATTTTTTCTTCTAATAAATAAAAAAATGATTTAATTACTACAACCAGTTTTTAAATGATATTTTTTTATTTTACATTTTAAACATTTGATATAATTTAGCGCCTAATACTTGTATTAATGGTGCTCGATAAATAAATTTAGGATTTTCTGCTTCAATAGCTTTTACAATTTTTTTTACTATACTATTAAGTTTATTCTTCTCTAGTAAACCAAAAAATAGATTTTCTCTTTTTCTAATTAAATTAAGTTCGTTTTCAAAATAACTTTTTTCTTTCATCCAATCATATTTATTTTCTAGCATTACTTGATTAAAACCCGTATGATACATACCTGGTTCAATTAAAACAATTTTAATGTTGGTATTTAGAAGTTTTAATTCATTTTTTAATGTGGTAGTAAGTTGAATAATACTTGCTTTAGTAGCACAATAACTACCTAAAAAGTTTAGAGGCAAAATTCCTGCTAAAGAACTCATAATAATAATTTTACCTTTTTTCTTCATAATCATCTGTTTTAAAACAATCTGAACTAATTCGAATGATGAAAACACATTAACTTCGAAATTTTCGCGAACTTTATTCATTGGTATTTCTGATATAGAACCTCCATAACCAACCCCCGCAATATTAACTAAAATATCAATATCTAATTTTTCTATTTTTAATCTATCACTTTCTAAAGTAACATCCAGTTTTAAACATTTTATATTACTATATTCCTTATATTTTTCTTTAACTACACTAAGTTGTGATTCATTATGAACAGTTAAATAAATATAATATTCTTTATCAATTAGGCTATTAACTAAAGCATTACCTATTCCGCTTCTAGCACCTGTTATTAAAATTTTTTTCATTAAATCACCAATTTTATTTTTAACAAAATATATATTTTTATAATAATATTGAATAAACTTTTTCTTTTTCTTCAATAATATAAACGAGGTGATAAAATGTTAATTTCTAAAGACCCATTTTTTAATAACTATTTTGATTTATTTGATTCAAAAAACAATCGTAATTTTATGAATACTGACATTATTGATAAAGGAGATAAATATCTTTTAAAAATCGAAATACCAGGTATCGAAAAACAAGATATTACCATTGATTATGAAAATGAAAATATAAATATTAAAGTTATTAAAAATGAGCAATGTGAAGAAAATGATAATTATTTAAAACAGGAGATTTGTTATGGAGAATATTCTAGGAAATTTTATGTTGGAAAAATTAATGAAGATGAAATAGAAGCAAATCATAACAATGGTATTTTAACTATTAGTATTCCTAAAGAAGCAAAAGTTGAAAGTAAAAAGAGTATCGAAATTAAATAGCGTCATTTGTACGCTATTTATTTTTATATAATTAAATAAATAAAAAAGGAAATAATTCCTTTTTTAATAATTTGTTGAACGTAATTCAAAATAACTTTGTGGATGATTACAAACTGGACATACCTCTGGAGCTGAAACACCAAAATGAATGTGTCCACAATTACGACAAATCCACATAACTGGTTCATCTTTAATAAATAAAGTTTGACCTTCTAAGTTAGATAATAATTTTCTATATCTTTCTTCATGTTCTTTTTCAATTTTTCCAACTTCTTCAAATAAATAAGCAATATGATCGAATCCTTCTTCTTTAGCAGTTTTAGCAAATGATTCATACATATCAGTCCATTCAAAGTTTTCACCATTAGCTGCATCTAATAAGTTAGTTTTTGTATCTGGAACAGCTCCATCATGTAATAATTTAAACCACATTTTAGCATGTTCTTTTTCATTACCAGCAGTTTCTTCAAAGATGGCAGCGATTTGTTCATAGCCCTCTTTTTTAGCTTTTGAAGCATAATAAGTATATTTATTTCTTGCTTGACTTTCTCCTGCAAATGCAGTCATTAAATTTTGTTCTGTTTTACTTCCTTTTAATTCCATTTAAATCTTCCCTTCTCTTTTTTGTGATTTTTATATATCCTTTCCAAAGTAACATTAACTAAAGCTATTTCATAATTATTGTACTTAAAAAAGGCCAACTCAAAATTAGTAATTGTTACTAATCTCTATTTAAATTATATCGCCGCATACTATAAATGTCAACGCGATTTTTTTATTATTCGACATTTTTAAAATCATTTTTTGTATAAATTTTTCGCGTAATAACATTGGTATTTTTTAACATAAATTGCCTATTTAAATAATCATAATAGGCTCCTGGTGTTAAGATGCCATTAATAGCAATTACATCTTTGCCAATTGTCTTTAAGACACTTTTTACCATCATTGCGCAATTATTAGTTAAAACAAATAACTTTTTATATTTTCCTTTTGTAATTTTTTTAAATCTGCCATCTGCATACATATATATTTCACTTGACATATCAGTTAATTTTCTAGGTGGTAGTTTGCCCTGTTCAATCAACTGGGCATCAGAATAATAATCAATCGTATTAATATTAATTAGTTCATTTATATTCTTTTTAATAATTTCTTTTTCATTATTTGTTAATTTTATGCCAAATTCTATTAAATATCTATCTCTTTTTTCAACACAATACTTCATATATTTTTGTTTATCAACAATTAAAATTACTCCATCACCAATTGCCTGAAATAAACTTCTAGAATGCATATCATAACTACCATAAGAATAAATTCTATCTTCAAAGGCAATTTCAACATGACCCATAATAGCTGTTCCTGAAGAAGCTAGATGAATAATAATTTGTAAATCCGATTTATCATCTTTTTTATTATAGTTATAATTATTAGCCTCAGGATCAACTTCTAACATTTCGTTAACTAACCTGATTAATTGTTGAGGAATAAAAGCTGTAAAAATTTCTGGAATTGGTATTTTTATATTCATCTTTATTTTATTTACTATTTTTAGAGGCAATACTTCAAATAAAAAATCTGCTCCATTTTTAATACCAATTATAATTAAGTAAATACCAATAATCATTACAATATATTTTGTTTTTAAATGAGGATTTATTGTTAATAATAAACTAGCACATAAGTTAAATATAATAGCGATTAAAATTGTCAATCTTCCTTTTATTTTATTTTTTAAATAAATATAATAGTCAACGACTTGAATTATTACAATTACTAAAAAATATAACCCAAAAATGACTGGCAATAAAATAATGAGACTTTCTCTAATACTAATAATTATTACACCAAATAAAATATCAGCAACATCTCTCATAACAAATTTTTTATTACGATTTTGTTTATTATACGTTAATATTAATAAATTAATTAAGCCTCTTAAAATAAAACCATAACAAATAATTCTAATTAATAATTGGACAAATTGTGTTTTCAAAGTTATTAGTAAGATTCCCATTGTTATTAGAAAGATGGTTGTTATTAATAAATAGCTTGCTTTAATACTTTTTTCTAGCATACTAACACTTCCTAATTAAATATTATAGCAAAAAAATAAGAAAAAAACTGCATTTAATTGCAGTTTTTAATCCATTAATTCATTTTCTAATGTTTCTAAAGGTTCATCAGTCAATAATGGTAATTCTAATTCATAATCAGCTTTACGATACTTTCTAGCACCTGTACCAGCTGGAATTAATTTACCGATAATAACATTCTCTTTTAATCCATTCAAGTTATCAACTTTACCATGAATTGCGGCATCTGTTAAAATTCTTGTTGTTTCTTGGAAAGAAGCAGCTGATAAGAATGAATCTGTTTCAAGCGATGCTTTAGTAATACCAAGTAAGACTGGTCTACCAGTAGCAGGTCTCTTTCCTTCCAAAATAAGTTCCTTATTAACATCAGTAAAATGATTTATATTAACCATTGTTCCAGGTAAGTATAAAGAATCACCTGAATTAACAATTTTTATTTTTGAAATCATTCGTTTTGCCATAACTTCAACGTGTTTATCACTAATATCAACACCTTGAGAACGATATACTTTTTGAATTTCTAGTAAGATGTACTGTTGCACAGTAATTGGATCAGTAACAACTAATAATTCTTTTGGAGAAATAGCTCCATGAGTAAGTCTTTGACCTGCTTTAACTTCACTATTAACTTCAACTGCTAATTTAGCTCCATAATTAGTTGTATGTTTTCTAACCTCAATATCATTTTTAACAGAAATAACAAATTTACCATTTTCATCTTCAATGTTAGTAACAACACCATTTATTTCAGAAATTGTAGCTTTTCCTTTTGGATTACGTGCTTCGAATAACTCTTGAACACGTGGTAAACCTTGAGTGATATCGTCTCCAGCAACACCACCAGTATTGAATGTACGCATTGTAAGCTGAGTACCTGGTTCACCAATTGATTGAGCAGCCATAATACCAACAGCTTCACCTGTTTCAACAATTGAACCAGTTGCTAAATTACGACCATAACATTTTTGACAAACACCATGTTCTAATTTACAAGTTAAAACTGTTCTTATTGGCACTTTAGTAACACCAGCAGCAGCTATTTTATTAGCGATTTGTTCTGTTATATAGGTATTACGTTCACAAATAATTTCTTTTGTTTCTGGATTTAGAACTTTTTTACTAGTATAACGTCCTAAAATACGATCATGTAATGATTCAATAACAGTACCATCTTTTTCATTAATAAATGCTTCAGCGATAACACCTTGTTCAGTTCCACAATCTTCTTCTTTAACGATAATATCTTGAGCAACATCAACCAATCTACGAGTTAAGTATCCAGCATCGGCAGTTTTTAACGCTGTATCAACGGCACCTTTTCTAGCACCATGGGTTGATAAGAAGAATTCAGAAATAGTAACACCTTCACTAAATGAAGATTCAACTGGTATTTCTTCTTGCATACCATTTGGTTTACTAAATAATCCACGCATACCAACTAATTGAGTATGGGAATTAATATCACCACGAGCTTTACTCATCATCATAATTGAAATTGGATTATCAACATCAGCTTTAACCATTTGTTCAAGTTCTTCTTGAATTGTCTTTTTAGCTTCTGTCCAAACAGTAATTACCTTATTATAACGTTCATTTTCTGTAATTAAACCACGTTTGAATTGCTTATTAATTGTATCAACTTTCTTTTGACTTTCTTCTAATACAGCCGGTTTAATTTTACTTTCTTTAATATCACTAATAGCAATAGAAATACCTGATAATGTTGAATATTTAAATCCTAAGTCTTTAAGTTTATCAAGCATTACTGATGTTTCAGTAGTTTGATATCTTTTATAAATTTGCGCAATTAATTTTCCTAAAGCACTTTTATTTAATGCATCAACAATTGGCATATTAGCTATTTCTTCAGGAATATTTTTACCTTTAGCAATAAAATACTTAGCTGGTGTCATTTTTTCAATATTTTCACTGCTACTATCATTTATATATTGGAAAGTATCAGGGAAAATTTCATTAAATAGTAATTTACCAGGTGTAGTAACTAAATACATATCCATATATTCGCTTGGGAATAATTTATATTTAAATGATTTAACTGGTAAAGCAATTCTTGTATGTAAAGTAATTTCTCTTCTTTCATAAGCCATTAATGCTTCATTAGAATTTTTGAAAACTCTACCTTCACCAGGTAAACCTGCTTTTTCAATTGTTATATAATAGTTTCCTAAAACCATATCTTGTCCTGGAGTAACAACCGGGTCACCATTTTTTGGTGATAAGATGTTATTAGCACCTAACATCAAGATTCTAGCTTCAGCTTGAGCTTCTTCACTAATAGGAACGTGAACAGCCATTTGGTCTCCATCAAAATCGGCATTAAATGCTGCACAAACAAGTGGATGAAGTCTAATTGAGCGACCACTAATTAATTTTGGTTCAAATGCTTGAATACCAAGTCTATGTAATGTTGGGGCACGGTTTAATAAAACTGGGTGTTCCTTAATTTTTTCTTCAACAATATCCCAAACACGAGGATCTTGATTTTCAATCATTTTTTTAGCAGCTTTAATATTAGTTGCTATTTCTTTTGAAACTAAACCATTAATAACATGTGGTTTAAATAATTCTAAAGCCATTTCTTTTGGAATACCACATTCATACATTTTTAGTGATGGTCCAACAACGATAACAGAACGTCCTGAATAATCGACACGTTTTCCAAGTAAGTTTTGACGGAAACGACCTTGTTTTCCTTTTAGCATACTTGATAATGATTTTAATGGTCTATTTCCAGCTCCAGTGATATTTCTACCACGTCTTCCATTATCAAATAAAGCATCTACTGCTTCTTGAAGCATACGTTTTTCATTTTGAATAATGATTGATGGAGCTCCTAATTCCATTAATTTTTTCAAACGATTATTACGATTAATAACACGACGATATAAATCATTTAAATCACTTGTAGCATATCTTCCACCATCTAATTGGATCATTGGTCTTAATTCTGGTGGAATAACTGGTAGAGCTTCTAAAATCATCCATTCTGGGCGATTTCCTGATTCTAAGAAAGCATTTAAAACATCTAAACGTTTAATTAAACGAACACGTTTTTGACTAGATGAATCTTTAATTTCATCAATTTCCTTTTTAATGTTTTCAACTTCTTTTTCAATATCAACTTGTTCAAGAAGTTCTTTTATAGCTTCAGCTCCCATACCTACTCTAAAACTACTACCATATTTTTCATAGTAAGCACGATATTCTTTATCACTAATTGTTTGTTTCTTTTCTAATGGCGCAGCACCAGGATCTAAAACAACATAGGAAACGAAATATAATACTTCCTCTAGATCTCTAGGTGACATATCAAGGACAAGTCCCATTCTTGAAGGAATGCCCTTGAAAAACCAAATATGTGAAACAGGAGTAGCTAATTCAATATGACCCATACGTTCACGACGAACTTTTGAACTAGTTACTTCAACACCACAGCGATCACAAATAATACCTTTGTATCTTAACCTTTTATATTTACCACATGAACACTCATAATCTTTTGTTGGTCCAAATATCTTTTCGCAAAATAATCCATCACGTTCTGGTTTAGATGTACGATAATTTATTGTTTCGGCTTTTTTAACAGGTCCATAAGACCATGAACGAATCTTTTCAGGTGAGGCAATTGAAATCTTTAATCCTTCAAAACTATTAACATCCATTATTCCTCATCCCCTTCCATATAAGTTTCATCGAAATCTATATCTTCATCTTCCATTGAAAACTCTGCATCTAACTCTTCTTCAGGTTCTTCTTCTAACTCTGGAGTATCTTCAACTGGTAAATCAGAAGCTTTTTCAAATTCTTCATTACCTAAAAAAGTATCTTTTTCATTTTCTTCTAATTCTTTTAATTCTACAAACTTTCCATCTTCATTTAAAACAGTAATATCAAGTCCTAAAGCTTGGAATTCTTTAATTAATACTCTAAATGATTCTGGAACACCAGATTTTGGAATTGGTTGACCTTTAACTAATGCTTCATATACCTTAACACGTCCTACAACATCATCAGATTTAATTGTCATCATTTCTTGTAAAACATGAGCAGCACCATAAGCATAAAGTGCCCAAACTTCCATTTCACCAAATCTTTGACCACCAAATTGAGCTTTACCACCAAGTGGTTGTTGTGTAACAAGTGAATATGGACCTGTTGAACGTGCATGCAATTTATCATCAACCATGTGGTGAAGTTTAATCATATACATTACACCAACACTAATTCGATTATCGAATGGTTCACCAGTACGTCCATCATATAAAATAGTTTTACCATCTTCATCTAGATGAGCTTCTTTTAAAGCATCTATAATTTCTTCACGATTTGCTCCAGCAAAAACTGGCGTTGCCATATAAACATTTAACTCTTTTGCAGCCATACCTAAATGCATTTCCAAAATTTGTCCAATGTTCATACGTGATGGAACTCCTAGTGGATTAAGTAAAATATCAACTGGTGTACCATCCTCTAAATATGGCATATCTTCTTCTGGTAAAATAAGCGAAATAACACCTTTATTACCATGACGACCAGACATTTTATCTCCAACACTAATTTTTCTTTTTTGTGCTATATAAACACGAACGATTTTTGAAACACCAGCTGGTAATTCATCACAGTCATCTTTTGTAAATATTTTTACATCATGAACAATACCTTCTCCACCATGTGGAACACGTAGTGATGTATCTCTAACTTCACGTGTTTTTTCTCCAAATATAGCGTGTAAAAGTTTTTCTTCGCTAGTAAGTTCAGCAACACCTTTTGGTGTAACTTTACCAACTAAAATATCATCATCTTTAACCTCAGTACCAATTCTAACAATACCAGATTCATCTAAGTTTTTTCTAGCATCTTCACCAATATTTGGTATATCTCTAGTAAACTCTTCTGGTCCTAATTTAGTATCACGACATTCGATTTGATAGTCCTCTATATGAATTGAAGTATAAACGTCATCTTTAACTAATCTCTCATTTAAGATAACAGCATCCTCGTAATTATATCCATTAAAGTTCATGAAAGCTACAGTAACATTACGTCCTAAAGCCATTTCACCCATATTTGTTGATGGCCCATCAGCAATAACCATATCTTTTGTAACTTTATCACCAACTCTAACGATTGGAATTTGATGATAACAAGTTCCAGCATTGCTTCTTTCAAAACCATTTAGATAGTATGTGTCCATACCTCCTACTGTTTTAATAAGAATTTTCTTTGCGTCAACATAATCAACAACACCATCAGCTTTAGCTAATATAACAGCGCCTGAATCACGAGCTGCAATAGCTTCAACACCAGTACCAACTAATGGAGCTTCTGTTTTAATTAATGGAATTGCTTGACGTTGCATGTTTGCGCCCATCAAGGCACGTTTACCATCATCATGTTCCAAGAAAGGAATTCCCGATGTTGTAATTGAAACAACTTGTTGAGCTGAAACGTCAATGTAATCAACATCTTTAGCGTCAACAATAACAGTATCTCCTCTATATCTAACAGGAACACGTTCTTCAGTAATTTGATTATTTTCATCAATTTTAACTGTTGCTTGAGAAATATAATAGTCTAATTCCTCATCAGCTGTCATATAAACAATTTCATCAGTTAATTTACAATTATTAACTTTACGATATGGGGTCATAATAAATCCATAATCATTAACTCTAGCATAGCTTGCTAAAGCTGTAATAAGTCCAATGTTTGGTCCTTCTGGTGACTCGATTGGACATAATCTACCATAATGTGAAGGATTAACGTCACGAACTTCCATACCAGCACGATCTCTTGATAAACCACCTGGTCCTAACGAAGATAAACGTCTTTTGTTTGAAAGTTCTGCTATTGGATTAGTTTGATCCATGAATTGTGATAACTGGCTACTACCAAAGAACTCTTTAATAGCGGCAGTAAGTGGTCTAATATTTATTAATGTTTTAGGAGTTACCTCAGTTAATTCCTGAGTTGACATACGATCACGAATAACTCTTTCAATTCTACTAATACCAATTCTAAATTGATTTTGTAATAATTCACCAACTTGTCTAACACGACGATTTGATAAATGATCAATTTCATCATAATTGCCAATACCTTCTAATAAATTTAAATAGTATGATATAGAGGCATAAATATCAGAAATTGTTAAACGTTTAATGTCAATTGTCTGATCATTACCAATAATAGAGATAACTTTTTCAGGATTAGTTTTCGAATATACTTTAATTACTTGAACTTTATTATATGTATCTAATTCAGTATTAATTAAAGTTTCTTTAATTCCATAGTTATCTGCTAAAACAGGTTTTAACTCTTCAATAATATCTTTTGTTATAACAGTATCTTTAGCACAAACAACCTTGCCTTTTACTTTAATATCTTCAGCTAATTTGCAATCTAATAAACGATCAATTACATTTAACTTTTTGTTAAATTTATAACGTCCAACTTTTGCTAAATCATATCTAAATGAATCAAAAAATCTTGTAATTAATTGATTTTTAGCACTATCTAAAGTTGATGGTTCACCTGGACGTAATTTTGAGTGAATATCAATTAATGCTTCATCAGTATTCTTATTAGCATCTTTTTCAATTGTCTTAATTAAATATTCATTTTCACCAAATAAATCAAGTATATCTTCATCACTTGATAATCCTATTGCTCTAAGTAATGTTGTAATAGGTACTTTTCTTGTACGATCAATTCGAACATAAATTATATCACGAGCATCAGTTTCAAATTCTAGCCAAGTTCCTCTAGTTGGGATAATTTGTGATGTTATAACTAAGCGACCATTTTTATCAATTGCTTTGCCAAAATAAACACTTGGTGAACGAACTAATTGTGAAACAATAACACGTTCAGCACCATTGATAATGAATGTACCACCATCAGTCATAATAGGCATATCACCCAAATAAATTTCTTGTTCTTTAACCTCGCCTGTTTCATGATTAAATAATTGGGCTTGTACCTTTAAAGGTTGTGCATAAGTAGCATATCTATCCTTACAACCTTTAATAGAATAACGTGGAGACTCAAAATAATAATCTCCAAAAGATAACGACAAATTACCTGTAAAACTCTCTACAGGAAATATATCATCAAATACTTCTTTAATTCCTTCAGTCATAAACCAATCATATGACTTTTTTTGAATTTCTAATAAATTAGATAATTCAATTGCATTTTTTGTTTTTGAATAACTTCTTCTTTCTCGGTGATCACCAAATTTTTTAACTGTGTAAGCCATTTCTTCACCCCTATATACTAGTATTAAGTTAGGCACAAACTACATAGTAGTATATGCCACCAATTTATAATTTTATCAAATAATTGGCAAGCTGTCAATTATTTATAGCACAAATAATATAAAAACCCTTACATTTATCTATAATTTTAACATTATACTCTTTAGATAAATCTTTTGCGATTGTTTTTGCTCCCTGATTTTTATTTATAACTAACCATAATTCACCATTATGGTTTAGATATTTTTTAGCTTCAAATAGAATTTTGTATAAAATATTTTTACCAACTCTAATTGGCGGATTAGTGACAATGTAGTCATAAGTATTAGAAACATTATTATATAAGTCACTTTCAAAAATATTAACATCCACTTTATTTAAACTAGCATTTTTTTGTGCCAACATAATAGCACGCTTATTAATATCAAGCATATCAACTGTAAGATTTGTAGTCTTAGCTAAATAAATTCCAATTGGTCCATAGCCACAACCAAAATCTAAAATATTTTTCTTTGTGGAATCAATATCGACATTTTCTAATAATGAGCGTGTTCCAAAATCTAAACCTTTTTTGGAAAAAATTCCATTATCTACTAAAAATTTTAATTCATTATTTTTTATATTTGCATAAGTTAATCGTTCATTACTTTTAATATTTTTATCATTTTCAAAATAATGTGACATAATACACCTATTCTTTTATTTATTAAATGGTGAAAGCCCATACTAAAAATTTAGTATAGGCTCAACCCTAAATATATTTAAATTATTTTAATTCAACAGTAGCTCCAGCTTCTTCGAATTTAGCTTTTAATTCATTAGCTTCTTCAGCAGAAGCGTTTTCTTTAACAACTCCACCATTATCAGCTAAGTCTTTAGCTTCTTTTAATCCTAAACCAGTAATATCTCTTACGATTTTGATAACAGCTATTTTGTTAGCTCCAGCAGAAGTTAAAACAACATTAGCTGTGCTTGGTCCTTCTTCAGCAGCAGCACCAGCTACAGGAGCAGCAACTGCAACTGCAGATGGATCTACTCCAAATTCCTCCTTCATTGCGTCTACTAATTCTTTAACTTCAAGAATTGTCATTTCTTTTAAACCATTAATAAATTCATCTTTTGTAAATTTTGCCATTCTATATTCCTCCTTAATTATTTTTCTATTTTTTGACTATATAAGTCTAAACTGATAGATAAGTCTCTTACGACACCCATAAGTCCACCAGCAAGCATTGTAAGCAATCCTTCTCTTGAAGGGATTGTTGCCAATTTCTTTAATTTGTCGACATCAGCTACTTCACCATCGACCATACCTATTTTAATTTCAAGTGCTTCGTGATTTTTTGCAAATTCACTAAGTACTTTAATTGGAGCGATTGCGTCTTTACCAAAAGCAATAGCTTTAGGTCCTTCTAATTCTGCTCCTAAATCGATTTTCAAATCATTTAATGCTCTAGTAAGCAAAGTGTTTTTGTAAATTTTGAATTCTGAATCAGTCTCTCTTAATTTTCTTCTTAATTCATTAGTTTCAGCAACAGTTAAACCATGATTTTCAAAAATTACGAAAGTAGTTGCTTCATTAGCTTTATTTTTAATTTCTTCAACAACTTCTTGCTTTTTTGCAATTATTTTTTGATTTGCCATATTACACCTCCCTATAAATTTTGTGTGTAATACCGTAATAAAAAATTCCCTACACTAACCGTAGGGAATTCGATAAACTTAATTTATTTAAGTTCCTCGGTAGGAATTCATTAAGGCTTAAGCCTCCTACTGTCTACGGTACTATATTATTTTTCAAACAACAAATAGTATTATAGCATATTATTTATTATTTGTCAAAATCATTTGTATTTATTTTTATACCAGGACCCATTGTAGATGAAACTGTAATTCCTTTTATGTAAGTTCCTTTAACAACAGCTGGTTTTGTTTTGATAATTAATGATACGAAAGCATCTAAATTTTCAATTAATTTTTGTTCATCAAATGAAACCTTACCAATAATTGTATGAACATTACCAAAACTATCAGTACGATATTCAATACGACCTTTTTTAACTTCTTCAACTGCCTTTTTTACATCCATTGTAACAGTTCCTGTTTTTGGGTTTGGCATTAAACCTTTAGGTCCTAAAATTTTACCTAATTTACCTAAAGCAGGCATCATATCAGGAGTAGCAATCATTGTATCAAAATCGAACCAATTTTCTTTTTCGATTTTTTCTAACATATCAATATCGCCTACATAATCAGCTCCAGCAGATTCTGCTGCTTTTGCTTGATCTCCTTTAGCTATTACTAAAACTTTTTTAGTTTTGCCTGTTCCGTTTGGTAAAACGAAAGCACCTCTTAATTGTTGATCAGCTTTTTTAGTATCTAGATTTAATCTTAAAGCTAACTCAATTGAAGAATCAAATTTTGTAATTGATGTTTGTTTTACTAATTTAATTGCTTCTTCTTTAGTATAAAGCTTGTTCTTTTCAACTAACTTAGAAACTTCAGTATATTTTTTTCCTTTTTTCATTTCTATTTTACCTCCTTATGTGGTATATGCGGATTTTTCCTCCCACATAGGTAATAAACCTATATGTACATTTAATTTATTTTATTTTTATTCAGCTACGTTAACGCCCATATTTCTAGCTGTACCTTCAACGATTTTCATTGCTTCTTCAACAGTATAACAATTTAAATCAGGTAATTTAATTTCAGCTATTTCTTTTAATTGAGCTTTTGTTATTGTAGCAACAACTTCAGTAGATCCTTTTTTAGATCCAGATTTGATTTTAGCAACTTTTTTAATTAAGAAAGCAGCTGGTGGAGTTTTAATTACAAAATCGAAAGTTCTATCTTCATATATAGAAATCTCAACTGGTAATATATCTCCCATCTTATCTCTAGTTGCATCATTATATTTTGTACAAAATTCCTGTAAATTAATACCAGTTGGTCCCAATACAGTTCCTACTGGTGGCGCTGGTGTTGCTTTACCGGCTGGAATTTGTAATTTAACTACTTTAGTTACTTGCTTTGCCACGAAAAACACCTCCTATATTTTTTTCGCGAGTGGTCATAATGCATCCGCGCTCCCACTAAATCTATATTAAACAATATAGCCATTTAATGATAACATATTTTGCTAAGTTTGTAAATATTTTATTCAAAAATATTAATTTTATGCTTTTTCAATATCTGTTAAACCAATTTCAACAGTTGTTTCTTGACCAAATAAGTCTATAGCAACTTCTAATATTTGAGTTTCCATATTGATTGTTTTAATTTTTCCAAACATACCTTCAAATGGTCCATGAATTACTTTAACCATATCATCAACATTTAATTCATTACCAATTTGTAAACGTGATAGACCCATACTACCAAGAATTCTATCAACCTCGGCTGGTGTTAAAGGGAAAGGTTTAGCTCCTTTACCAGATGAACCAATAAATCCTGTTACACCTGGAGTATTACGAACAATGAACCAAGCCTCATCACTCATAATCATTTCTACTAAGATATAACCAGGAAACATCTTTTTCATTCGTTCTTTTTGTTTTCCATCTTTTATTTCAACTTCTTTTACTTCAGGAACAACTACACGAAAAATATAGTCTTCCATACCCATGCTACTAGCACGCATTTCTAGTTTTTCTTTTACTTTATTTTCATGACCTGAATAAGTATTAACTACATACCATTCTTTTTGCATTATCCGATTAAAGTCCTAACTAAAGCAATTCCAGAATCTGTTAAAGTAAAGAATAAACCAAAGAAAATAACAAAGCTAATAGTTGCTATAGAATAAGTAATTAATTCTTTTTTGCTAGGCCATCTAACATTTTTCATTTCTTTTTTTACACTAACAAAAAATCTAGCTATTTTTTTCATTTTCCACCTCATTAATTATATGTTTTTTTATTTCAAATAAAAAACACTTTCGTGTCTAAATATAGATTATCATAAATATTAATTAAAGTCAATTTTTATTTATATAAAAAAAAGAAAAAGTTATATTTCATAACTTCTTACTTATTTTAAAGCTTCTTTTCTAGATAAATTTAAACGACCTTTTTTATCATAACCTAACGCTTTAACAACTATCTCATCGCCTACTTTAACCATATCACTTGGTTTTTCAACACGTTTTTCATCTAATTGTGAAACATGAACAAGTCCTTCACAACCAGGCCATAATTCAACAAAGCATCCAAAGTCTTCTACTTTTACAACTTTACCAGTATAGACTTTACCTTCTTCAACTTCTTTAACAATATTTTTAATCATCTCAGCTGTTTTTTCAATAATTTCTTTATCAGAGTGATAAATAATAACTGTTCCATCATCTTCTAAATCAACTTTAACTGCATTAACATCAGTAACCGATTTAACATTACTTGCGTCACATATGATTTTGGTAATCATCTCTCCACCACGACCAATAACTTCTTTAATACGATTTGGATTAATCATAAATGTTATAGTTTTTGGAGCATACTTACTAACTTCTTTTCTTGGTTCTTTAATTGTAGATTCAATTTTATCTAAAATTTCTAAACGAGCTTGTTTTGCTTGAGCAAGAGCTTTCTTTAAAATTTCTTTAGTTATACCCTTGATTTTTATATCCATTTGTAAAGCACAAATACCATTTCTAGTACCAGCTACTTTAAAGTCCATATCTCCTAAGTGGTCTTCCATTCCTTGAATATCCGTTAAAATAGTATAATCATCGCCATCTGTTATAAGACCCATCGCAATACCTGCTACTGGTGCTTTAATTGGAACACCAGCTGCCATTAAAGCCATACAACCTGCGCAAATACTTGCTTGGCTTGATGAACCATTACTTTCTAAAATCTCGGAAACAACACGAATTGTATATGGAAATTCTTCTTCTGATGGAATAACCTGGGCTAAAGCTCTTTCTCCTAAAGCTCCATGGCCTATTTCTCTTCTACCTGGGCTACCATATCTTCCTGTTTCACCAACTGAAAATTGTGGAAAATTATAATGTAACATAAATCTTTTTTCATCTTCAATTGAAAGTCCATCTAAAATTTGATGCTCACCTAAAGCTCCAAGTGTAACAACTGATAAACTTTGAGTTTGTCCACGTGTAAACATAGCTGAACCATGAGTACGTGGTAATAAATCTATTTCTGTAGAAAGTGGTCTTATCTCTGTCATTTCACGACCATCAGCACGTGTTTTTTCTTTAACAACTATTTTTCTAAATATTTCATATTCAATTTCTTCTAAGACAAGTTTAACTTTCGTAATTAATTCGTTTAATTCTTGTTCTTTTAAATTTTCGTTTTCAGTAGTATATTTATTAACTACATCTTCCTTAACTTTATCAATTGCTGCATATTTTTCTAACTTATCTTGAATACGCATTGCTGTATTTAATTTATCACTAGCGAGGATTTTGATTTCTTCTTTTAGTTCTTCTGTTATTTCTAAAACTTCATAAGCCATTTTTTCTTTTCCACAATCAGAAATAATTTCTTCTTGGAAAGCAATTAATTCTTTGATAGCGTCATGACCAAACATAAGCGCTTCTAACATATCATCTTCGCTTACTTCTTTACTACCAGCTTCAACCATATTTATAGCTTCTTTTGTTCCAGCTACTGTTAATTCTATATCACTAAGTTCTGATTGTTCTTTAGTAGGATTAATAATAAATTCACCATTAATTCTTCCAACCTTAACACCTGCAATTGGTCCATCAAAAGGGATTTCAGAAATAGACACACATAATGATGAGCCAAACATCGCTGTCATTTCTGGAGAATTATCTTGGTCAACAGATAATACAGTATTAATAATCTGAACCTCATTTTTAAAATCACTAGGGAACATTGGACGCATTGGTCTATCAATCATTCTAGCTGCTAATGTAGCATTTTCTGTAGGACGTCCTTCTCTTTTTATAAATCCCCCAGGTATCTTACCAACTGAATATAATTTTTCTTGATATAAAACCATTAATGGAAAAAAATCTGATAAAATGTTAGCTGTTTTTGAAACAACAGATGTACTTAAAATAACTGTATCACCATATCTTACTAAACATGCTCCATTTGCTTGTTTGGCCATTTCACCAATTTCGACTATTATTGGTCTTCCTCTAAAATTTAACTCGTATACTTTTTTCATTATTACCTCCATATATTTAAAAATAAAAGCACCCAAAAAAGAGTGCCTACTTTTATAATTATTTTCTTAATCCTAAACTTTTTATTATTTCACGATATCTTGTAACATCATTTTTTAATAAATAGTTTAACATACTACGTCTTTGACCAACTTTCTTTAATAATCCTCTTCTTGAATGGAAATCATGTTTATGTTCTTTTAAGTGTTCAGTCAAAGTATTAATTTCTTCTGTTAAGATTGCAATTTGAACTTCAGGTGAACCTGTATCTCCTTCGCTTCTTGCATATTTTTTAATAATATCTTGTTTTGCTTCTTTATTTAAAGCCATTTTAAATCTCCCTTTCTTTTAAATTCGCTTATTCTGAGTAAAAGTCAGGAACTCGATTACCAAGAATAAGTACATATATAATATACACTATATTTTATTATTTAGCAACCTTTTTATTTCAAGAAAAGAAAAAAAGTTGGAAGCCAACTATTTTTCGCAGCTAAGACCTACTTGTGTATAAACTGATTCAACATCAGATAATTTAACTTTACCATCCTTAATCATTTGTTTATTAGCTGAATCAATTTCAATTATTTTATCAGTATCTATTTTACTATAATCAATATCTAGTTTGCTTATTAAAGTATCATCCTCAATTTCAACACTATAATCATAGTACTTAATACCATCATATGGCTCATAGATAGCCTCTACTTGTTCTTTATAAGTTTCTAAAAGTTCTTCGTCATCACTAATTACCTTTTCAATAATACTAATTGTTGTAACATAATCGCCTTTATAATTAACTTTATAATTAAAATCCATTTTTATTCCAGATTGATTAAGAGTTCTGGTACAAGTCATTGTTTTTTCTTCTTTAGCTCCACAACCAGTAAATAAACAAGTAGCAATTAAAAAAATTGGTAATAAAATTTTCTTCATATTTTTCCCTCCATAACTATTAATAGTTTATCATAAATTTTAATATATTTATATTATTTACTTTAAAATATTTTCCATGGCTTAATTTTAGTTTTGTCTTTATCATAAGTTTTATAAATAGCTAAAACCTGATTATCTTTATCTTTAAATACTACTATATCTTCATTATATCTATTCTGTAAAATTGCTCCATTTTTTATTTTATTAATCAAAAAATCATCAGCTGTAATATTTTTATAATTTTGTAGGCAATCAGATATACTAATTATTTTGTAATGATTATTTTCAATACTCTCTATATCATAACTTTGATTTATGTTAAAAGAACCTTGTTTTGTTCTATTTAAATTAGACATAATACCAATTGTATTCAATTTTAAGGCAATATCTCTAATTAAGCTTCTAATATAAGTACCTTTGCTAACTAAACACTTAAAACTAAATATAGTTTTGTTAGCTTCATATTTGATATCACCCAATAATTCTATTTGTTTTATTTCAACAGTTCTTTTTGGTAGTTCTATTTTTTTGTTTTCTCTAGCATATTCATAAAGCTTTTTACCATTTATTTTAACTGCAGAATAAATAGGAACCTCTTGTTCATAAAATCCTAACATACTATTTAAAGTTTTAATAATTTGTTCTTTTTCAATATGTGCATTTTTTTCTTCTAAAATACTACCTGTATTATCTAAAGTATCAGTATTAATTCCTAAAGTTACCTTGGCAATATATTCCTTTTCAGTAGATGTTAACATTTCTACTAATTTTGTAGCTTTACCAATACAAAGCACTAATACTCCTGTTGCAATAGGATCTAATGTACCTGTATGTCCTATTTTTTTAGTATTTAAAAGTTTGCTAACTTTATTAACAATATCACGACTTGTATAACCAGCAGGTTTGTTTACAACTAAGATTCCATCCATTATATCACCTAATATAATATATCATATTTCAAAAAAATCAGAAGAAAAAACATATATTATTTAACATATGTTTTAACTGGTTCATTAGTAATACAACCATCATAAAATTTATTATCTATATATGAAATTGTTGAATCTACAGTATTTATCAATTGATATAAATCTTCTGATTCATTCTCAGTAATTATAGATTTACTAGTTGCATACCAAACAAATTCCCTTCCAACGATACCTTTGACTAAATATTGGGCACCTACAGAAGTTTGCGCAAAATCAACTGGATAGTCATGATTAAAATGTTTTGCCTCAGAACCAATTTCATCAAAACTATATTTTGTAGCATTATCTATAAATTTAATTGTATTTTCAAATATAGAATTTATGCTACTTTTATCAGATTGAACTAATTTAGTAAATTCGTCAAAGGCTTTCTTAGAAACATTTCTATCAGTTTCATCGATAAATAAATTGGAAAAATCAATTAGTTTATTGACATCTAGTTCTGTACCAAAGGCATCAGCAACTGCTGCTTTAGTACAATTTTCACTAAGGATTAAGCTAATATTATTCATAGATTCTGTCTGTATTGTTGTTAAATCACTAGGAATTAAACCTTCATTTATAAGTTTATTACATTCTTCAACACTTATGTATTGGCAATTTGCCATAAACGCTAATGAATAAACTGAGCCAACATCTACCATATTAGCAGGATCTTCAACTCTAGTATTTAAATATGTATAATAATTATTAACAACTACTTTTACATCTTCAGCTGTAACAACAGTTCTATTAACTTGTGGAATTTGTTCTACTTCAGTATCACTTATAGAAGCCTCAGTTGTTTCTTCAATTGTTTCTGTTGGATTAGAAGTTTCAGTATTAATGCTATTATCATCCATAGCATCATCACTATTTAAAGTAACTGTTCCATCTTCTTTAACAGTTGCTGAAGTAATTTCTTCAGTTCCACCTATAACTTTAGTTTCTTCAATACTTTCCTTTTTAGTATTAGGCTGAGGTTCTGGAATTTTATTATCCTCAGATTTAGATTTTCGACAACTATTAACAATTACAAGTACAATTCCCCCACATGCTAAAACACCAAATAAAGTTCGTTTAAAAAGTTGAGTTTTGCTAATCTTTTTCTTTTTCTTTTTATCTTCTTCTTGTTTTTCTCTTTCATCATCATAATATTGTTCATTATTATCAGGATATTGATTGTTACTACTCATAATAAATTTCCCCCTTCCAAGAATTGCTTATTATATTAACATCTTTAACTAATTTTGTCAACACAAATATTAAAAATACTTCTATATAGTAATTATATGTATGTTAATTTATATTAAGGTATACAATAGTAATAATTATCACATAATTTATAAATATTACTTATTTATATTTTTTTAATCAACTTTAAGGATAAATCTGATAAAATCAGTATAAAATGTGTTATTAAATTTGCAAAAACACTTGTAAAAACTTAGAAAGTCATAATTCCATAAATTCTAAACTCGAACTATAAAAGTGGAGTTTTATATTAATTTGATCCCTTGAGAGATTAGATACCTAACCCTAATTTTAGTTGGTATTTCCAATTTAATACAACTATAGATACTTGCCATAATGAAATAACAAATACTCTACTTTGTTGTATTAAAGTAGAGTAACTATAATCGAACTGAAACAATTAGGTTCGCATCATGCTTCATAGTGCCCTAAAATAAGGCGTACAACAATACTTTAATGATTATCTTTTTTTTATTTTTACATCTTCATATATTATTTTAGGAGTATTAAATATTGGAGTTCCATACTCAGATAACATTTTTTCTAATGTAATATCTGATATATGTCCCATATTTATTTGGTCCATATCAGAATATTGTCCCATTCCTTCACTTGTTGCATATCCTGTAGCAGTTATATATATATTATCAATTACAAAATAAGCCTCACCTTCTTTGCAATACCTAAGTTGACCTAACTGATAATTAAAATCTTTTCCTACAATTGCAAATCCTGTTTTATAGATATCTTTTTCTTCGATATCTTTTTCAGTAATTCTTATTCCACGACTATACATATGATAACTATCTTTTATTTCTTGTTTTATTGGATAATGATATTTATCATTTGAAAAAGTAATTCTTACATATTCATTATTTTTTTCTTTTATATTTTTCCTAGTTTTGCTATCATCAATACCAAATTTTTCAAAAAATCTAGGTAAATTATGTAACCATTTTTGATTTTTATATTCGTTAAATCTATTGAAAGCTTCTAATAGTTCTCTATCAAATATTCGACCATTAGTAACCATAACAATTTCTCCAACATTTAAATTTTCTTTTATTATCTTATTTATAGTATAAATAATAATATTAGGATTTAATGTTGGTTCACCACCACTGAAACAAATATGATCAATTCTTTTTATTTTTTTATTATCAAAAATTATATCAATTAATTCTGGAGTTATATCTATATTCTGTGATAATCCACGCATACAATGCCCACATTGCATATTACATCTTCTTGTAGTTTCAATTGCTAAATCATGTAATATAAATTCCATTATTTTAACCTCCTTTATAATAAAAATATCTTAAATATTAAAATATGTACAAATGGCTATAACAATTTGCAAGTGTGTTTCTAAACTGATTTATATCAATTTAATTTTCATAGGTATTATACTATTAAATTTAATATTGTCAATTATTTTTATTATTTTTGTTCTTAACGCTCACCAATACTTTCCACTACTTCATATGTTTTTGAATTATAAATAGTATCAGATAATTCTTTAAAGATAATTTTCGATGTATCTATAAATTTGTTCATCTCAATCAGTCTCTGATTTTTAATTATTAATTCTTTACTTGATATTAATATATTTGAAAATCTTAAATTAGGATTATTCAATATAAATTCTTGTATTGAATTGTATTTTAATATCTTTGCAGCGGTAATATTCCCAATCCCTTTTACTCCCTTTATGTTATCACTTTTATCTCCAACTAATGCTTTAAATATTGCATATTTTTCTGGTGTTACATTATATTTTTTTATAACTTCTTCTTTATTATATAAAATACTTTTTTTGCCCCTAGGAACATATAATAGTATATTGTTATCAACTAATTGTAGAAAATCAGAATCTGTTGAAACTATTATGTATTGATACTCATTAGTTGGTTTAGAAACTATTGAGGCAATAAAATCATCTGCTTCATTATTCTCTACTTCTAAATAAGCTATATTCAGATAATCTAATGACTTTTTTATCAAAGATAATTGAGAAAATGGATTTTCTTCTAAAGCAATATTACTATAATCTATTCTATTAGCTTTATATTCCTTATCTATTTCTAAATTACTATTTTTGCTTGTCTCACTATCAAAAATTACATATAATGAATAAGGTCTAAATTCATCCACTATTTTTTTTAAACTTCCAACAAATCCAATTAAACCTCTAATATCTTTACCTTTGGAATTTTTAATAGGTGCAGGGATTCCATAAAACATTCTAAATAGTAAATTATGTCCATCAATTAAAACAATTCTTTTCATAAATTATCACTCCTTTAAAGAAAAAGATAGGTATGATTAGATCATACCTATCCCTAGGGCCAGCCCAAATGACTGAAAAAAACTAAATTTTATGCTTAAATTCAAACCTTTTTAAAAGTTCGAATATATTCGCTTCTGGTGCGGGTGAAGGGACTTGAACCCCCATGCCTTGCGGCGCTAGATCCTAAGTCTAGTGCGTCTGCCAATTTCGCCACACTCGCAGAAAATGGTGGATCTTGTAGGACTCGAACCTACGACCGCCCGGTTATGAGCCGGATGCTCTAACCAACTGAGCTAAAGGTCCATTGCATCACTGCTTTTATATAATATCATATTAGTATATAATATGCAATAATTTTTGAAAATATTTTAAAAAAACTGTAAAGTAAAATATGCTATTTTTGTAGCATATTTAATAAATTTATTTTAAAAATATCTTTTTCTGAATGTTCTTTTGATACCATAACGCCTTTATAAGTTACAAGTTCTGATTGATGACCTTCACTTAAGATATCAACTGGTGTAATCTTATCTAACATAACAATCTTTTCTTTTTCATAAACAATATAGTGTAATTTTATAATTTCGTGTACCTTTTCAAACATGATATCTGTTGGTAATTTTAATTCGTAAGTTTTTGTTCCTAATTTTTTATCTATTTTTACAACTTCTCCAAGAAATTTACCTTCTTTTAATGATGGATAATATTCAAAATATAATTTTTTATAGGCTAACATATTATATTTTTTTAGTGAACGTTCTAATTTTCTAAATTCATTTTCATTTATGTATTCAAAAATATAAGTTGTATTCATTCTATCACTCCAACACTATTATCCACCTATCATACTATTTAAGATTAACACAAAATGAAATTTTTGTCAAATATATTTATTTAATATTAATAGTTAATTAAAGAATACAAAAAAAATGCCTAAGCATTTTTTTACTTAACTTCTCTATTTTTTCCAGTTAATTTATATCCTTGTTTGATTAATGAAATATCATTTTGACTTCTACTCCATTTATAATCAACTTCACCATCTATATATGTTTTAGTTCTTGAACGATAATATGTAACCTCTTTATATACTGCTTCTTCTCTATATTTTGTAACTGTTTTTGTACAATTGTTATCTTTACTTTCATAGCCCTCTGGACATGAATATGTTTTTGTTTCTATTGCAGATATTTTTTCAGAATTACTTTTCGTTTTATAACATTTATTACCACTTAAAGTATATGTATTATCTGGACATGAGTAAGTTTTATTTGCAATAGCATCTGTAGTATAAACACTATTTGCATTTTTAACACAATTAGTTCCAACCTTATCATAACCACTTGGGCATGAGTATGTTACACTTGGTGTTGCTGATATTGTATCAGTGCTTTGAACTGTTGTTGCACATGTTATTGAATTTAATAATGAATATCCGCCAACACTACAATATGATGAAGTACTTGGTGTTGCTGGAAAATTAATTGTTCTTACACATGTAGAGCCATTTCTAGTATAACTACTATCTGGACATGAATAATTAATAGTAGCAGCTTTTGTGGTTGTTGTTGATTTTACACAGAATCCATCAACTAATTTATAACCACTAGAACATGTGTATTTTTGAGTAGCAGGTATACTTACATTTTTATAACATGTTGTTCCACTTTTTGTATAACTACTATCTGGACATGAATATGTTGTCTTTAAAGTTCTTGTATAAACATTATATGTATTTATAGTTTGTTCTGTACATTTACTAGTACAACTTGTATTAACTTTAGTTCCTACTAATACATATTTTGTAGTATTAGTCGATGTTAAAGCCTTGTCATATACAGTCATTTGTCTTGAATATGTCCAATCAGTGTAACTACTACTTGCTGTTGCAGGTATAGATGTCTTTGCAATACAGTTACTACCACTTTGTGAATAACCACTTGGACATGTTGTTGTTAAAGTTGCCCATTTTTTTTCTTCATTAGTTTTATAACATGTTGTTCCACTTCGTGTATAACCACTTGGACATGTATAAGTTTCTGTAGCTCTAACGCTATTTGTTTTAATACATCTTGTTCCACTTAATGTATAACTACTATCTGAGCATGAATAAGTTGTATTAACAACAGCTGGCATTGTTTGATTAGCATAACTATATTTATAACAAGTATTTCCATTTTGTATATAACCATTTGGACATGAATATACTGTATTTGGTGTTGCAGCTATTGTATCAGAATTATTTATTGTCTTATAACATTTTCCACCACTTAAAGTATATGTATTATCTGGACATGAGTAATTTATTTTCTCTGTTGCATTAATAGTTTCAATTATATCTGTCTTCTTAATACATTGGTTACCATTTAAAGTATATGTATCATCTGGACATGAATATTTAATATTTTCTGTTGCACTAATGCCAATTACTGATGTACTATCTACAACTTGAATGTATTTATCAAATTCTTTTTCTACTTTAGTTTCAATTTCATTGTAATCAGTTTTAGAAATAATGTTTTTTGTCCATTCAGACCATTCACCAAATTCTCCCCATTTACCATCAATGACTAGTTGATACTCATATTCATAAATTGTTGATGTTGGATTAGGTGTTACTTCTCCACCTTTTGGTGGAATAGTTTGTGTTTTGTTCTCACAAATTGTTGTTGAGCAATAATCATAACATCCCATATGAACTAATAAATAATCTTCATAATCAGAACATTTTAAATTTACTTTCATTAAATATTCTGTATCTGTTTTAGTTACTGTTACATATGATTCATCAACATTACATGATTTACCATTACTATCAACAAAAGGTAAAATTATTTTTTCATCAAGCATTTTTTTCAAAGTTATTTTTACTTGATCACCTTTCTTTTCTGGTAATCTAGATAATGTAAAATAATCTTTAGCACTATCTTTCATCATCATAACATTTTGATTAAATAATTGATTGGCAAAAGCTTCACTATTTATACCTCCACCAAATTCATAATCACCTAATGCGTCTTTTACAGCATTTTCAATACTATTATCAACATAATTTGTAACAAAGTTCTTTGTTGGAAATAACCACATTAAAATAAAAACAAATAATGCAACAAATAATATTTGTAGTATTATGTCTCTAAATGAAAACTTATCATTTCTATCTTCGTACATAAAAAAGTCCCCCTTCTTTGAAAGTTATGCTTGCTATGATAACATAGAAACTAACATTTGTCAATAATATTTTAATATTATTTAATATCAATTTCTGCAATCGTACAGCCATTATTATAATAATATGATTTAAAGTTCAATATTTTCCTATTTTTCTTTAAAGTTTCAAACGTAGTTTTTCTGATAATTCCTCTTCCAACTCCATGTATAATAACAATAAGATTATTCTTCATTTTATAATTATCATTAATAAAATCATCAATAGCAACTCTGGCAGTTTCAGAATCAAATCCATGAAGATCAATCGTTGGTAAATTATCTATAAATATTACTTCGTCTAGTTTATTCATATTATCACAACCTAGCTTCTTGCAATGCTTATTATAAACTATTACCCTTGTTTTTTCAATAAATTTGCATATTTTTATATTTTACTTAACTTTTTGTTGTCATATTCAATTTTTTCAACATCAATTTTATCTAAACAATTTATTAAATAATCAATTGAAAACAAATCATTGCTTTTTGAATATAAATAATTAATATACTCTTTAAAATCTATATCAAAGCTTGTAAATGACAAAATTTTTTTAATACGCTTTTCTCTTTCAGCTATGGGAATATAATTTTCTAAATCCTTATTATATAAAACTGATAAAATAATAATTATAAGATTTTTTATGTCACTATTTTTTTCATAATTATCGTTATTATAATTAATTGTTGCTTCATCTAAATCAATTATTTTAGCATCTACTAAATTGGTGATTACGTTTCCTAAATGTAAATCATTATGAACAATATTTTTATCATGTAAATTTTTTAGTGACAAAGTTAAGATTTTTAATACTATTAATTTTATAGCTATTTCTATATCAGTTGATAATAGATGATATAAATTAAAATAATACTTGTAATAAGTCATAAATATCCCAATAAATTTGTTACGTTCATAAATTTTTCCAATAGGAATAACACATCCATTAATTTCTCCACAATTATATAAATAATCAACAATCTTTTCTCTATATCTTAGAAATTCTTGAAAATTATCAATATTTTCTGATTGATATACTTTATATATAAAATTATTTCCAATATAAAGCTTATGACTAAATTGAATATTTGATTTCAAACTAGGAAATTTTTTAATACCTTCTATATCTAATTTATTCATATAATCTCTCCTAAATGACGTAGATTATTATAATAACATTATTTTTTTTAAAGTCAACAAAAAAGCTTAGAATTTAAGCTTTTTAAATCATTTTATTCTAATTATATATATGAAATATTTTTAGAAATTAATATGAATTAATTAATATGCCATTTGAATATATATCTGTACGAATTAAATCTTCTGTATTTTTAGCATAATTCCATTGATAAATTTTTTCTGTGTATGATTTTGTTGCAATGTCAAACTCTTCGATATCAGAATAATAAGTAAGCCTATTATTTAAATAATATTCTACTCTTAATAATGTTTCTTTGTCATTATCATAAATTGAAGTAGTTCTATCATAATGAATTGTTGGAGGATTTATTGTTGGAGTTAAATTTGTATTTACATTTTCATTAACTCTTTCAACAGCATTTTCATTTTCGACTGGAAGATTTACCTCTAAAGCAGAATTTTCATTTTCCACTGGGATATTTACCTCTGAAGCAGGATTTTTATTTTCCACTGGGATATTTACCTCTGAAGCAGAATTTTCATTTTCCACTGGGATATTTACCTTTGAAACAGAATTTTCGTTTATTTTTTCAGTTATTGTTTTAGTAGTATTTGAAAATTCATTTGAAAAACTATTATCGCTTTGATTATCTATATCTTGAGCATTCTTAGGTGTAACGTTATTTGTTATAACTGACTCAGTATTATTTATGGATTCATCTTTATAAGAAACTTTTGATTGATTAACATGTGTAAAATACTCTTGGAATTTTTTTGGAGTATTAATCGCAATTTTTCCTACTGCTACTATTACTAAAAGTATTTTTAGTAAATTTTCCTTCAACATAATATCTCTCCATTTCACTCGATAGAATCATATCATATACTTTAATATATGTCAAATATTGAAATTGTGCTAAATAGTTTGTGAAAAAAAGAAAAACTCAGTCTTGCAATTAAGTTTTTCTACATTTTTTTATTAATTACTTGTTACCTTTATTATTTATTTTCTTTTATTTTCTTTTATTTTGGTCTATAAAAATCAATTATAAGAATGCCTCATAAAATAAACATTACTACAAATTCGCGCAAATTGTAATTATTCACAGCTCAAAAAAAATTTCCCAATTAATTTTTCTAATGTACAAACAGTTTCCTCATCTAATTTGTGAACAGTTCTATATTGTTTAAATATTTTGTGTTCTGATGTAATTATTATTGGTTTATCATAACTAATATATTTTATTTTGACATTTACAGAAAGTTTATTATTACAATAATCCTGTGGATGTTCTTTTAATATGTATGGAGCATCTGTAATAACTCCCCATGCATAAACTCCTGATTGTTTGTTTTTATCTTGATTTCCCACATGAAGTATTATAATATCGCCAATATTCATTTCTTTAGTAGCTAAAAAAGGTTCAATATGGCCAGCTTTTTTTACTTTTTCAAACATATTCCATTGTTTTAAATTTACTGGTTCAAAAAAATAATTCATAATTTCAACTCCTTTAAAAATTTATTAATTATATGAGATAAAATCACAATTATTATGAATAATAGATATATAGTGTTTTTATCCTTCTATAAATTAGATTTTTCTATTATTTTAATGTCTTCATCAATTTATTTTTTATTGAATTTACTAAACATATCATATTTTTCATAATTACTTAAACAATCTTTGCTTTTTGATTTAGTATTACCTCCACTTGGTTTAAATAAAGAAAAACAACTCCTACAATTATAAGTATAATCAACTCCATATATTTTCCCTCTCAAGCTAAATAACTTCATACTATTATAACATAACAAAAGACTAAATCAATGAATATATGTGATTATATATTCAGATTTAGTCTCTAATCTTATATTATGCTTAACAAATAATTAGGTATTAGCACGACAATCCTAAGTATTATTGGCTATTATAAGTTCCTTCCATTTTTGATAGCGGCTTGTACTACTATCTCATTTGGGATGAATAAGAGAAATAATTTTATAAAATATCAAATATTAAATAACTTAATAAATTGCATTATAATTATATCATCAAAATAACTAGATTTCTATTAAGTCTTTTTCAATTAATTGTTAAAACTAATTGCGATACAAAATTTTTAATATTTCTATATTCTATATATTATCTTCTATCCATTTATTAAAACTTGATTTTATGACATCCCCATAATATTCATATTTGCCATCTTCATAATATTTTGTAAACCAATTTCTACACTCACTTTTTTCTTTTTCGAGCAATTCAATAAAATTCGTATAAGCTAAAGAACTAAACCCAATTGGACTCTTACCATTTCTACCTGCTTTATCAGCCAATACGCAAGCTTCGACTACAGCTTTACCAATCCATATTCTATCGTTTATACCTGTTCCTTTTCTACCAGCCTTAATAACTAAATCTTCTCCAATAGACATTCCTATGCCCACTTTGATATTAGGATATTTGTACTTTGTAAAAAGTTTATTAAGCATCTTTATTAATGTATTAATGTAAAAGGTAAGATCTGCTAATTCATATGTATCTTTTTGTTTTGAACATGAAAACACTCCATACACACAATCCCCTCTAATACCAATCTGGCGCATATTATCGCTAGTATTTAAAATACTAATTACTTCAGATGTGAAAGATCTTAAAACTTTTGCAACGACTATATCTTCTTTATTTTCAATTATATTCTTCGATCCAACGATATCAACGAAAATTGAACCAATCCAACATTTAATACCATTATCATAGGTAAAATCAGTATCATCGTTAGGTATTTCCTTTTTTTGAATTGTAGCATTATTTTCTAAGATTTTTTTTATTCTATCTTTTCCTTCTATATAATCATAACTCATAAAAAATCCTCCATAAATCAATACACTAAAAGTCCTAAAATAAATAATAAAACAATTATTCCAAACCCAATTAAGGAATACTTTAAACCTATTTTAAAATTTGTAAATTTATTATTACATATTACCGAATTAATATATACTTGACTTAGCAAATCGTCTATAACATCTTCTTCACTCAACTCATTCAGGGAGGCTATAAATTCTGAACAACTATCAAAATTAGCAATTTCACCAAAATAAGTATGTGATGATTTAGAACTATTTAAACTAATTTTTAATGTAGGCATTAATACTTTTATTAATTTGTATAATCCAAATATTAGGATTGCTATGGCACTAATTGTAAAGCTTATATACAGAATATCACTAAAATTTATATTTTTAAAAACATTTTTAAATATATCAATATATTTAAAAATGAATATATCATTTGTAAAAATTATTGATAGTATTACACCATTTAATCCTAATACAATAGAAGCCTTGGTATCAGAATTATTAATCCAGCTATTTATATTTTCTAAATTTTTATAAATATCATCCTTATTGCACTTATTTTTTACATCAAATTTCTTTTTCATATTTTTCCAAATCCTCCCTATACTTTTTCCAATCTGACTTCTCTGTCTCATTACAATGATCTATTTTCCAGTCTAGCTCAAATGATAATTTATGCAATTCATTATGTTCTTTAGCCCATTTTATAGTTTCTTTTCTTAATAATACCCATGATGAATGGTTAATCATCAAAATCATTAGACTGAAAGCTTTTTCATATAAATTTAAGGTATTATAAACTTCTATTAAATAGTAAACTACACTTAATTTGGATTTTTCCTCTGTTTTACCCAACTTCTTTCCAAAAATATAATAGTTGTTAATACACTTTTCCCAAAATTCATACCCCATTTTTTTTATATAATCAGTATCACATAAAGCTTTTTCTAAATAATTATAAAATGTGTCTTCCAATTCAGAATATTTAGAATTACATAGTTCCTTTTCTTTATCTAATCTATCTTTTTGTACAGACATTTCTTTTTCTAACTTCATTAATTCCTTATATTTATTATCTAGTTTATCAACTATTTGTGATAATTGCTCATCATTTTCGCTACTAGAAAGTAAGGAATTGTCTGGCTTAACTATACTTCCTAATTCATCACCAAAGTCCAAATAATAATTAAATGTTGAATATCCAATATAACACCTGCCGTTTCTAACATTAATTGTCTTTTTAAACTTGTCTTTATGCGTAGAATTTATATCGTTATATACACTTTCTGAAATCAAAATTTCTCCACCTTTTGCAATATCTGAATATTTACTAGCATAATTAGTTACTTTACCAACATAAACACAATCTGTTTCATTATTTTTTTCTTCATCATCCTCTAAACCATACATACCAACTTTAGTAACCAATATTTTACCTGTATCAATTCCAATGCCACATTCTATCATTTTTCCATTAACATTTGATTTTAAATGTTTATTTAAACTAAAATCTATACATGTCAGCATCGTTCTTGCACAATTTAAAGCATTTTCTTTACTAGAATTAATTAAATTTCCTTCTGAATCCCTTTCATCTATAAATACACCCATAATTCTGTCACCCAAAAACTGTCTAGTAACACCTTTATTTTTTCTAACACACTCAACACAAGTTCTCATGAAAGATCGATATATTTTTACCATAGATTGTGGCTTACTCAAATCAGTTAATAAAGTTGACTTTCTAATATCAATAAATAAAATAGTAGCATTTGATTCATAAACCTTGTTATTATCTTCTAATTTATTTGTAGCTGGAATTCCCTCGTCATTCACTATCTTTTGGACATCGGTACTACTAATAGATTGGATTCTTTTATCTAGATTTTCAAAGTCTTTTTTTGTAAAACTCATATTTTCCTCCTACAAATTATTTGCATTATATTATACCAAATTTTTGTAATATCCAAAATACCTAAAAGAATTTTTTTTCATATCCAATACATATTTTAGTCACTATTATTTCTAATTTTTGACTCATTGTAATTTTCTATTGCCTTTATTATATATTGTTCTATATACCTTTTGTCTCTCTTTAATAATTCTTTTGGTAACATAAATTCTATCTTTTCTTTATTGAAGGATATTCTATCATTTTGATTACCTTTTTTCTCATCAAGTATTTTTTCAATTACATCAAAGGTTAATTCATGCTTCTCACTTAGTTTTCTAATCTTTATTGCTTGAGCATAACTAGGAGTAATCTCTTCATAATTTATTGTAAAATAAACTAACTTTTGTTCTTCTTTCGTTAAATAAGACAATTCAACAGCTGTAGTGATTCCTAAAGTTAATATATTTCTTTTATCATATATCACTGTATCATCCACTATCTTTAATAATTCTGGTATTAAACGAGTCAATCTAATGTATCTTCTTACTTGTTCTCTTGATTCTCCTCCTACTTTAGCAATTACTTCAACAGATGTTAACTTCTGCACAACTTGTGTAGAAGTGGCTTTTTTTACCTTGGTGCTTAATTGCGTCTAATTTCATTTTATACGCAAAAGCTTTTTCTGATGGTAATATTTTATTTCTGTATATATTGGAATCTACCATATAAATGGTTGCTTCATCATCATTTAGTTCTTCTATATAACAATCAGCTTCCATTATACCATTTAATTCTAAAGCTAACTTCCTTCTATGACCAGATATCATTTCGAATCTTCCATTTTCCTTTTTCCTAACGATTAACGGATTTAATAATCCATTTTCTTTTATGCTATTTCTTAATTCCTTTAATGATTCATTATTTTCTACCTTAAAAGGATGATCTTTAAATGAATCTATCTTTCTTAAATTTATCTTAACAATTTCTTTCATGTTCTTCTCCTTCTTTCACTTTATAATTCAATTTCCATTCAAGATATTTTTCATAAGTTATTTCATGCGTTTTTCTTAAATTTCTCATATAATTCCATTCTTCCATAAACTTTAGAATTAAATTATCTCTATCATTATGAAAATGTTCTGAAATACCAAAATCAATTGTTATTTTTGGGCATAATTCTTCTAACCATAACACTTGGTAAATAATATCCTCTGTATTGTTGAATTTATATTCTTTAATACAATTAACATTTACATTTAAAATGTTTGCTATTTCTAAAAGCCTATCTTCTTTTGGATTTCTATCACCTCTTTCATATCTTGCCATAGTTCTTCTTTTACTTTCTCCAGTCAATCCTAATTTTTCTGAAACTTCATCTTGTGTGAACCCTCTAAACTGTCTTACGAAAGCAATTCTTGCTCCCTGTGATAAATTTTCTAATTCATAAAATCTCATTTACATCCTCCTTTTCTTTTTAATAAAAAAATGGCTAAGACATAATTATCTTAACCTAATCACAACAGTTTTTAAAATTATAATTGTACTAATTATCGCATTTTTTTGCCTCCTTTTTTATGTCGCAGAAATCATTATTTTCCAGCAAAAAAGACCAAGATTTTGAAATCTTAGTCTAACTTTAAACACAAATATCTATTTTTATATGAATTTTTAACTTATCATTAAATCAATTTCTAAACATATCTTTATGTCATTATTTTCAATAATTATAAGGATTTAAATTGGTTCGCTACTGCGGACTATTTGTTCTCCTTTTCGCGTATGGCAGCTTGAGCTGCTGCTAGACGAGCAATTGGAATTCTATATGGTGAACAAGACACATAATTTAAACCAATGCGATGACAAAATTCAACACTATTTGGTTCACCACCATGTTCTCCACAAATGCCTAAATCAATATTTGGTCGTACTCTTCTTGATTTATTAATTGCTACACGAACAAATAGTCCTACTCCTTCTTCATCGATTTTAGAAAATGGATCATTTTCAAAAATACCTTTATTATAATAATCTTTTAGGTATTTACCAGCATCATCTCTAGAAAATCCATAAGTAAGTTGTGTTAGATCATTTGTTCCAAAACTAAAGAATTCAGCATCAACAGCTAATTTATCAGCAATGATAATAGCTCTTGGAACCTCTATCATTGTTCCAACCATATATTTTAAATCAACATTGTTTTTAGCTATTATTTCATCAGCAGTTTTAACAACAATATTTTTAACATATTTTAGTTCGTTGGTATCACCAATTAATGGAATCATAATTTCTGGTACTACTTTAATACCTTTTTTCATGACATTTATAGCTGCTTCAATAACAGCTTGTGTTTGCATTTTAGTAATTTCAGGATATGTTACTGATAATCTACAACCACGATGACCCATCATTGGATTAAATTCTCTTAAGGAATTGACGCGATCTTTTAAACTATCAAAAGTTGTTCCCAAACTTTTAGCTAATTCTAAAATTTCTTCATCAGTATGTGGTAAAAATTCATGTAATGGTGGATCTAAATAACGAATAATAACAGGATTACCACTCATAACTTCAAATAATTTTTCAAAATCATCACGTTGATAAGGTAAAATTTTTGATAAAGCTTCTTCTCTTTGTTCTAGATTTTCAGCAGCAATCATACGTCTAAAGTTAAAAATTCTATCCTTGTCAAAAAACATGTGTTCTGTTCGACATAATCCAATTCCTTCAGCACCAAATTTTTTTGCCATCAAAGCATCTTGTGGTGTATCAGCATTAGCTCTAACCTTTAATGTTCTAATGCTATCAGCCCAAGACATAAATGTTTCAAAGTCGCCACTAATATCAGGTGCAACATTTTTAACTTGTTCGCCATAAACATAACCAGTAGCCCCATCAAGTGATAAATAATCTCCTTCTTTAAAGACAAGCCCATCTGGTGTTGTAAGTGTTTTTTTCTCTTCATCAATAACTAAATCACTACAACCACTAACACAACATTTACCCATTCCACGAGCTACAACAGCTGCATGTGATGTCATTCCACCACGTATTGTTAAAATACCATTCGAAGATGTCATACCTTTAATATCTTCTGGTGAAGTTTCTAACCTAACTAATAAAGTCGCTTCACCTCTAGCTTTAGCATTTTCACAATCTAATGAATTAAAATAAATTTTACCAGTTCCTGCTCCAGGAGAAGCTGCTAAACCTTTAGCTATAACCTTTGCAGATTCTAAAGCCTCTACATCAAATTTAGGATGCAATAATTGATCTAATTGATTTGGCTCTACTTTAAGTAAAGCCTCCTCTTTTGTTAATAATCCTTCATTTACCATATCAACAGCAATTTTAATAGCTGCATCAGCTGTTCTTTTTCCATTTCTTGTTTGCAACATAAATAGTTTCCCATTTTCAATAGTAAACTCCATATCTTGCATATCTTTATAATGATTTTCTAATCTTTTAGCTATATTTTCAAATTCACTATAAATATTAGGCATAATTTCACGTAAAGTTGAAATTGATTTTGGAGTTCTAATACCAGCTACGACATCTTCACCTTGTGCATTAATTAAGTATTCTCCAAATAATTTGTTTTCACCATTAGCAGGGTTTCTTGTAAATGCAACACCAGTTCCCGAATTTTCTCCACTATTACCATAAACCATTTCTTGCACATTAACAGCTGTTCCCCAAGAAGAAGGAATACCATTCATCTCTCTATAAACAATAGCTCTTTCATTATTCCATGAACGAAAAACAGCAGTAATAGCTTCAACTAATTGTAATTTTGGATCTTGTGGAAAATCACTACCATCTAATTCTTTATATATTTTTTTAAATTCTTCCGTAATAAAGTACATATCATTTTCATTTAAATCAATATCTGATGAAATACCTTTTGAAGCTTTAATATTATCTAAAACTCTTTCAAAAGAAGATTTTGAATAGCCTTTAACGACATCAGCAAACATTTGAATAAAACGACGATATGAATCATATACAAAACGTTTATTATTAGTTATATTTGCAAAGCTTTTAGCTACTTCATCATTAATTCCTAAATTTAAAACAGTGTCCATCATTCCTGGCATACTAGCTGGTGCACCACTTCTTACTGATACTAATAATGGATTATTTAAATCACCAAATTTTTTACCAGTTTTAATTTCTAATTTATTAATTTGTTCAAATACTTCATTTTTTACTTCTTCACTTAAAACTTGATTATCAGCATAATACTTATTACAAGCTTCAGTTGTAACTGTAAAACCACTTGGTACAGGTAAACCTATGTTAGTCATTTCTGCTAAATTTGCTCCCTTACCACCAAGTAATTCACGCATATCTTTATTTCCTTCATCAAAAGAATAAACATATTTTGTCATATCTTAAACCTCCTATTTTATTCTTCATATAGTATAGCAAAAAAACAAAAAAAAGACAAGAAGTATTGTCTTTATAAAATATCCTAAAATCAATATTATTTTTTAGCTCTTGGATGTGTATGTAAGTAAACATTTCTTAATCGCTCACTAGTAATATGCGTATAAACTTGGGTACTAGATAGACTTTCATGTCCCATCAATTCTTGAACTGTTTTTAAGTCTGCACCACCTTCAAGTAAATGTGTTGCAAAAGTATGTCTTAAAGTATGTGGTGTTACTTTAACTTTAATATTAGCCTGTTGTTGATATTTTTTTAGTAGTATTTCAATAAAGCGTGTTGTTAATTTATCACCATTTTTTCCTAAAAGTAAATATTCTGAATTTTTGGTATTAAATTCACTACGACTATTATTTAAATAATTAGTTAATTTTTCAAAACAAACTTGTCCAAATAAAACATATCTTTCTTTATTTCCTTTACCTAAAATTTTAATTTGCTTATCATTAAAATTAATATCTTTTAATTTAATATTAACTAATTCACTAACCCTAATACCTGTTGAATAAAGTAATTCTAAAATTAAATTATCTCTAATTCCATAAATCGTATCTAGATTTGGACACGATAATAAACTTTCTAAATCATTAGTATATAAAAATGTTGGCAATTTTTTATCTTGTTTAGGGTTAGAAACTAAAACCATAGGATTATTATCAATAATTTCTTCAATATAAAGATATTTAAAAAAAGTACGTAAACTACTAATATAGCGAGATATTGTTTTTTTTGCGTATTGATGATTATGTAAATGAACAAGGTATTCCCTAATATTTTGATATTTAATATTTTTAATATTAGTAATTTTTTTATCTTTTAGAAATTCAAAAAAATATTCAATATCACGCCCATAATTATTGATTGTTAAATTAGAATACTTTTTTTCATATTTTAAATAATCCAAAAATTTATAAAGTAACTTTTCCAAATTAATCACCTAACAATATTATATCACTTTTTCTTTTGATAATTTTAATTCAATAAAATCTATAGTTCTTTTTGGTTCTTCACATATTTTTTTATATAATTTTTGATGATTACGTAATTGCTTTATAACTTCCAATTCTGATTTAGAAATTTTAAAACAATATGTTACTTCATCCTCTAATACAACATCAACATCATTACCTAAAATATAATTAGGTGTTAAATTTAATACTTCAGATAATTTTACTAATTTCTCCATTTTAGGCTGTTCTTCACCACGTTCATAGTGCGAAATTGCTACTTTTGATACACCAATTAATTTTCCTAGTTCTTCTTGTGTTAAATTTCTTTTTAGTCGTTCTTCTTTTATTCTGTTTCCAATAATCATAAAAGCACCTCTATTATCCATTTGTTAACTTTATTATAACAGTATTATTTATGATTGTTTTATAATTAATTTTAAGTTAACAAATGATGCTTTTATTATAACCATTTTTATTTAACATAGACGTTCTAAAAAATTAAATTCTGGTAATTATTAATCTCAAATTAATATATATTCTTTAGTAATAATTCTATTATCACTACAGTATTCCATTATAAATTTATTTTCTTTTTTGCAAATAATAATTCCTATAGTTCTATCTTCTTCGAGGGTTTTAATATTTTTATCAATATAGTTTATATACTTAGTTATTTGACCTATATATTCTGCTTTAAGTTCAGTTACTTTTAGTTCTACAACTATGTAACATTTATATTTAATATTATATAATAGTAAATCTATGTAATTATATCTATCTCCTAGCTTTATTTTATATTCATTTTTTATATAACAAAAACCTTCTCCTAATTCATTCAAGAAAATATCTATATTTTCTAATATCAATTGTTTTAATATTTTTTCGGATATTTCATTATAATTATGACTATTTTTAATTAAAATAGGATTTTTAATAAAATCAAATATAACTGTTTTTTCCTGATTTATTAGTTTGTTTTTAGTTAATTTATCTAATCTTTCATATTCTTTGTTTTTTATTTTTTCCTGTAATTCTCTTTTACTCAATTTTTGATTAATTGTAATATTTAAATAATAATTAATTTTATTATCATCATTGAGAGACATTAAAATTATATAGTGGCTCCATGTTAATCTGGTCACCACTGGTGACCAAATTTCATTATTAAAAGTTGTATACAATTGTCTCATTCTTCTTAATGTTCTTTCACTATATTTTTTTCCTACTTCAATAACTAATTTTTGAGAATATTTTTGTATTATTCCATCACCATATTTACTACCTGCAGCATTAAGTAATTTTCCTATTTCAAAATAAGTAACCACTCTATTTCTTTCTTTTGAATAATCTTTAATTTTTTCATATATTTCATTATTTACTAATTTTTGTTTTATTTCATTATAATAGTTCATAAAATCTCCTACAATAAAAGCAGATTACTCATCTGCTCTTTTACTAGATAAAAAAGTAACTTTTTCAGCGATAATTTCAACAGCTTGTTTCTTGATGTTTTCATCTAATTCAATATTTCTTGTTTGTAAATGACCTTTAACACCAATTAAATCACCTTTTTTAACATATTCAGCTGTATTTTCAGCAATTCCTTTCCATAAAACACAAGGAATAAAGTCTGTATCATATTCTCCATTAATATTTTTATAGTTTCTAGGAACAGCTAATGTTATATTTGTTACTTTATTACCATTATCAGTTTCTCTTAATTCAGGATCTTTAACAAGTCTCCCTACTAAAACAGTTTGATTCAACATAAATTCTCTCCTTTCACATACAATATACGTCTTTAATAAAATGAAAGCAAATAGCGAATTTTTAAAAATTGTGTAATATTTTTAACAGTTTTTTATGTTTTGTATATAGATATATTTTTTATGAAATTAAATTTAAGCAAAATAAAAAAATTATTACTAAAAATAATTTTTTAATAAAGCATTTAATTCAACTGCATATTCCATTGGTAATTCTTCTCTAAACCTTTCAATAAAGCCCATAATTAATAATTCTCTAGCTTTATCTTCAGTAAGTCCTCTACTCATTAAATAAAATAATTTTTCTTCATCAATTTTAGAAACAGTTGCTTCATGTTCAATAATTGATGATGTATTAGCAATTTTATTTTGAGGTATAGTATCACTTTTTGAATTCTTATCTAAAATAATCGTATCACATTTAACTACACTTTTAGCGTTTATTGCATCTTTTATAATATTAACAGTTCCACGATAAGTAGCATTTCCACCATTACACGCAATTGATTTACTAATAATATTACTTGTTGTATTAGGAGCTAAATGAATCATTTTAGCACCTGTATCTTGGATTTGATTTTCTCCTGCAACCGCAATTGAAATACAGTTACCTTTCGCATATTCACCATTTAAAATACATGATGGATATTTCATATTAACTTTGGAACCAATATTACCATCAATCCACTCCATCAAACCACCACTATCAACAATTGCTCTTTTAGTAACTAAATTATATACATCACTTGACCAATTTTGAATCGTCGTATAACGACACTTAGCTCCTTTTTTAACATATATTTCTACAACAGCTGCGTGAAGGGAATCAGAAGTATAAGTAGGCGCTGTACAACCTTCCATATAATGCAGATCGCTATTTTCATCGACAATAATAATAGTTCGTTCAAATTGTCCCATATTTTTACTATTAATACGAAAATAACTTTGAAGTGGTCTATCTAAAGTTGTATTTGGTGGTATGTAAATAAATGTTCCACCACTCCATACTGCCCCATTTAGTGCTGTATACTTATTTTCATCATATTTTACTAGGTTATTAAAATATTCGCGAAATAGTTCTGGATATTTTTTTAAAGCTGTATCTGTATCACAAAAAATAACATTTTTATCAACTAATTCCTTTAGCATATTATGATATATTACTTCACTTTCAAATTGTGCACCAATTCCAGCTAAATATTTTTGTTCTGCATCAGGTAGACCAATCTCATTAAAAGTATTTCTTGCTTCATTAGGTACATCTTGCCAATTATCATGAACCTTATCATCGATTCTTTTATAATAATTTATATCTTTAAAATCTATTTTTAATTCTGGACCAAAACTAGGATTATTTAATTCTAAAAATTTTTCTAGAGACTTTAGTCTAAAATCTAACATCCATTTTGGTTCGTTTTTTATTTTAGAGATTTCTTTTATTGTTTCTGTTGTTAAGTTTGTTTTTCTCACTTTTAAATCATCACCATTCTTAATTAGCTATAAATAATTTTTTTCTTTTAAAAGTTTCTCAATTCCCCACCATGGTAATAAAGCACATTTTTTTCTATTTGGTTGTTTATATATATCATCATACGCATTTGCTTGTTCTAAAATTGTCGGATTATATTCTTTTTCATCAATCATATTACTATAATTTTGATATAATTCTTTAACTTCTTCTAAAGTCTTACCAAGTAAAGTATCTATCATTATAGAAGTTGCACTTGTACAAATAGCGCATGCTTCCCCATCAAAACGAATATCAGTTATCGTATCATTTTCAAGTTTTATCATTAAGTCAACTTCATCAATACAACTTTCATTATTCATATTTATTTTTATATATGTATCATCATCAATTAAGCCTTTATTTTTTGGATGTTGATAATGTTCTAATATTAATTCTCTTTTTAAATTACTATCCATAAAAATCCTCCATTATCGATTTATCTTTAAGTATTATACTATAAAAATGTTTTAAAAAGCAATAAAAAAAGAGGTTTATCTAGCCTCTACAATTAGTTTAATTGCGGTTCTTTCTTCTCCCTCAATTACAATGTCAGTAAATGCTGGAATACAAACTAGGTTTTTACCAGATGGAGCGACAAATCCACGAGCAATCGCGATAGCTTTTATTGCTTGATTTAATGCACCAGCACCTATTGCTTGTATTTCTACTTCTCCTTTTTCTCTAAATACATTAGCTAAAGCTCCAGCCACTGAATTAGGATTTGATTTAGATGAAACTTTAAGTGTTTCCATATTTATTAATTCCTCACTTTCTACAATAAAATATATGAGGCAATTATAAATTTATGACACACTATTTATATCGTAAGATATTTTGAAATGAATCTTTATGTTCTTCTATATCAGACATTAGTTGTGATAGTATTAAATATTTTTTCAAAGCATATTCTTTAGCTTTTTTAGTTCCCCACAACATTGTAAAACCATTATAATCACGAATCATCTCATAATCATTATCATGGTCACCTATTGTGAAAATAGAACTTTTTGGTAATTTAAGTTTATCTTCTAAAAATTTTATAGATGTACTTTTGTTTATACCTTTAGGTATAAGACATATAAGATTATATTTAATTATATAATCTGAATATTGTAAATATTGTTTAAAATATTCTTCTATTTCTAAAATAATACTTTTATAATTTATATCTTTTATCTCAATGATTCGATGATCAGGAAAGCTATCTATTTCAGAATTAATATCAATAATTTCTATTTTTGAATTATATTTTGTTTTTAAATAATTAGAATAAACTAAATCGTTCTTATTTAAATGATAATGTATAAGTGGTTTACCATCACAATCATATAATGCTACTCCATCACCACAACTTATATAATCACAAGGAATGTTCCATTTTCTTATTTCTGATTTAATGCTAGAATACTCTCTACCAGTTGACAACATAAATATATTTCCTCGTTTTCGAAACTTTTCTAATTTTAATAAATTAATTCTAAATGTTATCTCATCCATTGATAATGTTTGATCATAATCGCTAACTAATAAATTCATATTCTATTCTCCCTTTGATGAAATATTATACAATAAACTTCAAACAATAAATATTATTTTTGTATATTTTTAGTTTTTTTGCATAAAAATATATTGACATTACTTTTAAATTAATGTAATATTAATAGTGCCTACTTAATGCAGATGTAGTTCAATGGTAGAACCTCAGCCTTCCAAGCTGACTACGTGAGTTCGATTCTCATCATCTGCTCCATATGTAATTTAAAGAATCTATATGGTTCTTTTTTTGTTATCAAGTACACGTAGTCAGCTTGAAATACAAATATGATAATTATTATTTAAGCAAATCAACACTATCACACTGAAGTTTTATTAAACACTTTTTATTCATACTATAAATTATATCATCAAATAAACTATACCATTTTATTTGAATGCAAAATCTATCTTGTTCATATTTATTATTATAGTTTAAACATCTATTTTTTGGTTGACAAATAAGTGGTCCAAAATGAACAGCAGATGAGTAATCATCCTTTTTTGATAATATTACATTAATTATATCTTCCTTGGTTATCCATATAAAATCATCTACTTCTCCATATATAATTGCCGATATATCGTAATTAGAATTTTTACCTTTTGTAACAAATCTTGTAATTGCTTTTCTCAGTAGTTTTTCATCATTTAAAACATCATTTATCTTATCAATTTTATTCTGATTATTTTTTCTATAATCTTCAGTAGATAATCGATTTAAACCTTTACCATTTGTAGTTCCATCAGCATAATGATATTTCAAATATTCTATGACAACTTCTCTACTAACATTATTTTCAATTAGAAAATGAATAAAATCTGTTATTCTTTCTACGTGAACAGAATTCTTCATTCCTTTTTTTATACTTATCCCTTTAATTACATTATTAATTTTTATAAATATATCAGACTTTTGTTTATATTTGTTTTTCATACACTTTATAATTAATTTATCACTAGGACAATTAAATACCTCGTCTATAAAATTTCTAAACATTGGGTTTAATTCTGATACACTTTTTCCGTTTAAATATTCAACAAATTTAACTTCATTGTCTATTCCATTAATATCACTCATATAGTTTCCTCCTAATATTAATATTATATAAAAATTTAAAAAAACCTTTTTTATTTATCATAAAAAAATAAATTTGTTATAATTATATTAATATTAACTATTTTATATAAAATCAAATAAACTTAATAAATAAACTATATCATTTCAAATAAATATGTTAAAATTGCATTGAGGTATTAATATGAACTACAAAAATTTTTTTATAAAAAATGATTTATCGAATATTGATAAATTCTTTACTTATATGCAAAAGCAATTTGAATATGGTTGGATTGATAAAGATGGAAATAGGCATTATGGTGTTAATGATGCACAATCATATAGCTTACAATCTCCAAAAGAGTTGTTAGAAAGTCATTTAGGTATTTGCTGGGATATGACAGAACTATACAGATGTTTTTTTGAAAATATGACATCTTTAAAATATGAAACTTACTACTTATTTTATGACGATAATAAAGGTTGCCCAAGTCATTCTATTTTAGTATTTTATGATAATAATAAAGTTTATTGGTTTGAACCTATGTTTAATGATTCAGTTTGTTATTATAGTGGTATACACAAATATAATAATATTTCTGAATTACTAGAAGATTTCAAAAATATTTTTATAAAAAATGCATTAATTAAACAATTAATTCCAATTGATTATAACCCTACTAATATTCGGATATATAAATATAAAAATCCCAAAAAACATATTAATGGCTTTGAAATGCGAAATCATATTGATAATAGCAAAGTAATAATTTTAAGATGAGTGTTATTTAAATTATTTATACAACAATTATAAATCCCCTATTCTATTAAAAATAAATAATTCAGCAAAAAAGACAATTATTAAATTGCCTTTTTTAAACATTCAAATCCTTTTCATATAAATTTTTATAAAAATCACATTTTTTCAATAAATCTTTGTGAGAACCACTATCAATTATCTTCCCATTATCAACCACAAATATTTTATCACTATCAATTACAGTAGATAATCTATGAGCAACAATTAAAATTGTATATTCACCTTTTAAGTTTTCTATAGCATTTTGAATTTCACTTTGCGTTTCATTATCTAAAGCACTAGTAGCTTCATCAAATAAGATTATTTCTGTTTTCATAAGCAATGCTCGAGCTATAGCTAATCTTTGCTTTTGACCACCAGATAATATTACACCATTCTCTCCAAGCATTGTTTCATACTTTTCTGGTAGCGACATAATAAAATCATCAATACAAGCCATTTTACAAGCATTTCTGATTTCTTTCATACTGGCATTTTCTTTTGCTAAAAGCAAATTATCTTTTATAGAAAAATTGAATATGTATGGATTTTGAGTAATAATAGACATATTATTTCTTAAAGAATCACAATCCAAATCATTAATATTATGTCCATCGAATAATATTTCACCTTCATCAATCGTATACAACTTTGTTATTAAATTAAATATAGTTGTTTTACCAGCACCACTTTTACCAACAAAAGCTATCTTTTGATTAGGATTAATTTCAAAATTCATTTCATTAATAATTATATTATTTTTGTTATAGCCAAATTTTACATTATTAAACTTTATATTACCTGATAATTTTTTAATATGCAGTGTTCCAAATTTCTCTTTTTCAAATTTTTCATTTTCAATTACTTCATAAATTCTATCAGAAGCAACAACAAATTTTTTATTATATTCCAATAATTGAACAACTCCCGTTAATAAGTTCTTTATTTTAAATTGATAATTATAAATTATAACAAAAGTAGGAATTGTTAATAGTGCTTGATCATATAGAATGCAACCTATTACAATAAATATTAAATCACTTATTGCTCTTAAATTGGTTTCGAAATAATTGTATATTCTTTTAATGTTTATCATTTTTACTTCTTCATTTGAAGACTCGATAATCTTATTTGCTGTTTGCTTTAAAATAGTATCACTTGCATTTAATACTTTAATATCTCTTATCCCTCTAACAAGTTCTCCAGTAAGACCAGTTTTCTTTTCTTGAATTTTTTTAACATTTTTTTGTATTTCATATTGCTTACTTAATCTTTTCTTATTTATTAAAAATATACAAATTGATGTCATAAGCGCATATATAAATAAATACCTATTTAGTATAAATACTGCAAATAAAACACCAATATTTGATATTACATTAGATGTCCAATAAGTATATTCCATAAACATTGCAGAAATATCTTGTGTATCTTTATTTAACCTATCGATAAATAATCCAGATGATTCCTTATCAATTTCTTTTATTTCTAATTTAAGTGTTTCCCTAGCAACAGCTATTTGTAAATTAATCAATGTCTTTTGATAAACCTTTTCATACAAAAAACCTTTAAAATAAAATGCAATATATAATATAAATTCAATACAAAATACTGTTAAAGCAGAGAGTATTAATTGCGTCATAATTCCATCAGTTATATTCAAAATGATTTTGGCCGAAATTAAAGGTAAAATTGCACCAATTATAGCCTCAATAATACTAACTGTTGCATATCCAATTAAATTAACTCTGCATTCTTTTATATAAGTCCAAGTTTTTTTTATATTTTTTAGAAAATTTGATTTGTTTTTATTTTTCATCATTACTTCAACTCCCTACAAATTAATAGAATTATACTACAATTAAGTTAATTTTTCCATATTTTAACTTAAATTTTATAATTTAGTTATCAGTTAGTTTAATCAACTTTTAGTCTTATTTTTTTCAAATATGTATATTGTTAAGCCTCTATTTAGAGGATTACTCACACTATAATTTACTCAACAATTATTGATTAACTAATAAATTTATGATAGAATATGTCACTAAATGGTGATGATTATGATAGAAAGACCAAATGATATATTAGAAATTTTCTTTAGAGAAATTAAATTAAAAGGAAAATACGAGATAGATATTAGAAACAATATTGCTTATATTATTCCTAGAGAAGAAGAAAGATATTATAAACCAATTATAAAAATCTCTGATCTAAATTGTTTTAATAATCTTTTAACAGAATATATTGAATCAATAAATGAATTCAATAAAAAAAATAATATTAAATTAAAAGAATATCATGATTTAGCATATATTTTTAATATTATGCTTTTTAATATGGCTTCCTCAGATGCTGATGATTTAAATAAATTTATTGAAACTAGAATTAGTTTTTTTTATGATAATAATCTAGAACAATTTATCAGGCCGAATAAAATTTTTGAATATGATGATATCTCATTCTATGCTCAAAGGGAGATTGAAGACTTTGGATTAGAAACACCCTATATAATGACTTTCTCAATGGATGTTGATGGAAAAATATATAATTTGCCTATAATTAGATATGCTATTAACAATGATGGAGTTTGTTTTATTTATTCAGTTCAAATAGGAAGAGGACGAGTATGCTATATAAATAACATAAATTATAAAAGTGCCATTAATCAGGTTAATCAAGGTGTTAAAAAACATCGAGACATATCTCCTAGTTTTGTTTTGATATTAGCAATATTTTTAAAAATACTAAGCAATAATAATATTAATAAAATAGTTATACCTGATTTTTTATTTAATCGTTATAAAAAATATTATCGAGCAAATACAACAAATAAAAGTAACGAAATACTATCAAGAATGTTTCATAATATTACTACTTTAATAAGAAGGATGGATAGTCAAATTGATGGGTTTAATATTCAAAGTTATCCATTAGAGATGGATAGTTATTATCATATTGATATAATTAACTTAAAAAGTGAAAATAAAATGCTTAAGAAATTATTAAATGGTTATAATAATGTTAACAAATAAATTATCTTAAAGAATTAATTTTATATTGTACTTATTTAAAAAAGAAAGAATATATTTATTTAAACTATTAAAAGAATTATAATTTATATATCAAAGGGCTTTAGCCCTTTTTAGTTTAATTAATATACTTATGAAATTTATAAATATTTAATATTGTTTAAAATAAAAAGAAATTCTATATCATCTATAAAATTTCACATTTAATATCATTTTTTAAATTAGATTTAAAATTTAAAGCGTCTTCCTTAGTACCTATTAGTGTTCCATAATGGATAGGTACTACTATCTTTGGATTTATTGTATTTGCTAACTCAGCTGCTTCCTCATAGTTCATTGTAAATTTACCTCCAACTGGTAAAAAAGCAATATCACATTGAACGTTTTTAGCTTCATCAGTTATATCAGTATCCCCTGCAATATAATAACTTGCATCATTAATATTTATAACATAACCAACCCAACCATTTTCCTTAGGATGAAATTGTTTATTAATATTATAGGCTGGTAATGTCTTAAATTTTATATTATCTAATTCATAAGTATTATTTGGTAATACACTTATTATATCTTTTTCATTAAAACCTAAAGCTAAAGTATCTTCATATAAATCTTTAGTAATTACTATTTTAGTATCACTTTTCGTACACTTCTTTATATCTTCTTTTGAAAAATGATCATAATGATTATGTGTTATAAAAATAATATCAGCATCATTAGATTGTTCTTTAATATTATAAGGATCAATATATATAATTTTATTGTCTATAAATTTTATAGTACTATGTCCTAACCATTTTATATTATCTAACATTGTTATCCCATCCTATCTTATTTCAAATATTCCTAATTTATGGTCAAAATAATTTTCTAAAACTTTGACAGAATTTACAATTATATCATTACTAACGATAAAGTAATCTAATTGTTTTTCTTTTCTAGTTTTAGTATTTATTAAATCTTTAGTATTCTTCATACTATTTTTAAACAATAAATGTACATTTTCATAATTAAAATGTCCACATAATATTGTTTTTCCTGTTTTAAAATAATTTGAAAATTTATTATCATCACTGTCAAATTTATATTTGACTATAACGAAGTTGCCGCAATTACATTGTTTAATTTAAAGTTTTTATTTTTTGTTTAAATAATGATAAACCAAATATTCCAGCATTTAAATGCATTTGCGTTTCTTCAGAATCATTTCCAGTTGCTATTTCGTAGAGTGGATTTAGCACATTAATAGCGTTTGCTACATCAAATAGCATTTGAAATGAATCTCTTTCTAATTGTGTTGCATTTATTTCATTACACCATTGTTCAAAGGCTGCTACGATTCTTTTTTCTGATTCTTCCTTATTACCATAAATCATTGCCACATCATCACAAATTACAACAATTTCATTTAATCTAGCTGTATAATTAGAAACTGAAAAATCAATAACCCATATTTTATTATTTTTGTCTACCATTAAATTAGTGCTCATCATATCGCCATGAACAAAAGATTTTGGTAGTTTATCATAATCAAAATTTTTAAATCTATCATAAATAGGTTTAATCATTTCCAAATATTCTTTATCTAAATACTTATATTTTTTTTCAAATTCATTACAAAAACTAGTGATTGCCCAAGTGTCATAAATAAAGTTTGGTTTATAATCCATAGCATTTAAATTACTAGCTATATTAACTATTTCTCTTAACTCATTAAATGTAGGTTTTCGATTTAAATCAAAAAAGTTATATCCATCTATATATTCTATAACAGATACTCTAAATCTTGAATTATTATAATTTATAATTGCTGCAATCTCATCATTTGAATTCTTATAAATTTTAGGAGTTGCAACATTATTCTTCCAAGCATTCCAACTTCTATCTATACACTCATATACTTCTTTATCATCTCTTGAATTTCTAAAAACTTTCATCAAAAACTTTCCAATTGATGTTGTAATGATTGCATTGAAATCTTCATATCCAATTTCTATAACAAAAGTATCATTATATACACCTAAAGAATATTCTTTACATACTAATTTTGATAAATTGCTAATATCATCAATATCATCGATACGACTATAATAGCGATTATTTTTCATTAACAATACCCTCCATCGATATTAATTATTTCGCCATTTATATAACTTGATTCATCGCTTGCTAGAAAGTATATTGTTTTTGCTATTTCACTAGGATTGGCAAATCTTTCTAAATATATTTTAGATTTCTCGCTATCAAGATAATCTTGTGGTAAATCTTTATTCATATCAGTATCAGCCCAACCAATAGCAATAGCATTAACTCTTATATTAGGTTTAAATTGAAATGCTAAATCTCTTGTAAGACTTTGTAATCCTATTTTTGAAATATTGTAATCTAAAGAATCTGGTGACAGAACTTTTGTTCCGTTAGTTGAGGAAACGTTAATAATTGTACCTCCTTTTTTCATATATTTAGTGACTTCTCTTGCAACAATAAATGCTCCTAGAATATTTACTTCTATAGTTCTTTTAAACTCATCTATTTCAATATCAGCAAAAGCTCTATCAAATACTACTCCAGCATTATTTACTAATACATCTATATGACCAAATTCACTTATTGCTTGTTCTACCATATTTTTTACTTCAAGTTCACTTGACACATCAGCTTTAACTACCAAAGCTTTTATTCCAAAGTTAATCTCCACATATTCCTTTAATCTTCGTGCATCTTCTTCGTTATTAAATGATCTAAATGCTGGGTTTGCTTCTTTTTCACTATCAATATAATCTATTACAACATTGTAACCTCTACTAGCAAATTCTATAATTGTAGCCTTTCCATTTCCTCTTGAACTACCTGTTACTAATACAACTTTATTTTCCATTTTATTTTCCTCCATTACTTTTAAAATATTCGTCATCAATTAAAGGTATAATATCTATTGCTGGTTCTTCATATGGATGTACTTCTCTTAATTTATTCAAAACTTTACTTACCATATTTACTGAACATACAACTTCTAACTTTTCCTCTTCAACAAATTCTAAGTTATTATTTTTACCAATATAAGGATTAGCATCATCATTAGGTTTAAAAGTACCTGTACATTTCGTCGACATAGTACAGTTCGTATAATTTCCTATTACACCTGCTCCTGCTTCACACATAGAAGTTCTTACTTCATCTACATTTTCTATTGGTACAGTAACTATTATTTTTACTCTATTGATTTCTATATTCATTATAATTATTCTCCATTCCCTATTAAAAAGTTTTCATTTTATCTAAATAATTTTTCTAGTTTCATGTATTTTATGTCCTTTTACTAATACATTATCTATATCTTAATTATTAATATTTTTAATTCCAACTTCTGGTATCATAACATCATTAGGAGTATCAATAATGAATTGAATTAATCTATAAACTTCTCTTGTATCAATACCATTATCCATATTTTTTTGAATATTCAGTTTATTAAACATATCTGTTTTCATCATTCCTGGCATAACATTTGTTACTCTTATACCATATTTAGCAACCTCATCCTGTAAAGATTTAGAAAATCCTGTAACACCCCATTTTGTAGCATTATATACAACTCTTTCTGCTTTATGATTAATACCAGCTTGTGAATTAATATTTATTATTAATCCATCTTTCTTTTCTTTCATAATTGGAATTACAGCTTTAGAACAATTAATAACACCAAGTAAATTAACATCTACTACATCATTAATTCTATTACTATCATTTATATCCAATTCTTCTTGAATCCATAAACCAGCATTATTAATCAATACGTCGATTTTACCAAACTCATTAACTATCTCGCTTATACAGTTATATACAATATTATAATTACTAACATCACAAACATAATATTTACAACCATTATCATTTGCGACTTTTTTTAATTTTTCTTCATTTGTAGCTAAAATAATGACATTATTTTCTTTTGATAAATATGATGCTAAAGTTTTACCTAAACCATCACTACCACCTGTAACAACTATTGTCTTTTTCATTTTATCTTCCTTTCAATTTCAAAACTTCAACTGCTTTATCTCTATTTAATTCTTTTACTATTTCTACTCTCTCATTTCCATAACTAGCCAATACACCTATATCAGTAATAATTTCAGGGGAATAATTATCATTACTATCTTTTAGTGTTGCAGCATAAACTATCTTAGAAATTTTTTCATATAGTATTGCACCCATACACATCATGCAAGGTTCACAAGATACATAGATTGTTGAACCTTTTAAATCTCCATAAAGATTTTTATTTTTAGAAGCACTTTCTATTGCCATCAATTCAGCATGAGAATACATACTTGTTTCGATTAAAGTCTTATCATCACTTCTACCAATTATTTCATCATCTTTTACTACAATAGCTCCATATGGATATTTAGCGTGTTTACTAATTTCTATTGCAATATCTATATATTGTTCATCTAACATATTTTAACCTCTTTCTTAAATGATAAATAATTTAATAATCAATTTTTAATTACAATATTTTGTGGATTACCATTTACCAAAGAAATAATATTATCACACCATATAGAAATTAATCTATCAATAGCTTCATTTGTATAAAAGGCATAAGGCGCTGTTGCCATAATATTTCCTTTATAATCATACATTTTCTTCTCATTACCATATAATTCAAAAGCATAACTTATTTCTTCTTTTTCAGCTCTATTAAGAAGTAAATCATGATTATATAATTCTCTAGGATTATTAACTACATTAATAAAAGCATTGCCATTCATTGTATTAATCAAATCATCTGTAATTAATTTACTTGTTTCATCATTTGTAGCAAATGTTGGAAATATAAAATCAGCTTGCTTAAATAAAGTTTCTAAATCAACTCGCTTATAATTATTTTCTTTTTCACTTCTATTCCAATAAATAACATTCATACCTAATGCTTGACACATATCAGCTATTTTAGTACCTATTGTTCCTAACCCAATAATACCTACTGTTTTATTCCTTATTTCAGAAGTTAACATATATTTTGAATAATCTACTTTATAATCTGTTTTCATTTGAATAGGAAATTTTTTTGCTAAACACATCATAAGGAATATTGCATATTCTGCAACTGAATCAGTTGAATACTTAGGAATATTACAAACAGTTATATTATGATTTTTACAATAATTTAAATCTATCCAATCAAATGCTGTTGTAGCTAAACATACACCTTTTAAATTTTTAATTTTACTTAGATGAGCATCATTAATATCCCAATTATACCAATCTGGGTCAACTACCAATATCTTTTCATTATCATCATTTAAATATGGGGCTTCGTCTAAATTAAAAGTATTCTCTAAAAATATAACCTCTCCAACTTTACTTAATTCTTCTAGTTGTCTGTTTGTAAAACTATCCTTTGTATACGTAATATATAATTTCATAAAATTTTTCCTCCATATTAGTTAATTTTTGCACTATTATAGCTTATTCTCCCAATAAAATTATAACATAGATTTTTGATTTATTATACAATTTATATTGAAATATAACATTAATTTATAAATAAAAAAGATAGATTTTATTTAATCTACCTTTAACCTATTTAATGCATAAGTTATAAAAATTTTTTTAACTTTTCAACAGCTGTTTCTTGCATATCTACATATTCTTGAACCAATTGATGAACTTTAGAATCAGTTTCTTTATGATTTAATAATTTACGTCCCTCAATAATTCCCATATTAGTACCTTGAAGTAATAGTTCAGCTATTTTTGATGTGCTATCATCCATTAATGTTTTCATTTCAATTCCATACCAAGTCATTACTTTATTCATAGCATTGGTTTCATGTGGTTTATCATTCTTATATTCTGGATATAGTTCACAAATTTTATTTGATATGGATTGATATTTATCATATTGATTATTTAATTCTTGTTTTAATCCATCATCTTTTACTTTGTCTAATATAAAGTGGATAGCGTCCATCCCCATACAAGCACCCTTATTTAATTCATCTAATACATTTATTTCATTAGTGTCTTTTGACATTTAAATCCCTCCATATATTTATTTTGATTAATAATCAATTTTTTATACAATTATAAATATTTATTGAATTAAATTTATAGTATTCAAAAGATAAAAAGAACGATAAAATTTTCGTTCTCTTTAATTTATAATAAATTTAGCTATTATTCTTAGTCAATATTTTTATTAATTCAATTTTTTGTTCTTCAGAAATAGGACTACTTGCAGCCTTATCATGACCTTTTCCACCCATTGTTTCTGCTATTACTCTAACATTAATATCACTCTTAATGCTTCGATAAGAAATTGTTCCATAATCTAACGCAATCAGCATAGCAAAGTCTATATCAAAATTATTTTGTCTAAAATATTCTGCTAAATCATTTCTATATTCGTAATCTATAAATACTATGCCTGCTTTTAATCCTAATATTTCTTTATAATAAATTTTTTTAGCATAGTTAGATAACTTCTCTTGAACTTGATTAACTTTATTATCAATTAACATTTTTTCTAATTCATTAAATTTAAAATTTTCGTCAACTGTATTACTTAATTTATCAAACATTAATTGTATATATCCATCGCACCCTACAGAGTCAAATAGTAAAGTTAATTCATGTGGCATTTCATCGTTATATCTTGTTTTCCATTCCCATGTATCATATTTTCTTGTCAATTCTGAAAAATCACTTATTTTATTAATATTGCAATCAATAAAACTATTGTTTACCAAAAATTCATAAAATAAGCTTGTTCCACTACATAACCCCTTCTCATCAGCAATTCTAATTGTTGTAAAGGGATATTTATTAAAATTACCTTCTAGAGCTGATTTATGATGATCAAACACAAAAAATTTATCTTTTAACTGTTCATCGTTTGCCACCTTTGATAATGTTGGTTCTTCAAGCCATAAATCAGTTACAAAAATTTTATCATAATAATAAATACTTCCATTATCATAATATTTTGATATTTCCTTTTGAAGATTAAATGTTTCACATAATACATAATCAACTTCATCAAATGCTAATTTCGCTAATACTGCATTACCCATACCATCTATATCGCTTTTATGAGTAAATAATAATACTTTCATTTTATAAATACCTCCAGTTTATTGTAATGTGAATTTTTAATCTCTTGAACGTTTTAAATAATTATCAAGATACTCAATCCATTCAGTTGCATTTTCTTCAGCAAATAGATGATATAAAAATTCTACAACTATATTATATCTAGATTCTGCTTCTTTTTTACCAGCATCTGTTAGCATCAAATCTTTTAATTTTAATATTTTTTCAAATATATGGCAAACACTACTATCAGCACAATCTCTTGTATATTTTTCTGCTGTCATATCTTCGATTGGAAAAATATTCTTATCAAAAAAAGGTCTATTATGTTTTATACCATAAGCATGAGTTCTTAAAATACCACTAACTCCTAATCCATCACACATATCAGCATCAGAAACAACTTTTCCTTCGATTTTTGTTGGATAACAACCATTTAGTCTCTTTCCATAACCAAAATTTTTAAGCGATAGAATTACTTGTTCTTGAATTTTTGTATCTATAGCACAATCTTTCATAATCTTTTTAGCATTCGTCAATTTTTCTGAACATTCTATTCCAAATAATTTATAATCATCTACATCATGCAATAGAGCTATTAAAGCAGTTATATCTTTATCTGCATGCTCTATATCAGCAAATTTTAACGATAATTCTAAAACTCTATTAATATGCTCCATTCCATGCCCATCATTATTTTCCTTTAATAATAAATATACACATTCCTTAACTTTATCAATCATTAAAACCATCCTTTATTACATTTATAATCTTAATTAATATATTTTTATTTACAATTATTATTTTTTAATTCTCTATCCATAATCCACATTATATCTTCAATAGATTTATCAATATTGAATCTACCATTACCAACAGGATAATAAACAGAATAAAATTTATAGTTTTCTCCATTAATATTTTTTTCAAAGCATTTCTTACGTACTTGCGAAACAGATATTTTTTCATCTAAAACTATAGAACTAACTTGGTTACCAAATAAAATAATGACTTTTGGTTTTATAATTTCAAATTCTTTTTCTAATAAATGAAGATATTCTTTATAAACAGAATCTGGTAATTCTCGAGCATCAACTTGCGTACATTTTCCTAAATTAGTTATAAAGTATTTATGTTTCTTAACATTATTATAAACTTCTAAAGCAAAATCTATAGTCCAGTCACTACCTTTAATACTTTTAATTTTTGTATAAATATCATCATCTAATAAATTTAATTTATAAAATAAATCCCAAATATTTTTAGTACCTATCCAAGGAGACTTTAAACCTTTCCAATTTTTAGAAGAAGCAATATTCCTTCCAGTTGGATTCATAAAAACAAAACAAATATCTGGATTAGTTTCGCAACCACCATTATAAATAGAATCTAATTCTTTAGCTCCATATTTCTTTTGTAATTTATCATAGTCTTTTTTTAAATCATCTAAAGTGAAAATTTTACTTTTTTTAGATTTTGATTTATTTTCTTTTTCTACTACACTAACCATAAAAATCTCACTTTCTAATTATTTATTTAGTGAACTTTCATTAAATAATTTTATCCAACCAAGATTTAGCCATAAATTAATTTCTTCATAGCATTGGACATCTTTGCTTGGCATTTGTAAAATTACTAGTTCAATTTCATTATTATAAACTAATTTTTGGGCAAGTCCATAAGCTAATTCAGCAAATGCTTCTACTCCAATATATCCAGATTTTCCATTCTTGTCTTCATTCATAATAAATAGAACATCAGCTTTATTTATATTTTCATAAAATTCTTTATGTACATTGGGATATAATTCCATAAATTTTGTACTATCAATTGGTCTTGGATAATCTAAAATTCTAAAATTTTTTTCTTTAAAAAAATTTAGCCAGTGGTTTATGTCAGTTTGTAATTTAGAACTTCCAGCAATTACTACATTTTTCATAAAAATCCTCCTAATAAGACATTGTTCTTGTTAAATTTCTTCTTCCAATTCTATAAAACCATTTCTACTCCATAACCATAATGGTGTATGAATATCTATGGGTTTATATTTAGTATCTTTTAATAATTGTTGCCATTTATCTATTACAATTAATTGAACATTGCTTGAATTAAATTCCTCGTCAGTAATTAAACCCAACTTATGAGTGGCTTTACATACATGAGTATCAGGTGCAACAGTTAAATCTTCTATATTTTTATATTTTCTATCAGTATATTGCCAAATAACATATAACCAATAATTACAAATTTTTGTACCTGATAAATAAGGAAATTTACTTTTATTTTGTTTTTGAATAAAATCCCTTATTTTATTAACATCATCATCTAATTGATTAAATAATTTTCTTATGTCTCCATCAAACAATTCAACAAATGTTTCACATAATTTTAACCAAATTTCTGTTTGTTTTTGTTTTTGGAGCGCTACTCTATATTTAGTAAGCGCAAATTGTACTTCTGCAAATGATTTTTCTAAACATTTTTTTGGATTAAATACAAAATTAGTTTCTGAATCATTATATGTTTTTAAAGCATTTTCCCATAATGTATAAGAATTTCTTTGGTAATTAAGAGCCATTGGTAATGTAAAATATAAATAATTTTCTAAACTATCTCTTAATAATCCTGGATTTTTATCTTCAGGCATTATCTCTCCACCTAATTGTCCTTTTTTATACATTTCTATTAAAACATCAACTTTACTAAGTATTTGCCTTTTATTCATCATTACCACCATATTTATTATATCAAATTAATGATAATATAAAAACAGTAAAAATACTGTTTTCATGTTAATTATCTGATATTTTTTTTATTTTTTCAATTAAAACATTTTTGTCATCTTCTGAATAATAACCCTCTATTTTCCCAATCTGTCTTCCATTTTTAAAGAAAAGTAATGAAGGAAGTTCTTTAATATCATATTTCTTCAATAAACTTTCATCTTCAACTTCAATCTTTCTGTATCTAGTATTTTTGTTAAAAGTGTCGGCAATATCCTTTACCTTTATAGATTTTAAAAGGCACATTATAGATTCTTCGTTATACAATTCAATTATTAATGGGCGATCATTACTGCCTGCTTTTAAATCAATTTCTTTGGCATTACCAGCCATAGCTAAATCGATTAGTTTTCCACCATATCTTTCTACTAATAAATCATTTATTGTCCTAGGATCATTTGCAAAATCATTTTGTATTTTATCATACTCTTCCTTATTTTTAGCTACTTTAATTGCTGAGACCATGCAAGCTTTTTGGCATAAACCACAACTAATACACTTACTATTATCAATTTCTAAGGATTGCTTTTCTTCATTCCAAGTAAAAACTTTTTTTGGACAAATTGCCATACCACTACAAGCCTTATCATTATCACAAATTTTAAAATTAATTAGTACTGACATTATAAACGCCTACCTTTCTCTGTTTCCTTTTCTAAATAGATTGTTCCATTTTTGTTTTTGCCTTTTCTCTGTTTGCAAATAATTGACAATTTATCATCACCATATTCTTTCAAATACATGATAGAATATTTATTCAGATTCTTTTTAGCCTTAATTTTTAATGGTGGAAGCTGTTCATCAACTATCTCATCCCACATAAATGTTATTATATCTTTTGATTCTATAACTATGTCAGCGTGCTTTTTCCAATATTTAATAGTATTTACTGAAACATCAATATGCTTAGGATATTTTTGTTTTGGCGTTTCACTAATTACCCTTCTGAAATCACTCATTAAATTATCAGCTGGGCAAAAACTATCATCCGATATTGTATTTATTATCTTATTTTGATTTTTCAACTTTTTTTCTCCTTAGCATATTTACTGCAGTAATCAATCTTTTAACAAAAATATCAATCTCTTCCCTTGTGTTATACTTACTTAAACTAATTCTTATAGGACTATAATTTTCTAAATCAGCATTACAAGCTAATAATACATGTGATGGTTCAGCAAGTTCAGAATTACAAGCTGATCCTGTTGAAATAAATATATTAAAAGATTCTAAAATTAATAATAATTCATCTGCTTTAACATCTTTAAAAGCAATATTTGAAGTATTTGGTAGTCTATTATTTAGATCACCATATATAATAACATCTTCAATATTATCCTTGATTTGACTCTCCATGTAATCGCGTAAATTCATTAACTCTTCATTTATTTTGTAATCGTCATCCAAAATCATTTCAACAGCCTTAGATAAACCAATTATATAAGGAACATTTTCAGTTCCACCTCTTTTATTATGTTCTTGATGACCAAATATTAGTGGTGTAAATGGTACATCTTCTTTTACATAAAGTACTCCTATCCCTTTGGGTGCATGAATTTTATGCCCTGATAATGATAAAGTATCAACATTCATATCATTAACATCAATTTTAATTTTTCCAATGGCTTGGACTGCATCACAATGGAATAAAATTTTATGCTTTTTCGCAATTTTTCCAATCTCTTTTATAGGATAAATATTACCAATTTCATTATTTGCTAACATTACAGCTATTAAACAAGTATCACTAGTAATAGATTGTTCAAGTTCTGTTAAATTAATTTTTCCAAATTTATCTACTGATAAGTACGTGATATTATAACCATTTTTTTCAAGATATTTCATTGTTTCTAATATCGATGCATGTTCCACTTTTGTAGTAATTATATGTTTCTTAGTTGGGTTTGATCTAATAGCATTCATAATGGCAGTAACATTACTTTCACTAGCACAACTTGTAAAAATAATTTCATTTTCATTAGCATTTAATAATTTAGCAATATTTTGTTTAGCTTTTATAATTTCTTCTTTAACACTTTTTCCAAAAAAATAAGTACTGCTAGGATTACCATAATTTTCTTCAAAATATGGCATCATCGCCTCTAATACAGCTTCATCTACTTTTGTTGTCGCATTATTATCAAAATAGATTTTTTGATTCATAGCCATCAACTCCTTTTAATAAAAATTAACTACTTCTAAATAATTTGTTATAAATTTTAAAGTAATAATTATCTAGTAAATCTCCATTGTTTAAAATATGTGCACTTTCCTTCACTATTTAATGATATTTGAAAAATACCATCAATTTCTTGTTTTACATTATCTTTAGTCATCGTTCTTGTCATTTGCCAATTAATTATACATGTATTTTCATCACAAGCAATTATCTCAAAGGTATAATCAATATCTTTTTGATTATCAGCAACTATATTCCAAAGATTTGTTACCTCTAAAAAATTTTTACAAGGTTCATCAATTGGATTCTCATAATATTTGACATTTTTATCTAATGTTTCTAGTGTTCTTTCATAATCCAATTTCTTCCAAGAATCCATAAATTCTTTTGTCCAATTTTCATATTTAGTTCTCATTTCGTCACCTTTCTTATTTATTTAAAATTTATAAATTATCTTTTTTTAGTAAATGGGCTGTAATTATAGTATAACTATAAGCATTAACAGTTATCTTATAATTATCACAAATAATATACCAATTCTTACCTTTTCTATATATAGTACTATTTAAATCTTTTATTTTATCGCAACACCATAACACAACATCATCAGTATTTAGGTTAAGATTTCTTTTAATTCTTTCAATACCCATTTTAGTGGTATGCAACTTATTTAAATTAGAAATTAAAATATGGCTATTCATATTTGTTATCTCATTATCTATCATAATCATAATCCCATAAACTAAGTTTGCCATTAATGTTTATATTTTCTATTTTTTGAACATTTTCTAATTTAAAACCATATCCTTTCCAATCTGGATGTTTTATAACACCAGAATATACTAAAGGATTCTTTTTATTTAATATTTCTCTTTCTTTATCGCTAATTAGAATACAGTCAGTCAAAGTCGCTTTAGCAATAATACAGCCAGTAGGATAATTTAAATTTAAATGTTCAAATTTTTTCATGGCTTTTTTATCGATACTTTTACCTGCATGAATAAGAATTTCTCCTCGATATTTAGTTCTCCATGTACGAAATTCATATTCTTTCAATCCCTCAGCAATTAATGTAGCAAATGGTTGCTTAATTGTTATTACTTTCATATGTGATTTCCTCCATAATATTACTAATTTAATTATAACATTAAAGAGTAAATATGCCAATAAAAAAACTACGACTTATTCATCGTAATAACATTTATTTTTCAAAACTAATAAAGTTATTTATTTGTTCTATTTTAAAGCACAATAATTTAATTACTTAATTAAAATATACTATTAAAATTTTTAGCTATATAGAATGTAAATAAAAAAACTAAGAATATTTTTATAAAAATTCTTAGTTTATATAATTTTAAATTATCTTCTGAATACTAATATTTTACAAGCAAATGGATCAACTACATTTCCAGTATCAATTCCTACTTGGCTAGTATGATCTGGAATTCCAGTTTGTGTTGGTGGTTCTGTCACTGGTGGTTCTGTCACTGGTGGTTCTGTCACTGGTGGTTCTGTCACTGGTGGTTCTGTCACTGGTGGTTTTGTTTCTGTTGGTTTTGTCACTGGT